>NZ_JALGQI010000002.1:0-357014 GCF_022810385.1 Rhodococcus sp. ARC_M12 | reverse complement strand
TCCCATACGGCAACCGGCAGTACTCGAACACCATCTCCCGAATCTGCTCCCCTGTGAATTCAGCACTCAACATGCGGTAACCCTCCATAGCTTCTCGAATGACTCACGAGAAGCTTGGCAAAGAGGGTGCGCGCGGATTCGCCAGCCCCGCGGGCACTATTTTGCGTGCGGATGGCAAACGCGCGCGCGTTTGCGAAAACTGGGGCGGCGGAGAACTGAGGCGGCGGAGGACCGGGGGCGGCGAGGACCGGACCGGATTTCCGTGACCACCGTCACGAACCGGCTGACCGGTCGGGTGAAAAAATCTTCGAGTTCGTTTCGCGAAAGCGCATGCGCAAGCGCTTGTATTGGTCATAGGCTCCTGCAATCGAGCGACGCGACCGCGTGGCCGGGGACAAGGGAGTCCACATGTTCAATCACCGTCGGAAGTCCGCGCTGACGATCGGGACCGCGCTCATGGCCGGCTCGCTCGTATTCGGCCTGACCGCCTGCAGCGGTTCGGATTCGGGCAGCGTGAAGGTCGGGCTCATCACCAAGACGGATTCCAACCCGTACTTCGTGAAGCTGCGCGAGGCAGCGCAAGCGCAGGCGGATTCCAGCGGAGCCGAGCTGGTGGCTCTGGCCGGCGCATTCGACGGTGACAACGAAGGCCAGGTCGCGGCGATCGAGAACCTCGTCGGCCAGGGTGTGAAGGGAATTCTGATCACCCCGAACTCCTCGACCGGAGTCCTCGACGCGATCAAGAAGGCACGGGACGCCGGCGTCGTCGTCATTGCCCTCGACACCGCCACCGATCCCGAGGACGCGGTCGACGCCACGTTCGCCACCGACAACAAGGCTGCCGGAGTGAGCCAGGGCGAGTGGGTCAAGGCCACGCTCGGAACCACTGCGCCGCAGGTCATCATGCTCGACGGCACCGCGGGTGGAACGGTCGACACCTTCCGGCACGACGGCTTCCTCGAAGGCATGGGGCTGACGGACAGTTCGCCGGAAATCGTCGGTCAGGAGAACACCAACGGCGATCAGACCAAGGCGCAGACCGCCATGGAGAACCTGCTGCAGCGTGCCCAGGGCGTCAATGCGCTCTACACGATCAACGAGCCGGCAGCGGCCGGCGCTTACCAGGCGATTCAGTCGGCCGGGCGCGCAGATCAGATCACCATCGGCTCGATCGACGGCAGCTGCACCGGTGTCGAGAACGTCAAGTCCGGCATCATCGGCGCGACGGTGATGCAGTTCCCGGCGAAGATGGCCGAGGAGGGCGTCGACGCGGTGGTGAAGTTCGCCGAGGACGGCACCAAGCCCAGTGGCTTCAACGACACCGGCTCACAGCTCATCACCGACAAGCCGGTCGACGGGCTCGAGTCGCAGGACACCGCTTGGGGCGAAGAGAATTGCTGGGGCTGATCGCGAAGTACCGGCGAACACCGGGATGTGATTCGTGAGTACCGATACCGCCGCAAAGCCCGAGGCTCCGAGCCGGTTCAACGTGGGCACCATCCTGCGTGAACCCCTGCTCGGGCCGATGGCCGCGCTCCTCATCGCCGTCATCGTCTTCAGCTCGATCTCGAGCTCGTTTCTCAACCCGCAGAACGTTTCTCTGATCCTGCAGCAATCGGTGGTCGTCGGCATCCTGGCCGTCGGCCAGACGCTGATCATCCTCACCTCCGGTATCGATCTGTCGATCGGCGCGGTGGCGGTGATGGGGTCCATCGTGATGGCGCAGTCGGCCGGCGCGAACGGTCCGGTGGTCGCACTGGGGTCCACACTTGCCGTGTGCGTGGCGTTCGGCGCGATCAACGGCGGATTGGTGACGGTTCTGCGACTGCCACCGTTCATCGTCACACTCGGTACGTTCACCGCTATTCAGGCCGCCACCAGATTGCTGGCCGGCTCCGAGACCTACCAGGTGCCGAGCGGACCTCTGACGTTGTTGGGTACCTCGTTCAAGATCGGCAGCTTCTCCACCACCTACGGCGTGGTGGTGATGCTGCTGGTGTACGCCGTGATGTGGTACGCATTGTCCCAAACCTCCTGGGGCAGGCATATTTACGCGGTCGGCGGTAGCCCGCAGGCCTCGGATCGCTCCGGCATCAAGTCCGGTCGCGTGCTGTTCTCGGTGTACATCGTCACGGGAGTCATCGCGGCGATCGCGGCGTGGGCAGCGCTCGGACGGATCCCCAATGCCGATCCGAATGCCTATCAGAATGCCAACCTCGAATCGATCACCGCGGTGGTCATCGGTGGAACCAGCCTGTTCGGTGGCCGCGGCACCGTCATCGGCACTCTGGTCGGGACACTGATCGTCGGTGTGCTGCGCAACGGACTCACTCAGGCAGGCGTCGACAGTCTCTACCAGAACATCGCGACCGGAATTTTGGTCATCGTCGCGGTGGCCGTCGATCAATTCGCCCGTAGGAGGTCACAGTGAACGCTCCCCTCGCTCTGGAAGCGCGTGGTCTGGTCAAGACCTACGGCAGCGTGACGGCCATCAACGGTGCAGATTTCGAGTTGCGGGCCGGTGAGGTACTGGCGGTGATCGGCGACAACGGCGCCGGAAAGTCCAGTCTCATCAAAGCGTTGGCCGGTGCCGTGATTCCCGACTCGGGCGAGATCCTGATGAACGGATCGCCGGTGTCGTTCAAGAACACCCGTGACGCACGCGCGGCCGGCATCGAGACGGTCTATCAGGACCTGGCCGTCATACCGGCGCTCGACATCGCCTCGAACGTCTATCTGGGACGCGAGATCAAGCGTAAAGGGATCAGCGGCAGTATCTTTCGGCGTCTGGACATGCCGAGGATGCGGGAGGAGTCGTCGAAGCATCTGCAGGACCTGAAGATCGGCATCAAGTCGGTCAATCAGGCAGTGGAGACGCTTTCGGGTGGTCAGCGTCAGGGCGTGGCAGTTGCACGCGCGGCGGCGTTCGGGCGCGGAGTGATCATCATGGACGAGCCGACGGCCGCACTGGGTGTGCGGGAGTCGGGCATGGTGATCGATCTGATTCGCACGATCCGCGACCGGGGCATACCCGTGGTGCTCATCAGCCACGACATGCCGCACGTGTTCGAGGTCGCCGATCGAATTCACATCCACCGCCTCGGCAAGCGCGCAGGCGTCGTGAATCCGAAGAACCGCACCATGTCCGAGGTCGTCGCGCTCATGACCGGCGCGGAGGAGCCGACCGACGATGAACGCGCCGGCCGCTGAATCGACCCGTCCGGTCGGAGTTTTCGTCGGCCTGGCGACACTCGACGTCATCCATCGAGTGTCGGCAGCGCCGGCACCCAACCAGAAGATCACCTCGAGCGCCCAGTTCGTCGCGGCGGGAGGTCCGGCCGCCAACGCGGCCGTCACCTTCGCCGCGTTGGGCGGCACAGCCGTGCTCGTCACCGCCCTCGGCGACGACCCGGTGGCTGCGCTGGTCAAGGCCGACCTGACGGCCTTCGGTGTAAGGGTGATCGACGCGGCCGAGGGTTCCACCAGGTCGGTGCCGGTCTCGGCGGTGACGGTGATCGAATCGACCGGTGACCGGTCGGTCGTCTCGGCCGACGCCGTGAACTCCGACGCCTCGCCCCCGGCGGATCTCGAGGCCGTCGTCGCCGGTGCCGACGTCGTTCTCGTCGACGGGCACCACCCCCTGATCGCCTGCGCCGCCGCGGAACATGCGGCGGCGCGGGTTACCACGTTGGTCGTGGACGCCGGTCGCTGGAAACCGGTGATGAGCGAGCTGGTCCCACACGCCACGGACATGGTGTGCTCGGCCGACTTTCGCGCTCCCGGTACCTCGGACACGACGACGACTGCCGCGGCACTCGTTGCATCCGGTGTTCGGACCGTCGTCACCACCCACGGCGGCGAGCCCGTCGAATGGTGGTCCGACGGCTCATCGGGATCGGTCGACGTCGAGCCCGTTGCAGTAGTCGATACTCTGGGAGCCGGGGATGCGTTCCACGGCGCGTATGCCTACTACTCCACGCAGCCGGGTTCCCTTGCCGAGCGCATCGACAGGTCGGCTCACGTTGCCGCACTGCGTTGCTCGGTGATCGGGCCCCGAGTGTGGCTACGCCAACTTTCCGCTGACACCCTGACTACCCACGGACTCGAAAGCGACAACGGTGAGCATTGACCAGGACGTACAGGAAGCCACCCTCGAAGAACTCGTGGAGTTGGCGCGCACGCTGGCCGTACCTGGTGAGCGGCGCATACTCGGCCTGACCGGTGCACCCGGTGCCGGGAAGTCCACTGTGGCTCAGCAACTCGTCGACGCGCTCGGGCCGGAACTCGCGGTACTCGTTCCGATGGACGGATTCCACCTCGCCAACGAAGTGTTGATCGAGCTGGGCCGGCTCGACCGCAAGGGTGCCCACGACACCTTCGACGACGACGGCTACGCGCGGTTGATCGCCGCCGTTCACGATCAGCGGCCGGGCGGCCCCCTGGTGTACGCGCCGAGGTTTCGGCGCGAGATCGAGGAGTCGATCGGGTCCGCCATCCCGGTGCCGTCGACCGTCCCGCTCGTCATCACCGAGGGCAACTATCTGTTGATGGAGTCCGACGCGTGGCCCGCGGCACGGGCGATGATCGACGAAGTCTGGTTTTTGGCTCCGCACACGAGGGTTCGGCACGAGCGTCTGGTGGCCCGGCACGAGGCGTACGGAAAATCGCACGAGGACGCGGAGTTCTGGGCACTCGGCTCGGACGAACGCAACGCGGAACTGATCGGGTCGACTGCGCGCCGCGCCGACCGAATCCTGCGGCTGACATGACGATTCCGCAGAGCCTCGAGACACGACAGCGCTGGGCCGACTGATATGCCCACGATGGATGACGTCGCTCGCCTGGCAGGGGTGTCGGTTTCGACCGTCTCGCACGTGCTCAACGGAACACGCAACGTCAATCCCGCCACCCGGCAACGCGTCGACGCGGCGATTCTCGAGATCGGATACCGTCGCAACGTCGTTGCTCGATCGCTCGCGGCGGGCCGAACTCACACCGTGGGACTGTCCATCGCCGCGTTGACGAACCCGTACTTCGGCAGCCTCGTCCATGCCGTCGAGCGTCGGTTGTCCGAGGCCGGATACGTGTTGATTCTCGGCGATTCGCACGACGAGCCGCAGTCCGAGCGGAGGGTGACGGACTCGCTGTTGGACCGCCAGGTCGACGGTATGATTCTCGCGCCCGCGGCTGGATCGGAAGTCTCCACGATCCCGGAGATCGTCCGCAGCGGAACGCCTCTGGTGTTGATCGACCGAATGCTCGACGTGCCGTGCGATCAGGTCGGCCCGGAGAACGACGCGTCGGCGTACGAGCTCACCGCCCATCTCCTCGATTCCGGCCATCGACGCATCGCGATCGTCCGCGGCATCGAGGGAATCTCCTCGACGACAGAACGATTCGACGGCTATGCCCGTGCACTGGCCGATCGAGGTATCGAGCTGGACCTCCGGTTGGTCGTCGACGGGCGGTCCAACGTCGAGGTGGCCGAGTCCCGGGTGCGCGAGCTGATGTCCGGTCCGCATCGGCCGTCGGCTCTGGTGTCGATGAACAACTCGATGACGATCGGATCGCTGAAAGCCGTTCGTGGCCTTGGCTTGTCGATCCCCGCAGATCTCGCCTTCGTGTGCTACGACGACTTCGAGTGGTCGGACCTGTTCGAGCCCCGGCTCACAGCGGCCGCTCAGGACGTGCAGACGATCGGCCGAACCGCAGCCGACCTCGTGCTACGGCGTATCGAGGGACACGAGGACGCGCCTCGATCCATCCGTGTACCGACCACCTTCACCCATCGAAATTCCTGCGGCTGTACGGCAGCAGACAAGCCGGTCGCACCCCGAAGATAGGACAGCTCATGCCGATTGCCAGTCCGGAGCAGTACAAAGCCATGCTGGACCGCGCCAAGGAAGGCGGGTTCGCGTACCCGTCGATCAATGTCACCGGCTCGCAGACACTCAACGCTGCGCTTCAGGGATTCGCCGAAGCCGAGAGCGACGGCATCATTCAGGTGTCGGTCGGTACCGCGCTCTACCTGTCCGGCAATGCGGTGCAGAACCGCTTCGCCGGCTCCAAGGCGCTCGCGCAGTACGCCCACGAAGTGGCGCAACACTATTCGATCTCGGTGGCACTGCACACCGATCACTGCCCCGCCGAGAACCTCGACGACTGGGTCCGGCCATTGCTGGCCGACGCGATCGAACGCCGCGGCCGAGGACTGGAACCGCTGTACCAATCGCACATGTGGGACGGCTCGGCGGTGCCGCTGGACGAGAACCTGCGGATCGCGCGCGAGTTGCTCGACCTGTCGGTGGAGGCGAACACCATTCTGGAGATCGAAGTGGGAGTGATCGGCGGCGAGGAAGACGGGGTGTCACACGAGATCAACGAACAGCTGTACTCGACGGTCGACGACGCTCGCGCCACGATTGCCGCGCTCGGTGCGGGGGAGCGCGGTCGCTACATGACGGCTCTGACCTTCGGCAACGTCCACGGCGTCTACAACCCCGACTCGGTACATCTGCGACCCGAGATCCTCGACGAGATCCAGTCCGTCGTCGGAGCCGAGACCGGTAAGGACAAGCCCTTCGATCTGGTGTTCCACGGCGGATCGGGTTCCAGCGCAGAGGACATCGCCTCCGCTGTCGCCAGCGGGGTGATCAAGATGAACATCGACACCGACACTCAATACGCCTTCACCAGATCGATCGCCGGACACATGATCAGCAAATACGATCAGGTCCTCAAAGTCGATGGCGAGTACGGAAACAAGAAGGCGTACGACCCCCGCTCCTGGGGCAAGCCCGCCGAGACGGCCATGGCAGCTCGGGTGGTCGAGGCCACGCAGATGCTCGGTTCGGCGGGTCGCACGATGCGCTGAGAACTTTTTGCGCCGAACGTGTCGAAATCTGCGGACCGGTTCCGTCCCAGGGTCGAATGCGGCAAGAATGGCCGCATCGAACGTCAGGAGACATCATGGCCAAGTACCTCATGCTCAAGCATTACCGCGGCGCTCCTGAGCCGATCAACAGCGTCCCGATGGACCGGTGGACGCCTGCGGAGGTGCACGCCCACATTCAGTTCATGCAGGATTTCGCCGCCGAACTCGAAGCCACCGGAGAGTTCGTCGACGCTCAGGCCCTGGCTCCCGAGGGGACCTGGGTGAGCTCCGGCGGTGAGGGCAAGCCACCGGTCACCGACGGTCCGTTCGCCGAGACGAAGGATCTCATCGCAGGCTGGATGATCATCGACGTCGAGAGCTACGAGCGGGCGCTCGAGCTCGCCGGACAGCTGTCGGCCGCGCCGGGAGCAGGCGGCCAACCGATTCACGAATGGCTCGAACTGCGTCCGTTCATGGAGGCTCCTCCCACCATCGCCGACTGACGATCGCCATGGACCCCCAGGTGCTGCGGGCATCGACACCCGCGGTGATCGGCGTCCTCGTCCACCGCGGAGCAGACTTCGCGTCGGCCGAGGACGCCGTACAGGAGGCGATGCTCGAGGCGACCTCCACATGGGTCGACCGAGTGCCGACCGATCCGAAGGGTTGGCTGGTGACCGTCGCGTGGCGAAAGTTTCTGGACGCGCAGCGCTCCGAGAAGGCGCGACGAGCCCGCGAGTATCGAGTCGCTGCCCAACCGGATCCCGGCAGTGTGGGCGGCGTCGACGACACGTTGCAGTTGTTCTTCCTGTGCGCGCATCCCTCGCTCGGTCCGGCGGCAGCGGTGGCACTGACGCTGCGTGCCGTCGGGGGATTGACGACACGGCAGATCGCGCAGGCGTATCTGGTGCCGGAGAAGACCATGGCGCAACGCATCAGCCGAGCCAAACGCACAGTGCGCGACGTGCGTTTCGACGCGCCCGGTGATGTCGGGACGGTGCGGCGGGTGCTGTATCTCGTCTTCAACGAGGGGTACACCGGGGACGTCGACCTTGCGGCGGAGGCGATCCGGTTGACTCGGCAGTTGTCGACGCTGTCCGAGGACGAGGAAACGGCCGGACTGTTGGCGCTGATGTTGCTGCATCACGCGCGGCGCTCGGCGAGGACCGGATCCGACGGCCACATCATCCCTCTCGCCGAGCAGGACCGATCTCGTTGGGACACAACGCTGATAGCGAAGGGAGTGTGGATTCTGCAGGCAGCGCTCGCGCAGGATCGGTTGGGCGAGTTTCAGGCTCAGGCGGCCATCGCCGCCCTGCACGCCGATGCGACGACTGTGGAGGAGACCGACTGGCTGCAGATAGTCGAGTGGTACGACGAGTTTCTCGCTCTCACCGACAGCTCCGTCGTGCGACTCAATCGAGCGGTGGCGATCGGGGAAGCCGACGGTCCGGCGGCGGGGCTCGAGGCACTGGGCGAGGTCGATCCGGCCGTCCCGCGGCACACGGCGGCGGCCGCGTATCTGTGCGAGAAGTCGGGTGATCTGCTGCGTGCCGCCGAGTTGTACGCGCAGGCGGCGGAGAAGGCGTCGTCGATTCCCGAGCGGCACCATCTGACGCTGCAGGCCGCGCGGATCAGGGCCAGCTGAGACCTGCGACCAACCAACGGACCGATCGGTTTCGTAATCCGATCGTTAGCGATCGAAAGCTGAATTCGTGCAACCCTCGTATGGTGCTGAAGTTGCCAATGGGACAGATGAGGAACAAACAGAGTCGCTCGGCCTCGGTGGTGACGGTCCTTGCGGTGGCGGCGATGCTGATGACCGGAACGTCGGCGCAGGCGTTGCCCGGCAACTCGGGATCGGCCGATGCGGCTGCGGGAGCCATCGGTATCCATCAGGTGTCGGCCACCCGCGCGGTGCTGAACGTGTTCTCCCCGTCCATGAATCGGGTCATCTCCAATGAGGTGCTGCATTCGCCCGACGGTGGACCAGCGCCCACTCTGGTACTGCTCAACGGCGCGCTCGGCAACGAGGACGGCGTGGGGTGGCTCAACAACTCCGGCGTCGAACAGTTCTTTCTGGACAAGAACGTCACGGTCGTCGCGCCCATCGGCGGGCGCTTCAGTTTCTACACCGATTGGCAGACTACGGATCCGGTGCTCGGCAGCAACATGTGGCAGACCTACCTCAGCCGCGAATTGCCTGCCGCCGTCGACGCGGCCTACGGATCCACCGGTAGGCGCGGCGTCGCCGGGCTGTCGATGAGTGGTGGGCCCGCCCTCGACCTGGCGATCCAGGCTCCGGACGTGTTCGACGCGGCCGCGTCGTTCAGTGGATGCCCGGCCCCGTCCAACCCGCTTGCCACTGCTGGGATCTCGGCGATGATCGCCGGCGGGCTCAACAACCCCTTCAACATGTGGGGTCTGCCGGGAAGCCAGGGATGGCGGGATCACGACCCGTCGCTCAACGTCGAGCGGCTACGCGGCACCGCGGTCTATGTCAGCTCGTCCCGTGGACTACCCGGACCGGTGGATCGCATTCCCGAGGGCGCGATCCCGCCGTTCGGGGGAATGGCGGTCGAAGCGATGGTCAACCATTGCACGTCGATCTTCGTCGACGCCCTGCGCCGAGCCGACGTGCCGGCGACGGTGTCCATGCGTGGGGAGGGCGCACACACCTGGCCGTTGTTCGAGGATCAGTTGCGCGAGGCCTGGTTCACCACTCTGGCACCGGCTCTCGGAACCAGGTGATTGCACCGAGACCGTCGCGGGTACGCGTCCGTGGACAGCACCGACGAAGGGACCACGTACATGTCGAAGGACGAACTGCACAAGGGCGACAAGGTCGAATGGCAGACCCACGGCACCACGACCGAGGGTGAGGTGGTGGAGAAGATCACCTCCGAGACCGAAGCTGCAGGCCGAACCGTGAAGGCCTCGAAGGACGAACCGCAGTATCGCGTCGAGAGCGACAAGTCGGGCAAGGACGCGGTGCACAAGCCGGAGTCGCTCGACAAGAAGAACTGACGATCGAAGTTCGCTGCGCCCCGAGTCTTGGACTCGGGGCGCAGCGTCTTCTCAGGCCTGAGGCACCGAACGCTCTGCGCCCCAGCTCCGTTCGATGTATCCCCGAATTCGCTCGATGTCCTCGGCGGGAATTCGCTCCGGCTCGCCGTTCTCCAGCGGATCCGTATGGAATATGTAGAGCCGTGACGCGAACTGGTCGAACGGCAGCGAACCTTCCCCTGCGCGTTCGCCGTTGCCCGCCGTTCCCACCACGACGCCGTCGCCCCAGTCCTGCCCGCTGTCGTTGTTCGGGTTGAAGAAGTACACCCGCATCACGCCGTCGGGGTCTGTGGTCACGCGCAGGATCGTGATGGCGTGCCAGCCCACATACCGTGCCGCACTGTCGGTTACGGCCACACCCGCCGGCTGCGGGTGGATCAACGGTTGGTGGCCGTTGTACTCGGGGTGGTACGCCGCATAGAACTGGCGCAGGAATGCGTCCAGGTCGACGAGATTACCGGTCGCGACATCGACGTCGATATGGAACTCGCGTGCTGACCACCAGCCGTGGAACTCCGGGTTGACCCAGCGGTGCGGATCGCCCGGACGGTCGGCGCACCGCCGGACCATCTCGGCGTAGATGCGATCGAGGTGCGGAACCAGCAGCAGCGACGTGGGGTCGAGATCGACCGGATCGGACGTGGCGACGCCGCTCACGCTCTCGGTCGACGAGATCGACTGGCCCTCGAAGTGCATGACGATCTCCTCGTCACGCGCCGCCCACACCACCATCTGCAGGAGGTAATCGGGATCGTTGTAGGCCCACATCGACAACGCTCGCGCGGATTGACACGTCGGGTTGTCGCCCTGGCCGACGCCGAGCGGTTGCCCGAGCATCGAGAGCAAACCACCGAGCAAGCGCGACTCGGGTGCGGGGACCGGCCCGAACGTGGTGATCAGTCGTTCCCGCACTGCCGGAGCGAGTTTCAGCGACATCTGGCGCCACAGTGACGGCACGATCGGCGGCTGATGCAGAATCCCGCGATCGAGGAGCAACGCCAGTCCGTAGAGGCACTGCGCAGTTTCGGGGAACACCGTCTCCTCGATGAGGCGATGGACCAGTTCCGGATATCGCGTCAGGCAGGTCCGGCCGGTATCGGACAGACCCAGTGCCTCGGGAAGGACGTACGAGTAGTGATCGACGAGGTACTGCGTCAGCGTCGCGTGGTACGGCGACACCAGACCGGTGTCGTGCATCGCGCGCGCAAAACCGCGAGCCTCGAACTGCAGCGCCTCGACATCCATCGCCTCGAGCCGCGATCGGTACACCTCGACGCCCGGATCCTCCCGGCACGCATCGGTGGTACCGAACAGGGCTGTGATCAGTCGATCCAAGCCCTGCCCGGAAGTACCGAGGTCGACGGTCGGATCGTCGCGATAGATCGCGATACGGGTGACCATCGCTTTGATGGTGTCCACCTGGATCGGACGCTGGCGCAGTATTCGCCAGATCTCCTCGAGCAACTCGTCGAGCACACTGTCGTACCCGATCTGCTGCGCGATGTACCCGAACAGATCGCGAATCAGATGTGCGGTGCGCCCCAGGCGAACTCGCTCCGATTCCGACGGCGGTGTGAACAGCACGTCGAGATTGAGCGCAAGCACCTGTGACAGGAACCGGCGCGCGTCCTCGGCAGTCACCGCCGAGTGGTCGTACTCGCCCGCGACGATCGCGACCATGCGCAATTCGCTCGTCGCCTCGAGCACCACGGTGTCGTCGTTCCCGCTGCGCAAACTGGGTCCGACGAATCCCGGGACGAGAATGTCCGGCTGGGCCCAGTCCGTGCCGGCGAACAGCCCGGCCTTCTCCAGCGTCGCAGCGCGCTCACGAATTGCGTGACAACCCCCGGTTTGCAACAACACTCGATGCAAGGCGTCGAGAACTCGTCGCACCTTCGTGCTCTTGCTGAACTCAGGTGCATCGGCCAAGGCATGCGTCGCATGGTCGAGTTGCGCCAGCCGCGACGCCAGAGCCTTGTCGACCGGTGCGGGCTCATCCATCGTCTGCGACGGCGGGTCGGTGTCGTTCCCGAGTTGTTGCCTCACACGTAGAAGTCCAGTTCTTCCTGATGCTTCAGCAGGTCACGCATGACGTAGGTATCCTCGCCGAAGAAGTACAGCAGTCCCCAGTGGGTACCGAATGCCGTTCTCTTGGTGACGGTTTCCTCGACGGGTGCCGACAGGTCGTTGGTCTCGTAGTAGTCGTGCCCGGTCGTCTCCTCCGGAATCTGCAGTTGGCTCACGACGCGGCGTCGGGGGTAGACGCCGAAACATCCGGCGACACCGGTGGCATCGACAACCTCCCGCGGGAAGAAGGCGTCGATTTCCTCCTCGGTGGTCTTCGGATCGAACGCCAACGCCAGGCCCTGGTAGGCGTTGAATCCGTAGGCCCGCTCGAGGAGCTCGAACACCTTGAAACCCGGTGGGCGGTAAGCCACTTCACCGAAGTACATTTCACCGTCACTGGTGACGAAGTACTCCGGGTGAATGAACCCGAACTCGATGTCGAAGGTCTTGATCAGCTTCTCGATCTGCACCGTGATCTGCTCGCGGTACTTCTCGAGTTCCGGCGTCGCGGGAACGAACACCGAGTATCCGAGGGTCACGTACTCGGAGATGTTGAGGAACTTGATCTTGCCGTTGTGGATCCACGCTTCCACGGCGAACTCCCAGCCGTCGAGGTGCGATTCCATCAGTGCCGGGAATTCCTCGTCGGGAATGGAGTCGACCTCGTCCGGAGTGCGAATGACGCGGTGGCCGAGGCAGCCTGCTTTGTCGAATGCCTTGACATGGATGGGATCGTTCGGATCGCCGTCGAGCTTGAGCAGGGTCTGGTTCACCCGCTTGAGGAATCGGATGACGTCCTCGCGGTCGTGCGCCTCCTCGAAGATGCCGACGCGGATTCCGCCGAGCTGAGCGCGACGCTTCATCAAGGACTTGTCGCGCAGCAGCATTGCCTGCCCGAACAGTCGCGGGTTGTCGAGAAGTACAGAATTGATGGCACCGGCCCACTCGACCGTCTCCTCGTAGAGCGGGATCGCGACGTCCACACCCTTGGCCTGCAGAGTTTCGGCGATCTCCAGCGATCTGTCGTTGAGTCGCTCGAAATTCCACGGTAGGTAGGGAATGTCGTGCTCGGTGCAGTACGCCTCGGCCCACTCGGGCGCGACGACGACGTAGCGCCGGTCGAACTTGTCCAGTGCTTCCACTGCGGCCAAACTCCACCCCAGCAGAGCCACGAAACCCTTGTTCGGGTCCTTCTCCAGCCTGTCTGGCTGCGCCATGAAGTTCCTTTCCCTTCGATGATTCATCGGTCGAGGTCCTTCGCTCCACCGTACAGAGGCGCTATCGGCTGCTCGGCACCGCTGTGTGTGACGGTCGATCTCGAACCCGCCGTACGCAGGTGTTCAGTACTGTTCACGATCGACAGATATCCGCAGATCGTGCACGATCGTGAACGGTGAGGTGCGGTTCGCGCCCACGACGAGCGAGGAGGACGGATGACGGTCGACAAAACCGGTGCCGAGGTCGAGATCTCCGAACAGGCGGACCGTTTCACCGTGTCGGTGGACGGCGCACAGGTCGGGTTCACCGAGTTCGTCGACGACGAACACGGCAGACGCATCTTCTTCCACACCGAGGTCGACGCGGCCTACGGCGGACGTGGTCTGGCAACGATTCTGGTGCAGGAGGCGCTCGACGCCACCCGCGCAGACGCCAGGCGAATCGTTCCGATCTGCGAACTGGTTGCGGCCTTCGTGGGCAAACATTCGGAGTACGAGGACAGCGTGGAGCAGCCCACCGACGAGATCCGGCAGTGGCTGGCCGACCGACAGGGCTGAACACGGGAATACGGTCGGCGCTCGTCCCGTTGGACTCGGTACAGTAGTTGCACAGTCAACTACATTGCCGAAAGGGACGATGATGCCTGCAGTGACGGTCGACAACATTCTCGAGTTGCCCCGAATCCCCATGCCCGACGCCACCGCGGTCCCTCGGCCGGTTCGGTCCGTCACGACGGCACCGACGGGCTACGAGGGTGAGGGCTTTCCGGTCCGTCGAGCGTTCGCCGGACTGGACATGACGTCCCTCGACCCGTTCATTCACATGGATCAGATGGGTGAGGTGAATTACGCGCCCGGTGAGCCGAAGGGAACGCCGTGGCATCCGCACCGCGGATTCGAGACGGTCACCTACATGATCGACGGCATCATGGAGCACAAGGACTCTCACGGCGGCGGCGGAATCATCAGCGGTGGCGACACCCAGTGGATGACGGCGGGTGGTGGCATTCTGCACATCGAGGCCCCGCCGGAGTATCTGGTGCTGTCCGGCGGGCTGTTCCACGGTGTGCAGCTCTGGGTAAATCTGCCGCGCGAGAACAAGATGGCGCACCCGCGTTATCAGGACATCACCGGGAGCAAGGTGGCGTTGGCGTCGAGTCCCGACGGCGGTGCCTTGGTGCGCGTCATCGCCGGTGAGATCGCGGGTCTGCAGGGACCTGGGTCCACATACACTCCGATAGCGCTCTCGCACAGCACGATCGCACCGGGCGCGGAGTTGACGCTGCCGTGGAATCGTGAATTCAACGCACTCATCTACGTTCTCGCGGGCGAGGGAACGGTGGGTGCCGAGAAGCATCCGATACGGATGGGACAGACGGCGTTGTTCGGCCGCGGCGACACGATCGAGATGTCCGCGTCGGCGGTGGGGGAGTCGCTGGAGGTGTTCGTTCTCGGTGGCAAGCCGATTCGGGAACCCGTCGCGATGGCAGGCCCGTTCGTGATGAACACCAAGTCCGAGGTGCTGCAGGCGTTCGAGGACTACCAGGCCGGCCGGCTCGGAGTTCCCGTCGAGTGATCGTCTCGGCCGTGCGACGATCTCCCGCATGAGCGACGCAGAACCCCGTATTCGTAGAACACGGCTGTATCGCCGATTGGTCACCCGCGCGGACGGTCCGCTCGAGCCCGCGCGGGCGGCCAGGAGGCTTTCGGCCTACGTCTACGGGAACATTCTGGTCCTCGCGGCGGTCGCGGCGTCGACGCCCGGTTCGATCGAGCACGGAACGGCTGTTGTGCTGGTTCTGGGCACTGCGGTGACGACTTTTCTGGCGCACGTGTTCGCGGATTTCGTCGCAAGCAGTCAGATTCCCGAAGCGCACGGTGATGCGACCGACGAGCAACGCACGTTCGAAGCCGTCGAGGAACTTCGTGATGCAGTCCCCATCCTGAGTTCCGGTACCGTCCCTGCACTGATGCTGGCCCTCGGTTGGTTGTCGGTGCTTCCTGGCCAGTGGTCGGAGCTGCTGGCCGGTGTCGTCATCGTGGTGCGCATCGCCACTATTCAGATGGTCACGGAGCGAATTCGTGGGAACTCGTTGACCTTCCGCGCATTTCTGGGTGGGTTGGCCACCGCGGCGGTTGCGGCACTGATCGTCTTGGCGAAGGTCTTTCTGGGGCACTAGCTCCCGAACTCGGCGTACAACTCCGGCAGGAAGCCCGCGAGGTGGTTCATCTCCTGCCCGCAGTGCAGCATCAGTTCTCGGGCGAGATCGAGCCCGAGTACGAGGTCGGTGGGGTCCACCGACGCGCCGCGTTGGACGGCGCACGCGGCCTGCTTCACGTCCGGCACGCGCAGTCCTCGCAGGTTCAGGTGGAAACGGCTCCGCATCTCGGCACCGCCGGCGACGGGTCGGACCTGGTGGGCCAACCAGCCCAGGTCCACCGGTGCGATGGAGCTGCCTACTCTGCCGAACACGATCGTCTGGTCTGCGGGAACGTCGAAGCCGTGCGCAATCGGATCGCGAAAGCCGATACCCAACTGCTGCAGCTTCGGCCCGACGTATTCGTCCACGAAGGTCGTGTTGCCGATGTATTTGGCCTTGTCGGGTATGTCGAGTGCAGTTCGATCGTCGGCCAGCGCGGCATACAGATGGGCATCGGGATGCCACAGTTTGTAGCGCGCGGCCTCGGTGGAATGCCAGCCGAACCACCAGTCCCACATGGCCGCCGTCACGCGTGGCATCACCGTACGGACCGCCACGAATGTCACTCCGTCCGCGCGTCGGCCGTATCCGGTCTCGACCGCGGAGTAGCCGGTGGGTGCGAGATCTGTTGTGATCGAGTCGAATTCGGGAACCGAGTCGGGCGCGAGTGCAGGTCCGGCGTAGGCCTCGGTGACGGCTTCCTGTGCGGGAGTGGTTCGCTGCGCCATGAACCGTGCATAGGGCCGTTCTCTGTCGGTGTCGCGATAGCCCTGATAGCGCTCGCCGCACCCGGTACTCGAACCGGTCGTGGGAGACGCTGCGGCCGTGGCGACCGGACCGACGACGGCTGCGGTGGCCGCGGCTGCTGCTCCCATGATGATCTGGCGTCGGGTCGGTCCTCTGCTCACTCATCCACCCCTCTCAACAGAAGTTGAGGATAATGTGCAGAATCGTCGGCTGTCAATGGCCGGGCACTACACTGCGCGGTATGAGTCCGGCACACCCCAAGGACGACGAATCACGAGTGCGGCGGCGCGACGAGATCGCGACGGCAGCGATCGAGGTGCTGGCCACCAAAGGTTTCCGTGGCCTGACCCACCGCGCGGTGGACGCGGCCGCGGGACTGGGGCCCGGGTCGGTCAACTACCACGCGCCCACTCGAAGTCGGCTGCTGCACCTGGCTCTCGGCCAGTTGTTCGCTCGCGACTTCGAGATCGCCGGAGCGACCTTCGGCAGTCTCGTCGATGTCAAACCGCTGACCGTGGACGTCGTGGTGGCTCGGATCGTCGACTTCATCGAGGCGATGACGACCGGCGAGGCCGCAAAACGAGTGATCGCTCGCAGCATCATGCTGGGCGAGGCGCAGCACGACGCCGAGGTTCGCGAGCTGTTCGACACTCAGCGCGGTGCCTTCGTCACCTACACCCAGTGGATCGTCGCCGCACTCGACTCCGAGGACCCACAGTCGGAAGCAGAAACTCTGGTGGTGATGATCGAGGGTCTGATTCAGCGGCAAGTGCTCATCGGGTCTCGCCTGCCCCGGTCTTTCGTGGAGCAGATGCTGCGCACGATCGTGGTGAACTCGCCGCTGATTGCCGATCGGGCACAGGACGGGCGGACATCACCCCAGTAGCGACCGACGCTCGGTGTGGGTGAACGTGAAGATCGTTGCGCCGAAGCTGATCAGCGCGGTCAGGAGCAATACCTGCGGGCCGGTGATGACGACGCCGATGAAGGCACCGATCGCGCCACCCAGTGCGAACGATCCGAGAAGTGCTGTGTAGCAGAGCCAGTCGTAGCGCGTCCCGCCGCCGAACAGGTGCCGCTCGATACCCTGGCCGAGTTTGACCAACGTGCCGGTGACGTAGCTGAGCGGAATGTACGTCTCTTCCTTCTTCGTGAAGGCGGTGTTCAACGCACCGAGGGCGAACGCCACCAACAGGATCGGGTAGAAGTTCACGGTCGCCGACGACCAACCGGAGATGGCGATGTCGATCGATCCTGCCGCTGCGAGCGCGACGGTGGTCAGCACGGTTGCCCCGTGCGGATGGTTCGACCAGTAGCGACGACGGCAGATGGAGGAGACGACCACGCCGGCCAGGAAAGAGCCCATGAGTGCCAGAGCCGCAATGGGTGAGGCTCCCGGGGTGACCTCCTTGCCCTCGGGATGCCCGAAGTGCCCGACGACGGCACGTTCGGTGTTGCCGGTCATGAAGGTAACGAAGTAGCCGGCGGAGTGCAGGAAGGCGACTGCGCCCACCATCCCGGCAAGCCCGGACAGAATCCAGGACAGACGAGCTTCGGCACCGACGGCTGTCTCGCGGCTGATCGTCAATGGGGAAGTCATGACTCGATTCTCCTGGGCTGAGGCGAACCGGCAATACTTTGAGTTGTCGGTCACATAACCGACGTCGATTCCTCGACGGCCACCATTCCGCGGTGCATCACCCTGTTTCCTACCACCGCGCTGTGATCGGCTCGATGCATCACACATCTGTTGTCCCACATCACCACGTCGTCGGGTGCCCACGAGTGCCGCAGCAGGTTGTCCTCGTGCGTGGAGTGCTCGAAGAGGTATCGAATCGTCTCCTGCGCCTCGTCGGCGGACATTCCGCTGATCGCCACGCACCGCGCGGGCGCAGACAGGGCCAATGCGGTACGCCCGGACACGGGATGCACTGCGAACAAGGGATGTTCGGCGGAGGAATCGGTGTCCGACGCCACCCCGGTCACACGATGCGTCACCATGCGTCCGGCCAAGTGCGCTTTTCGGTCGTCGGGCAACGTGTCGTAGGCCGCGTACTGGTCGCTGAACAATGTGCTGCCACCGGCCCGCGGTACCTCCACCGCGCGTAAGGCGGTGTACGCAGGTGGATTCGGAACGTAGGTGGTGTCCACGTGAAAGGTCGATTTCGGAGGTGTCGTTCGGCCGACGTTGCTGATGACGTTCAGGTCGGGGAATCCCGGCACCGGCGTCTCGCCCTCGGTGAACATCATGTCGCCGAATCGGCGCAGGAACGCGAGAAAGTGCTCGTCGTCCACAGACTGCCGCCGCAGGATCAGTACGCCGTGTTCGGCCAACAGCATTCGTAGTTCGTCGACCGCGGCCGAGCCCACGTCCAGGTCGTCGATCTCGATTCCCAGCGTCATGAGGACAACTCCTTCACCAACAGTTCGTCGAGCGAGTGTGCGAACAATTCGTCGACGGCGATCCCGGCTGCCGAGGCCATCACAGCGAGCACACTGGACGGGGAGTACGAGCAGTAGAGACCGGCTTCGAGAAACCACGGTTCACCGTCGGGGTCGATGCGAAAGTCGAAGAGTCCGTAGTGCCGGCAACCCAGGGCTCGGTAGCACGATCGTGCTGCGGCCCAGACCTTCTCGGTGATCGGATCGGAGACGTCCACCATCCACGCCTTGGTCTGCTCCTTCGCGACCAGGTACAGATCTCCGTTCGAGGTGCGATTCAACTTGTCGGCGCTGGTGCGTATCGACTCGACGGCATACTCCTCCAGGGGAAGACAGATCAGTTCACCGCCTCGTTCGATGATGCCGCAGCGGACTTCGCGGCCGAGTTCGATGTACGACTCCACCAGCGCCGCGCTCGAATACGTCAGCGCCTCACTCACTGCGCTTGTCAGACGGTCGGATTCGCGAACGAGCGTGACGCCCATCGAATTGTCCGAGTCCACGGGTTTGACCACGACCGGCAGATCGACCTCGACGTTCTCGCCGCATCGCACCACAACGCCGTCGGGAACCGCGACCCCGGCCGCGGCGACGACGGCTCGGGCTCGAGCTTTGTCCGCCGTCATCGCCATCACGTCAGGACCGTTGCCCACATACGGCACGCCCAGCAGGTCGAACAGGCTGCGATACGTCGTCATGCCGGGCAGACAGAACATCTGCGGCACCATGACGTCGAAGTGCCACGACGACATGACCTCCACCGCCTGCGTCAACGTCATCTGATGCGCTGCAGCCACACTGGCGGCATCGATGCCGCCGGGGAAACTCCAGAGTCCGCCGGGGGAGACGAACGCGACCTCGAACCGGTAGGCGGGATCACCACCGAACGCGTCGAGGAATCCGCCCGCGTACACCCGAGACAGATCGCAGTGGAACTCGTCCACCGAGGATCCGACGAGTACCAGGACCGACACGGTCATCAATCGCCTCCGTTCTCCACGAGCTTGCCGATGTTGAAATCGATGCGAGACCACCCTCGGCGCATCAGCAGGTTGCGCACCAGCAGTGACGGAATCTGGAGGTGGTGCACCAGCAGGTACGGCAGAGGATCCCATCCCGTCAGGATGGCGTCCTTGCCGCGGAAGATGCTGCGCAGCCGAGCCTTCCGATCGGACTCGGTGATCAGACGCCACAATTCGTGGTAGATCCAGTACGTCGATCGGGCCGTCGGGCTCGGGACGATCACCGGATGACCGTCGTCGAGGTACGCGGCAGCCAGGTCTGGATGGTCGTAGAACATCGTGATGGCCGAATGGGTGCGGGGGTTGCATTCGATGGCATAGATGTGGCCGTCGGCGGCGGACTCGATGAAGTCGAACGAGAGCTGGCCGGTGACGTCGAGCGAGGAGACGAAAGTGTCCACCCAGCGCAGGATCTCGGGCTTGTCCACCATCTCGTAGTTGACCTGGAACGCCGACGATTCGCAGCAGCCGTACACCTGCAACCGCCCGCCACGAACGGTCCCGTGAGTGCAGTACTCCTGGCCGGGAACGAACTGCTGGAGGATCCACGGATCGTCCTCCGAGATTCCGAGACCCTGTGCGAATCGCAGATTCTCGGCCGGGGTCCCGCGGGTGAGGCGGGTGAGGTCCATCCGGCCGACCGGGTTGTAGGAGATGCGCTTGAGGATGTACTCGCGGCCCGGTGGGAAGTCGAACTCCTCGATCTGCTGCACGTCGGTGATGCGCCGCCAATCGGGAACGCGTAGTCCCAGCGCTGCAGCGTGCTCGGAGAATCGCGATTTGTCGTCCAGCATGCGAACCGTATCGCCGTCGCCGTGAATCACCTCGCAGTGTGGATCGAGGAGTGCTCGTGCGTCGGCATCGTGAATGCTCGCAGCGGGGCTTGCGACGGGCACGAAGACGTCGACGCCTTCGCGAAGAACCACATCCAGAAGTGCTCGGGCGTAACCGGATTCGGTGGGCTCGGGAATGCAGTGGAATCGGTCGACTGCCCGCGAGAACCGATGTCCGGTGAAACGGTACTTGGCCGATTCCACCAGGACGACGCGATGCCCGGCGAGGTGGAAGGACCGTGCGAGCTGCAGGGCCTTGGTCATCTTGCCGCCGCTGATCAGGACCGTCCTGGGCGAATCGGATCGGCGCGTGGCCGGTCGGCCACCGCGAACGACAGCCACCCCCGCCGCCACGAGATCGGCGGGGATGGTGACCGCGAGGCCGGCGAGCGCGGCGACGGTACGAATCATGTTCGACGGATCAGCGTCACGCCGTCGCGCAGAGGAAGCAGTACTTGCTCCACACGGGGGTCGTTCGCCACGTAGTCGTTGAATTCGGCGACGGCGCGACCGTTCTCGGTGGGCTGTTCGCTGTACGGCTGGCCCTGCAGCAGGGTGTTGTCGACAGCGATCACGGCGTTCTCGGCCAGCAGCTCGCTGCCGAGCAGGTGCTCCACGTACGCGCGGTATCCGGTTTTGTCGGCGTCGACGAAGACCAGATCGAACGTTCCGTCCAGCCTGCGGAGGGTGTCGAGTGCCGGCCCCACCTCCACCGTGATGGACGAGCCCGCAGGTGATTCGGCGAAGCAGGACTGCGCGAACTCGGCCACGTACGGATCCACCTCGCAGGCCACCACCTCGCCGCCTGGGGGCAGGGCCTCGGCCATCGCCAATGCCGAGTAGCCGGTGAACATACCGATCTCGAGCACCCGCTTCGCCCGGGTCATGTGGACGAGAAACGCAAGGAATCGTCCCTCCACGTGACCGGAGAGCATCTCCATCTCCAGGGGCCCCGAGCCGGAGACGACGTCACGCGATCTCCAGTCCTCGGTGCGGGTCCGCGTCGCCAGTGTTGCCAGAGCGGCGGATTGGGAGGTGGTGCAGGTGTCGAGATACGGGTCGAGTCCCGCTGCGAGATCGCGGGCTCGATGAACACGGGTGGTCAGTTCGTCGGTGACCCCGACACCGGCGTCGAGCAGATCGGCTATCTCGCTCAGCTCGCGCGCCAGAATGGTCGTCGGGGTCACCGGTCGCGGGGCCTTCGTCACGGCGTCGGTGCGGTGAACATGTCGAGGCCCTCGCCTGCCCGAGGAAAGTCCAGACAGATCTTCTTGTGCAGCGTCAGGACGTCGGCCAGCTCGGCTGCGTCGAGGTCGTTGAGGAAGCGGCACGTACCGATCGGATCCGGCACCGCGGCACGCAGAATACCGTCGCGAGTCTTGAGGATCGATGCCGTTGCCTCGGAGAGTAATTCGGGTGTCAGGTACGGGCTGTCCAGGGCCAGGCCGATGCTCGACATCACTCCGAGCACTCGATCGCGGTCGGCCGTGGACAGGTGTCCGCGTTGCTCGGCGACGGTCGTCGACAGAGCCATGTCGATGTTGATCGCGTGGCCGTGGAAGAACGGTGCGGGCGGGGTCAGCTCGAGGGTGGGGCTCCACGTGTGGCCGAAGGCGATGACGCGATCGAGATCGATCTCGTGCAGATTGGGAGCCTCGAGTTCGAGCATGGTGGCGATCGCCGAGTAGGTCAGTCTGTCTGCGACCGAACGCAATTCCGCTGTTCCGTCGAGATGACCGAATCGGGTTCGCAGTAGTTCCGGTCCGTACTGTTCCAGCATCTCGAAGATCTCCAGATTGCCGACGACGGAGATCTTGATCAGCTCGGCCATGCCGTTGCGAACCTGATCCTCGGGCAGTGTGCCGAGGAACGAGAAGTCCAGCAGCACCTTCTGCGACGCGTGGTACGCACCCAGGCGGTTCTTGTGCTTTCCGTAGTTGACGGCCACCTTGATGGAGACGCTCGCGTCGATCAAGCCGATCAGTGTGGTGGGAATGCGAATGTACGGAGTGTTGCGACGGTAACTGGCGCACGCGAAACCTGCTACGTCCGTGGTCAGTCCGCCGCCCACCACCAGTACCGGCTCGGTGCGGACCAGGCCGAACGCATCGAACTCTCCCACGATGCGCTCGAATGTCTCCAGCGACTTCGCGGTCTCCGCGATCTGAACCGGAACGACCGTCAGGGCGATGTCGTGGTGATCGAAATACGCGCTGATCCGGTCGCCGTAGATCTCGTGGACCGATTCGTCGACGACCATCAGCGCGCGACCGTACGGCCGGTAGCTGTCGGCCAATTCGGTGTTCTCGAGTGCGAACACCCCGTCGACATAGATCAGGTCGTATTCGATCCGCTCGTATCCTTCGACACGAAACGACCTGTCCCCGGCGACGACCTGGGCCTGAAGATTGCTCACTGGTTACTCCTGGAGGATTGGATGGAAGGTCAGACTGAGAGCAGAGCTCGGAGGCGCTCGGGATCGAGTGCATCGACCGTCTCGGCGGCCGAGCCGAATTCGGTGCCCGCGGTGTTCTCGTTGGGGAATGCAACGCAGGTGATGCCCGCGGCTGCTGCTGCCTGGACGCCGCCTGCGTTGTCCTCGATGGCCACGCTGTCGGACGCGTTCTCTCCCAGCGTCTTCAAGGCGTATTCGTACGAGGCGGGATCGGGCTTTCCTGGCTCGACCGAGGTCGCATCGACGATGATGTCGAACGAATCTGCGGTCAGCTCGGGAGACAGAGCGGCCAGCAGCGCGTCGATGTTCTCTCGCGAGGTCGTCGTCACGAAGCCGACCTTGAGGCCGTTGGCCTTGGCCGAGTCGATCGTGTCGGCCACGCCTGGCCTGGTCTCGACGTCGGATTCGCCGATCAGACGCTGGAAGATCTCGGACTTGGTGGCGTGCACGGCGGCTGCGTCCACCTCGGTGCCGGTCTCGGACGCGTACTCACTGATGCGGTTGGCACCACCGTTGGATCCGAGCATGGCGCGGTAGTCCTCGCGAGACCAGTTCCAGTTCAGGTCGTGTGCAGCGAACGCCTCGTTGAACGAGCGGCGCTGCAGTTCGGACGTGTCGACGAGAGTGCTGATCGAGCCGAACAGAATTGCGGACATGGATGCCTTTCGGAGCGAGAGACGTTGTATCGGTCAACGTCTCGCGCATGCGCGATGGGGTGAGTTGGTTCGGGGGGTATGCCCCATCGGCACCGAATTGGAAACCTTCGAATTTCTCGGCGGAACGGTCGGATGTCAGCGGTGACGCACGGGTGCGGCCAGAGTGGTCGGTGTCGAGCGGCCGCGCAGTGTGACCGCCTCGCCCGTCTTCCAATACGAGCGTTCGTCGGGGGATGCGTGATCGAGCACGATCGACGACGTGAGCACGTCGGTGTTCGGGTCGTCCTTCGCCAGATCGGTGAGCCGGGCGGCCTGGTTCACGGTGTCGCCGATGACGGTGTACTCGAAACGAGACTCGGCGCCGATGTTGCCTGCGATGACCGTTCCGTACGTGACTCCGATGCCTATCTCGTAGTCGCCGTCGGTGGCGAGTGCGGTCGCCAGGGTGCGCGCGGTGCGCAGTGCGGCGGTCGCCGGGTCCGGGTGATCGACCGGAGCGCCGAAGATGAGCAGCACCGCGTCGCCCTCGAACTTGTTGACGAATCCGCCGCCGCGTTCGCCGTGCTCGACGACGACCGCAAAGAATCGATTGAGCAGATCCACCACGGTCTCGGCCGATTCACGTTCGGCCAGTGCCGTCGAACCCACCAGATCGATGAACAGGACCGCCACCGTCCGGTTCTCGCCGCCGAGGCGGGGTGCGCTCGCGAGTGCGCGTTGAGCAACGTCCTGGCCGACGTGGCGACCGAACAGTGAGCGGAGCCGCTCACGTTCGTCGAGTCCGACGACCATCTTGTTGAACCCGTTCTGCAGTCTGCCGATCTCGGAGGCGTCGTAGACGTCCACACGGGTGTCGGTGGCTCCGGCCTCGACGCGCTGCATGGCCGAGCTCACCTGCTGCAGCGGATCGGATACGGAACGACCGACGAGAAACATGCCGCCGAATCCGACGACGAGGGCGATGGCCGACAGGGAGACCATTGCGGGAGACAGGTCGACGTCCGGGGGAATGACGGTATCGATCAGTCTGCCGAGTCCGATGAGGCCAAGTCCGAGGATGGGAATGGCCGTGCTCAGGACCCAGATCAGGACGACGCGAAGCCGAACACCGAGTGCGGCCGCGTCGGTGACCGCACTGACCTCCATCACTGCCGCGGTGATCGGCCGGAGAGTGCGCTCGGCCACCAGATAGCCCAGTGAGCAGGTGGCCAACCCGCCGAAGCTGACGGCTATCGCCACGATGATCGACAGCGCAGCGCCGGCCGACGCATTGACCCCGACGAACACTGCGACGCCGAGCGCCCACAGCAGTACATGGACGCCGAGTTGGCGCAGAGGCAGTCGGACGACGGCGATCGCGGTCTCGTCCGAGGGCATACCGCCGGTGTGCAGCCACCGCACCAGAGGTGCTGCGACGCGGAGTCCGAGCGCGATGCCGATGCCGATCGCAACCGGCAGATACACGAAGAACGCCAGGTAGTTGCGGTGGGAGAGGATCTCTTCCGAACCGACCGGCAGCGGCAGGATGAAGCGCGCCAGCACGAACACGATGACTGCACCGATGGCGTTGGCCGACACCATTCCCACCGCGTACAGACGCATGGGTGTGCGGTCGAGGGCGGACCGTAGAGCTTCGATCACCGGTGAATCTCCGTTCTGTGGTCGCTCGCACTCCAGGTGCCCGAAAAAAATCGAGGATATTCCGCGCGAGTGACTATCTGTGTCGGCAAGTACCTGGTAATCTCCGTAACAGTTAATCACTCCTGTTCGACGATGAAAGGAACGACGGCGATGACCAGCACACTCTCCAGGAACGACGTCCTCGAGCCCGAAGACGTTTCCGCTCGTTTGCTCGATTCCGCCGCCCAGCTGTCGTACGACCCGTCCGAGGAGGTCGACTGGGAGGCCGATCTGGATCCCTCCCTCTACGGACTCAACCCGGAGTGGAGCACCCTCTACGGCACGAAGCTGTGGGACGAGATGAGCGAGGAACAGCGCATCACGCTCACCCGCCACGAGGTCTGCTCGATCATGAGCACCGGCATCTGGTTCGAGATGATCCTGCAGCAGATGGTCCTGCGCGATCAGTACTGCAAGGACTCGTCCAACTCGGACTTCCAGTTCGCGCTCACCGAGATCGCCGACGAGTGCCGTCACTCGATCATGTTCGCTCGCGCCTGCCAGAAGATGGGCATCAAGGCCTACCTGCCGCGCCGGTCGAGCATCGAGCTCGGTCGTGGCTTCAAGGCTCTCGCCTCCGCCGAGGTCGCCTACGGTGGCATCCTCGTCGCCGAAGAGGTGCTCGACGTCATGCAGCGCGACTGGATGCGCGGCGAGAACGTGCTGCCGCTGGTGCGTACCACCAGCAAGATCCACGTCGTCGAGGAATCGCGGCACATGACGTTCGCACGCGCACAGATGCGTGAGGAGATCGCCGAGAAGAGCCCGGCGCGCCGCAAGGCCAGTGCGCTCGTCGTCGCGATCGCCGCTCGCATGATCGTGTCCAACATGGTCAACAAGGAGGTCTACGCAGCAGCGGGCCTCGATGTCGACCGTGCGGTGAAGGAAGCGAAGAACAACGCCCACCACCACACGATGATGCGCACCTCGAGCGAGCACCTGATGGCATTTCTTCTCGACTGCGGTTTGGTCACCAAGCCGGCCGAGATGATCTACCGTCGTCTGCACATGCTCTGACCACTCTTTTCGAGGCCGTGAAGGACATCTGAGAAACCCATGCCGTTCGCGATCACGCAGAACTGTTGCAACGACGCATCATGCCTGTCGGTGTGCCCGGTCAACTGCATTCATCCCACGCCCGACGAGCCGGATTTCGGTAAGACGGAGTTGCTCTACATCGATCCGCGCTCGTGCATCGACTGTGGGGCCTGTGCCGACGCGTGCCCGGTGGACGCGATCACTCGCGTCTCGCGATTGACGCCCGATCAGCAGATCTACGCCGACATCAATGCCGACTACTACAAGGACAAGCCGGCTGTGGCGGAGTGGGGCGCGCCTCGGTTCCCGGTGGCAACGGTCAACGACCTACCGCCGATCGACATCGCCATCGTCGGGACCGGGCCGGCCGCCTGCTACACCGCCCAGGCGCTGCTGCGAGTGCCCGGCACCACCGTCACGTTCTACGACCGGTTGCCCGTAGCGGGAGGCCTGGCCCGGTTCGGTGTCGCTCCCGATCACCTCGGCACCCGACGCATCAGCGAGCACTTCCGCGGGATCTTCGTGCATCCACGAGTGACGATGAAGCTTGGCGTCGAGGTCGGTAAGGACGTCGATCACGTCGAACTGGCCCGAAAGTTCGACTCGGTCGTCTACGCCGTCGGCGCCGACAAGGACCGAGCCCTCGAGATTCCCGGCATCGACCTCGATGGATCCGTCAGTGCGCGCACCCTGGTGGGTTGGTACACCGGCCATCCCGACGTTCCCGCCGATGCGATCGACCTCACCGGGGTCGAGCGGGTGACCGTCATCGGAAACGGGAACGTCGCGCTCGATGCGGCCCGCATCCTCACGGCCGACCCGAACCAGCTCGACGGGACCGAGATCGCGCCCCATGCCTTGGCCGAGCTGCGTCGAAACAGAGTGGCCGAGGTAGTCGTGCTCGCCCGCCGTGGCCCGGAGTTCGCGGCGTTCACGCGCTCCGAGTGCAAGGCTCTGGTCGATCGCTCGGACGTCGACGTCGTGGTGGCCGGACCGGACGGAATCGTCGACGCCATCGACAGACTGCCGATCTCGTCCTCGGCCTCTGCGCTGGCAGGAGCCCGGCGCGTCGATCTCGGCTCTCGCGCGCCAGGGCGTCGCATCGTTTTCGCATTCGGGCGGGCACCATCCGCCCTGCACGGCCAGGGCTCGGTGGAGTCCATCGACGTGGGGGTGGGTGAACACGCGGTCACTGTGTCGACCGAGCTGGTGCTGCTCGCCATCGGTTATCGCGGAACTCCGTCGCCGGGCATCCCGTTCGACGACATCACCGGCACCGTTCGCAACGAGGGCGGTCGAATCACCGCCGCCGACGGCACTCCCGTTCCCGGGTGTTACGTCGTCGGATGGGCCAAGCGAGGGGCCACCGGCGGCATCGGCGACAACAAGATCGACGCGGAGGAAACCGCCGAGGCGTTGCTCGCGGACGTCCCGACGCGAGGTCCGGCGCGTCCGCTCGGTTGGTACGGCAAAGTGAGCGCCGCTCTCGGTGATCGAGTCTCGCGAGCGCGCTGACCGTTGGTGACGCCCGTTCTGTTCACCTTGTGTAGCAGTCTCATTCGAGTCTGACCGATTCGTACGCACGGCGAGCTTCTCGGAGTTACCGTTGAGTATGGCTGAACGGGGGGCCAAGCCCCAGGTTTCTTTTGTGAGACGGACGATGCTGCGCGCAGTCCGGTCTCTGTTCAATCCGCTCCGACCCGACGACTACCTGTCGATGATCAATCCGCTGTGGACGACTCGCGAACTTCGGGGGAAGGTCGAGCGGGTGGTTCCCGAGGGATCGGAAGCCGTCTCGGTGTACATCCGTCCCGGTTTCGAGTGGCAGGGCCATACGCCCGGCCAGTACGTTCGACTCGGAGTACTGATCGACGGTCGGTACCACTGGCGGGCGTATTCGCTGACATCCGATCCGGATCCGGTGGACGGACTCGTCAGCGTCAGCCCCAAGCTGGTGCCGTCGGGCACTGTCTCGCCGTATCTGGTGGGCACCATCAGAACCGGCGATATCGTGCGCCTCAGCGAGGTGGAGGGTGAATTCACTCTGCCGAGTCCGGTTCCGGACAAGATGGTGTTCATCAGCGCAGGCAGCGGCATCACGCCGATCATCAGTATGCTTCGCGCCCTCGACCACCACGATCAGGTGACCGACGCCGTGGTTGTGCACTCGGTGCACAACCGTGAGCAGTTGATGTTCGCCGACACCCTCGACGAACTCGAAGCCAAGCACGACGGGCTGACGGTGAAGCTGCGGATCACCAGCGACGAAGGTCGAATGAAGGCGTCCGAATTGGACGAGTTGGTTCCGGATTGGCGTGAGCGCGAAGCATTCTGCTCCGGTCCGGGTGAACATCTCGACGATTTGCGCTCGTATTGGAAAGACCAGGGTGATTACGACAAGTTTCATCACGAAAGTTTCCAGCCCGTCATCGGCGGCGGAGACGATGCAGGCGAAGGCGGCGTCGTCAAGTTCCTGAACAGCAAGAAGGACGTCGAATGCGACGGTGGCACAACGATTCTCGCAGCAGGAGAGGATGCCGGACTGGACCTGACGTTCGGTTGTCGCATCGGCATCTGTCATACCTGTGTAGGTACCCTGAAAAAGGGGCGTTTACGTGACCTACGTAACGGGGATATCTCCGAACCTACGGGGCAAGCGGTTCGGATCTGTGTCAACACCGCTGAGGGCGACATCGAAATCGAACTCTGATCTTCCACTCGAACAGGGGAATGTATGTCTATCGACGAAACCACCAGGCGCGTCACCGACACCGATGAGCCGGTGAACCCGCTGGCGCACCTGAGTGACGAGACCATTGCCGAGCTCGCCAAGGAATTCGACGCCATCCACGACGAGGTGTATGCCAGCCTCGGTGAGAAGGACCGAAAGTACATCACTTCGGTGATCGCGGCCCAGCGTCAGCTGCTTGTCGCCGGACGCGTGCTGTTGCTCGGTTCCACCAGCAAGCCGGCCTGGCTGGCCGGCACCGCATGCCTCGGAATCGCCAAGATTCTCGAGAACATGGAGATCGGCCACAACGTCATGCACGGCCAGTGGGACTGGATGAACGATCCGGAAATCCACTCGTCGGTGTGGGACTGGGATACCGCGTCCACTGCCAACTCGTGGAAGCACTCCCACAACTACGTGCACCACACGTACACCAACATCCGCGGCAAGGACAAGGATCTCGGCTACGAGATCATGCGTATCGACCCACGTCAGAAGTGGAGTCCCGTCTACCTGGCCCAGCCGTTCTACAACGTTCTGCTGATGGCCTTCTTCGAGTGGGGCGTGGCCCTGCACGATCTCGACATCGAGGCCATCCGTCGTGGCGAGAAGCCGGTCAAGGATCTCGTCGAGGACCTCAAAGGGATCGGCGTCAAGGCACGCAAGCAGTTCGTCAAGGATTACGTAGGTTGGCCCCTGATCAGTGCCGGTGCGTTCGCGTTGGCGCAGCTGGCGTCGGGTGGCCGTGTGCCGGAGAGCAAGAGGTCTCGGCTGGCGTCCAAGCTGCGAAGCTCCACCCGCTTCGGGAAGAACCGTCGCACGGCAGCATTGCTGGACAGCCGGCTCAGTGGCGTCGAGAGCACGTTCCTGTCGACGGTCGCCGCGAACTTCACCGCCAACATTATTCGTAACGTCTGGTCGAATGCCATCATCTTCTGCGGTCACTTCCCGGATCAGGCCTACACCTTCAGCCAGGAAGAGGTCGAGAACGAGACCCGCGGCGGCTGGTACGTCCGTCAGTTGGTCGGTGCCGCGAACATCGACGGCGGACCGCTCTTCCACCTGATGAGTGGCAACCTGAGCTACCAGGTGGAACACCACCTGTACCCGGATATGCCCAGCACCCGGTACTCGGACGTCGCGCCGAAGATCAAGGACATCTGCGAGCGCTACGAATTGCCGTACAACACCGGACCGTTCTTTCAGCAGTGGGGCATGGTCCAGCGGACCATCGCGCGGCTGGCGTTCCCGGGCGGCAAGGTTCGGCCGAAGCCGGGCCCCTACCGTCCCGAGGAGAGCTGGCGTCGCAAGTTCGCCGAGGGTGCCACCAAGGACAGCGAGGCCGCGAAGACTCGCGGTCGCGTGCCGGCAGGGCATCCTGCGGCCGGACCGGAGCACAACTCCGGCGGCGTCGACGTTCAGCCGCCGCCCCGTGGCGACGACTGATCGATCTCTTTCTCGACCTGATACACCGCAACCGCGGCCATCCCGAAAAGGATGGCCGCGGTTGCGGTTTCGAAGGATGATCACGCCATGTCGACATCCTTGGTCTCGATGAGCCTCTTGGTGCAGACCAGGCTCAACACCGACAGCAGAGCCAGCATCACGCCGATCGAGATGCTGCCGAACGCGGCCGTGAGCGGAGCGGCCAGCATCGGCGGAATCGCGCCACCGAGAACGCCGGCGAGGTTGTAGCCCAAACCTGCTCCGGTATAGCGGAATCGGGTCTGGAACAGCTCCGGGAGCAGGGCCCCGGTCGGTCCGTAGGCAACTCCGAAGATGGCGAGCGTGACGCACATGCCGATGACGAACGCCGCAGACGAACCCGTGTCGAGAATCGGGAACAGCGCGATCGACCAGGGGATCGCAATGATGCACGCACCCATGATCACTCGCCGTCGACCGACACGATCGGAGTAGGTCGCCGAGACCCCGATGGCGATTCCGAAGATGACCGCGGCACCGATGCCGGTGACCAACACGAATGGACGGTCGAACCCGAGTGTCTTGGTGCCGTAGCTCGTCAGGTACGCGGTCCCCATGTAGAAGAAGGCGAACAGCGACGCCAATGCGCCTGCAGCAGTCAGGATCTCACGCTTCTGAATGCGCCAGGCGTCGAAGATCGGCAGTTTCGTCGGGGCCGCATTCGCCGGTGCCTGCTCCTCGGCGAGCTTGTTGGCGCGAAAGACCGGGGTCTCCTCGATGGCCAACCGCATGTACAGGCCGATGAGCACCAGAACGGCGCTGAGCAGGAACGGGATTCGCCAGCCGTAGTTCAGGAACGTCTCGTTGGTATCGCCGAGCAGCAGACCGGTCGCGAGGAATGTCGCGCTGGAGAAGATGAAGGCGGCCGACGGTCCGAGCTGGGGGAACATGGCGTAGAAGCCGCGTTTACCGGGCGGTGCGTACTCGGCCGTGAGCAGGGTCGCGCCTGCCCATTCTCCGCCGACCGCGAACCCTTGCCCGAACCTCAGTAGCACCAGGATGATCGGGGCCGCGACGCCGATGGTCTCCGCGCCGGGCAGCAGACCGATCGCGAACGTGGACACCCCCATCAACAGCAGCGTCGAGATCAGGGTCTTCTTGCGACCGATGCGGTCGCCGAAGTGCCCGAACAGGACTGCGCCGACGGGCCTGGCGATGAACGCGACCGCGAACGTCGCGAACGAGGCCACGGTGCCTGCCGTGGATCCGAGGGCCGGGAAGAAGATCGTCGGGAAGACCAGCGCGGCAGCGGTGCCGTAGATGAAGAAGTCGTAGAACTCGATCGTCGTGCCGATACCGCTGGCGACGGCGACCCGTCGAACACTGGTCTTGGTCTGCACCGCAGGTGACGACGGTGCGGACACACCCGGGTCGTCGGGTGAGACAGTGGTCATGGTTCCTCCGTTTTGTCGGGTATCGGGTGAATGCGCGATACCGAGTGCGACGAACGGTAGTGACCCGAGTCACCCCGCGAATACCCCCGAATGGGGGGATCGGTCGAGGGCGGAGAAGTCGCCGACGGTACGCGGCCCGAGTTCATGCTTCGTGTGTCGCCGTCGGTGGTGGCGGAGGCCACACTCGGCGGGTATTCGGCCTCAGGCGCACCTCAGGGTTCGCCGGTACCGTCTGATTCCGGGGCGAGGCGCGGGTGGCAGCGGTCAGGGAGGAAGGGGTGATCGGCGTGTCCACAGACCACAATCGGGATGTGTTCGACAGTGCTCGGGTGGCCGCGGCCTATGTGGAGTACGCCGGCCCCACCGATGGATTTCTCGACCGTGGGGAGGCCGCAGCGCTGGTCGCTGCCGCCTCGGTTGCGCGCGGAACGCCGGTGCTGGACGTCGGCGTCGGCAGTGGGCGAACGACGGCCCTGCTCCGACTCGTGAGCGATCACTATGTTGCGATCGACTACGCGCCCAACATGATCGATGCGTTCCGCCGAAATTTCCCTGACCTGCAGGCGCATGTGGCCGACGCGCGCAATCTGACGGCGTTCACCGACGGCGAGTTCGGCCTGATCGTGTTCAGCAACAACGGAATAGACACCGTCACCCACGAGGAGCGCGGCCAGGTACTCGCAGAATTCGGCCGACTGCTGGCGAATTCCGGAGTGTTGGTGTTCTCCACCCTCAACCGCAACGGACCGTCGTTCGGGGAGAAGCCGTTTCAGCTGAGCAGGCCGACGCAGCGGTTCAGCTTCTCGCCGAAACGGGCGGTGACGGCCATCGGGCGGAGGCTGCTCGATCCTGCCGGTGTCGTTCGCAGCGTGCGCAATTGGTGGTCGGCCAAATCCCGCGTCGACGATCGGGGATCATGGGCCATCGCTCCACTCGCTGCACACGATTTCGCGCTGTTCATGCACTTCACCACGGTGTCGGACGTGCGATCGCTGGTGACGGGTGCCGGGTTCACGATCGTGGAGATCTTCGCCGACGACGGTTCGATCGTGGCACCCGACGCCGTGGCGAGCTCGGCCGACAACTTCACGATCGTCGCGCGCAAGTAAGCGGTCAGTTCAGCCGCTCGAGCGCCTCGGTCATCTTCTCCACCGTCTCCGGAGCGACTTTCGCCTCGAATCCGGCTTTCAGGAACGGGCCGGCTACCTTGGCTGCACCGTTGAATTCGACCTTCGCGTGGTAGTCGATTCGGGTCGAGTGCGGTCCTTCGGAAGTCAGCGTGATGTCGTCGACGCTGGTGGCCGTCTTGTTCTCTCCCTCGAACACGATGTGTGTCGGTTCGTCGGTGACCAACGTGTAGGTCAGTTCGGTGGTGATCCCGAACAGTTTCGAAACGTTGTGCCACTGCGTACCGACGGCGACCGGGCCGTCGGAAACCTGTGTGCAGCTCTGTGTCCCGGGATCCCATGCCGTCGCGTTGGAGAAATCTCGAAGAAAGGCTGCGGCCTTCTCGATCGCGACTGCGGCGGTGAATGTTCTGGTGACGTCGACCATGACGCTCTCTCTTTCTGTGCGGATCAGTCTTCGAGTGGGACGCCGAGGTGCTCGGCGAGCCTGCGCATGGTGCCGACTATCTGGTCCTCGGTCACCCGTGGAAATCCGGCCATCTTCCGAAACTCCGGATCGGTGACACGAGACCAGTCGTAGACCTGAGTCAGCGCGGTGCGACCCTCGGAGACCGCGTCGAGCTCCCAGGACCACCGCGTGCCGCGAGGCTCCATGCCCTGACGGCGGGGAATCCAACCGATACGCCGGTCCTGCTCGAAGACGAAGACGGTGTTCTCCATGACGTACTCGCCGAGCTGCGGCTGATACATGTCCATCGCAAAGGTATCGCCGACCGCACGCAGCGGCGTCGGGTCGATTGCCCCGCGCAGCATCTCCGAGCCGTCGACCGCGGCCTGGACCTCGGGGTTGGCCAGGGCGGTGAACACCGAGGCGGGGGGAGCGTCGATCACGCGGCGGACGGTCAGCTGGTCGGTCACGGGGCTCGCTTTCGGTTGTTTACGCTGGCTACGGACTTACCCCCGTCTGCGTGGAAAGAAACTCCGATCGCGGTTTTGCATTGCAGTGGACACAGCGACGAAACACCACCGCCACGAGGCATTCGTACAGTCGCCGGGTCGGACTCCGCACAATCCAGGTGCGGAGCAGCACCTTGTCAAGGGGTAGCCATGAGTGGAAATACCGTACGCCTGCAGGCGATCAAAGACGTCGAGGCGTATGTACCGCCTGCGGTCAGCTTCGTCGGAGACGAGAAGCCGGGCGAGATCTTCGGTGAGAACGTCTTCAGCAAGGTCGTCATGCAGAAGCGTCTGCCCAAATCGGTCTTCAAGTCGGTGATGGCGACGATCGACAAAGGCAAGAAGCTCGACCCGATGGTTGCCGACGCGGTGGCGTCGGCGATGAAGGACTGGGCTCTCGAAAAGGGTGCGACGCACTACGCGCACGTCTTCTACCCCCTCACCGGATTGACGGCCGAGAAGCACGACAGCTTCTTCGACCCGGTCGGTGACGGCAGCGCACTCGCAGAATTCGCGGGCAAGACGCTGATCCAGGGCGAGCCCGACGCCTCCAGCTTCCCCAACGGCGGCCTGCGCAACACGTTCGAGGCCCGCGGATACACCGGCTGGGACGTCACCAGCCCGGCGTACGTGCTCGAGAACCCGAACGGCAACACCCTCTGCATTCCGACGGTGTTCGTCTCGATGGCCGGTGAAGCCCTCGACCACAAGACGCCGCTGCTGCGCAGCCAGCAGGCGATGGGCGGACACGCAGAGCGCATCCTGAAGCTGTTCGGGCACGAGAACATCGAGAACATCGTCTCGTTCTGTGGCCCGGAGCAGGAGTACTTTCTCGTCGACCGGCACTTCTTCCTGGCCCGTCCCGACCTGCTCAATGCCGGTCGCACCCTGTTCGGCTCGAAGCCGCCCAAGGGTCAGGAATTCGACGACCACTACTTCGGTGCCATCCCCGAGCGCGTCCTCGGCTTCATGATGGACACCGAGCGGGAGCTGTTCAAGCTCGGTATCCCGGCCAAGACCAGGCACAACGAGGTCGCACCCGGACAGTTCGAGATCGCCCCGATGTTCGAGCGCGGCAACATCGCGGCCGATCACCAGCAACTGCTGATGACGACGTTCAAGACGATCGCCAAGAAGCACGGCATGGAGTGCCTGTTCCACGAGAAGCCATTCGAGGGCGTCAACGGCTCGGGCAAGCACGTCAACTTCTCGCTCGGCAACTCCGACCTGGGATCGCTCCTGGTGCCCGGCGACAATCCGCACGACAACGCGCAGTTCCTCGTCTTCTGTGCCGCCGTCATCCGCGCGGTACACAAGTACGGCGGCCTGCTGCGCGCATCGGTGGCGTCGGCGACCAACGATCACCGCCTCGGTGCCAACGAGGCTCCGCCCGCGATCATCTCGATCTTCCTCGGCGATCAGCTCGCCGACGTGTTCGATCAGATCGCCAAGGGCGCGGCCACGTCGTCGAAGGGCAAGGGCACCATGATGATCGGTGCCGACACCCTGCCCGTGCTGCCCACCGATCCCGGCGATCGCAACCGAACCAGCCCGTTCGCGTTCACCGGCAACAGGTTCGAGTTCCGCGCCCCCGGTTCGATGCAGACCGTCAACGGCCCGATGGTCACGATCAACACGATCATGGCCGAGGCATTGGATTACATGGCGACCAACCTCGAAGCGGCCGTCGCCGAGGGCACCGACTTCGACACCGCCGTGCAGAACCTCCTGACGGAGATCATCACCGAGCACGGCGCGGTGGTGTTCAACGGCGACGGCTACTCCGACAACTGGCAGATCGAGGCCGAGGCGCGCGGGCTACCGAACCTGCGCACGACGCTCGACGCGTTGCCCGAGCTGATCTCGGACTCGGCCATGGAACTGTTCGAGAAGTACAAGGTCTTCAACCACCGAGAGATGCACTCGCGCTACGAGATCGGGCTCGAGCAGTACGCGTTGACGGTGTTCGTCGAGGCGCGGTTGACGCTGGAGATGGGCCAGACGTCCATCCTGCCCGCGGCGGTGCGCTACCAGACCGAGCTGGCGCAGAACGTCAGCGCGCTCAAGGGCGCGGGCGTCGACGACGTGGACATGACTGCGCTGCAGGCGGTCTCGGCTCCACTGTCGGAGCTGCGGGCAGCGTTGGCGACATTGAAGGGCGCGCTGGAAGCCGACCCGGGTGGCGACGCTCTGGCCGAGGCCACGCACGCCAAGGACGAACTGCTGCCCGCCATGGCTGCCGTCCGCTCTGCGTCGGACACGCTCGAGGCGATGGTGGCCGACGATCTGTGGCCGCTGCCGACGTATCAGGAGATGCTGTACATCCTGTAATTGCGTGAGCAATGTCTCGGATCGGAATAGCTTCATGGATCTCGATCGTTCGAGTGGTCAGTGGCAAAGATTGTGCACGCACTCGTAAGGAGAGAGATCCATGAAGTTGTTCACCCCGTTGGCGATCGGTGACCTGAAGCTCGACAATCGGCTGGTGATGGCCCCGTTGACTCGGGTGCGGTCCGGCAAGGACGGCGTGCCGGGCCCGATGGTGGTCGAGCACTACAAGCAGCGGGCATCTTTGGGGCTCATCGTCAGTGAAGGCACCTACCCGAGCCATGCAGGCCAGGGCTTCCCCGGTCAGCCCGGTCTGGTCACGGACGAGCAGATCGAGGGTTGGCGCAACGTCGCCGACGCAGTGCACGCCGATGGCGGCTTGATCGTCGCTCAGGTCATGCACGCCGGTCGCGTGACTCACGAGGCGACGACAGGTGGCCGTGAGGTCGTCGGACCCAGTGCCATCGCCATCGAGGGGGAGACCCACACCTATGAGGGCAAGAAGCCGTACCCCACCCCGCGGGCGTTGCGTGAGAACGAGCTGCCTTCGGTGATCGAGGACTTCGTGCAGGCGTCGAAGAATGCGATCGCTGCCGGCATGGACGGTGTCGAGATTCACGGTGCCAACGGATACCTGTTGCACGAATTTCTCTCACCGGCATCGAACCAGCGAGACGACAAGTACGGCGGCTCGCCCGAGAACCGTGCGCGCTTCGTCGCCGAGGTCGTCGAGGCAGTGGTCGCAGCTCTGGGCGCGGGCAAGGTGGGCATTCGAATCTCACCCTCGCACAACATTCAGGATGCGCTCGAGACGGACGCCGCGGACGTGCGGGCCACCTACCGTGCGTTGGTCGACCGGATCGCACCGCTGGGTCTGGCGTATCTCAGTGTGCTGCACAAGGATCCGGCGGGCGAGCTGGTTCAGGATCTGCGGCAGGCCTTCGGTGGTGCCGTACTGGTCAACAGTGGTTTCGGTGAGATCACCAACCGCGACGAGGCTCTGTCGCTGCTCGACAACGGCGTCGGTGACGCCGTCGTCGTCGGCCGTCCAGCGATCGCCAACCCCGATCTCGCATACCGCTGGCGCGAGGATCTGCCGTTGAACGAGCCGGATCCGAGCACCTTCTACACCGACGGTGCCAAGGGCTACACGGATTACCCAGCGTTCAGTGCCTAGCGGCAGTGGTGTGTTCAAGTGCCCCAGGGGGCACTTGAACACACCACTGCGCGGAGCGCACTCAGAAGTCCGCGGTCTTGCGGGCTCGGACCTTGCTGACGATCGAGAACACCACGGCGATGATCATCAGTGCGTACAGCACGATGGTGATCGCGCTGCCGACGAGGATCGACGGGTCGCCCTCGCTGACGGCCAGTGCGCGTCGGAGCGACTCCTCGGCCAGCGGGCCGAGGATCACCGCGATCAACACCGGTGCCAACGGAATGTCGTAGCGGCGCATCATGAATCCGACGATGCCGAGCCCGAGCATGAAGATCAGGTCCACGATCGACGCACTCGACGCATAGACGCCGAGGGCGGCGAACACCGAGATGCCGGCGTAGAGGTAGTTCTTCGGGATCTTCAGCAGCTGCGCCCACAACGGTGCGAACGGCAGGTTGAGGATCAGCAGCACGATCATCGCCACGAACAGGCTGGCCAGCAGGGCCCAGACGATGTCGCCGCTGCGCTCGAACAACAGGGGCCCGGGCTGCATGCCGTACTGCTGGAAGGCAGCCAACATGATGGCCGCCGTCGCCGACGTCGGCAGACCCAGAGCCAGTAGCGCTCCCATTGCCGTTCCTGCCGTGGAGTTTCCGGCGGCCTCCGGTCCGGCGACACCGCGGATGGCACCCTTACCGAACATCGGCTTCTCGCGCTTGCGATCGAGCCTGCGCTCGGTGCCGTACGCCAGGAAGCTCGGTACTTCGGCACCGCCCGCGGGGATCACACCGAACGGCACACCGAATGCCGTGCCGCGCAACCAGGCCGGCATCGCGTCGCGGAACTCGGCCTTGCTCAGCCACGGACGTCCCTGCGACTTGATCAGGCTGCGATCCTCGGGCCGACCGATCTTGGATGCGATGTGGATGACCTCACCGAGCGCGAGCATCGCGACGGTGATGACGACGATGTGAATGCCGTCGAACAGGGCAGGTACCTCGAACGTGAATCGTGAAGCGCCCGAGGGACCGTCGATGCCGATCACGGCCAGGGTGAGGCCGATCAGCAGTGCGGTCAGGCCCTTGAGCGCCGAGTCCGAGACCACGGCCGAGGTGGCGATGAACGCGAACACAGCGAGGGCGAGGTATTCGGCGGGACCGAAGTTGGTCGCCAACGACGCGAGCGTGGGAGCGAAGAACACCACCAGGGTCGTGGCGACGATGCCACCGATGAACGCGCCGATGGCCGAGGTGGCCAAAGCCTGTGGGGCTCGGCCGTTCTTGGCCATCCGGTGCCCCTCGAAGGTCCCGGCGATCGCGGTGCTGTTGCCGGGGGTGTTCATCAGGATGCCGGAGATCGAATCGCCGAACAGGCCGCCGAAATACACACCGGCGAACATGATCAGCGCGGCGGTGGGGTCGAGAGTGAACGTGACGGGCAGCAGCAGTGCCACCGCCATCGCCGAGCCGAGACCGGGTAGGACGCCGACGGCAGTACCGAGCAGTGCGCCGACGAACACCCAGACCAGGTTCATCGGAGTCAGCGCGGTGCCGAACCCGTCGAGAAGATTGCTCAATGAATCCATCGAAAATTCAGCTCCGTCAGAAGATCTGGGCGAGAACGCCGCCGGGCAGGGTCAGGCCGAGGCCCGCGGAGAATGCGATCTGAATGGCGCTGGAGACCAGCAGCGCGACGGCCGCGTCGAACACGTAACGGCGACCGCCCAATCCGATCGAGACGCCCCAGAAGAGGATCGCACCTGCCAGAACCCAGCCGAGCGGGTCGAGGAGGGCGATGAACACCGCCACCGATCCGACGGTGATCGACAGGGTGCGCCAGTTGCTGACGGTACCGGTGTGTGGCTTGCCGTCCTCGTCGACACCGCGGTCCACCACCTCGGGCTTGACCAACAGTTGGATGGCGACCAGCAGGGCGACCACGAAGCAGCCGCCCGCGACGATGGCCGGAAAGACCTGCGGGCCAGGGGAGGTGGCGGTCGATGGAACCTCCATCGTGACGGTTCCGTAGACCAGAAATGCTCCCAGTGCGACGAGCAGCGCGGGAACGATCAGTCCACTGCGGCCCGTCCAGAACGATCGGGACACGTCCGTGTCGGTAGTCGTCGTTGTCATACCAGCCCCAACTCTTCGAGAATTCCGGTGATGCGTGTCTGCTCGACCTCGAGGAATTCGCCGAATTCGTCTCCGGTCAGGACGGATTCCTTCCAGCGGTTGCGTTCGACGGCCGTCGCCCATTGCTCGGTCTCGACCATCTCGGTGACGATGTCGACGAGAGTCTGCCGGTCCTCGTCCGAGATTCCCGGCGGCGCAACGATTCCGCGCCAGTTCACCAGGTCGACGTTGTAACCCTGCTCGATGAAGGTGTCCACGTCGAATCCCTCGAGCGGCTCGGGCGAGGCGACGGCGAGCGCGCGCACGTTGCCGGCTTCGATCTGATCGCGGAAGTCGTTGAAGCCACTGACGGCAACGCCTACGGTGTTCGACAGTAATGATGTGAGTACCTCACCGCCACCGGAGTAGGCGATGTAATTGATTGCGGCGGGGTCGATGTCGGCTTCCTGCGCCAACTGACCCGCGACGATGTGGTCGATTCCGCCGAGCGAACCGCCGCCGATCGGAAGTCCTCCTGGGTTGGCGCGCCACGCCTCGATCATGTCCTCGAGATTCTGGATCGGTGAATCCTTCGGGACGACGAACACCTCGAAGTCCTCGGCGAGTTTTGCGATCGGGACGGTGTCGGCCAAAGTCGTCTCGGAGTTGTTGATCGCGATACCGCCGAGCATGACGGTGCCGGTGATCATGACAGTGGTGGGCTGCCCACTGAGGTTGTCGAGCTGGCTCAGACCGATGGTGCCGCCTGCGCCGGGGACGTTGACGACCTGGGCGTTGTTGACGATTCCGTCGCTGCGCAGTGCCTGCTGCGATTCACGGGCGACAAGATCCCAGCCGCCGCCCGCAGCGGCCGGTGCGATCAACGTGAGCTTGGCGCGTGCGTCGGAGCCGCTGGCGCTGTTGGCGGCATCGATTCCCGCAACGGTCACCGCTCCCACCACCGCCAGGGCTCCGGCTGTTCGTAGCAGTGTGGGCGATATCGCCATCAGAAACCTTTCGTGTGGTGTGTCACAGCGTCAGGTTAGATACAGTCTGTCGGATTAGTCCAGTTCACAACATCGAGGACGATCTTCGATGGATTCGAGCAACGGGAGACACCGTGTCGGTAGCGAGCGCAGTGGCAGTAGCGATGAGCAACACACCCGAGGGGCAGGAAGCGTTGCGACGTGGTGCCGCCGAGGCCGAGCTGCGTCAGGCCGAGCTGATCGTATTGTCCGTGGTGGACCGCGATTCCGTGTCGGCGGAGGACCAGAGCGCGGCTCAGGCGGAAGTGGAGCGAGCCCTCCCCGGAAAGGCGACGACCGTGCGCGTCGAACCGGACGGCGGCGACCCGGCGGGCGCTCTGGTCGATCTCGTCGCAGACGTCGGCGCGGGCATGGTCGTCATCGGTTCCAAGCGTCGTTCCGCGGTGGGCAAGTTCTTGATGGGCAGCACCGTGCAGCGGGTGCTCTTGGACTGCCCGGTGCCCGTCCTGGTGGTGAAGGCGCCGTGACCGAGTAGTATCGGACAAACTTCACACCACACGACCCCGAGGAATCATGGACAGCGATAAACCCGGGCCGGACACGGCTCCCCGCACTACGGCTACTACGTGCGAGGCGGTGTCCGGCGAATGAGCGTTCTGCTCACTCTTCTGCTCGGCCTGCTCGTCGTTTTCCTCATCACCGTCGCGACCGGCTACTTCGTAGCCCAGGAATTCGCGTACATGACCGTCGACCGGTCCCGTCTCAAGGCTCGCGCCGAGGCCGGCGACGCCGTCGCCGCTCGCACCTTGACCGTCACCAAGCGCACGTCGTTCATGCTGTCCGGTGCACAGTTGGGCATCACGGTCACCGGCCTGTTGGTCGGCTACGTGGCCGAACCGCTGATCGGTCAGTCCTTCGGCGCGATGCTGGGCGGGGTCGGAGTTCCGACGGCAGTCGGTGTCGGCCTGGGTGCTGTTCTCGCGATCACGTTCGCGACGTTCGTGCAGATGCTCTTCGGCGAGCTGTTTCCCAAGAACTTCGCCATCGCTCGTCCCGAGCCGGTGGCCCGATGGCTGTCGCTCTCGACGACCATCTACCTCAAGCTCTTCGGCTGGTTGATCACCATCTTCGATCAGTCGTCCAACCTGTTGCTCAAGGCGCTCAAGATCGAGCCGGTGCACGACGTGGAGCATTCGGCCAGCCTGCGCGACCTCGAGCACATCGTCTCGGACTCACGCGAGACCGGCGATCTGCCCGACGAGTTGTCGACGCTGCTCGATCGCATCCTCGACTTTCCTACTCGCACAGTCGAACACGCGATGATTCCGCGTTCACGTTCGGCGACGGTTCGCGATACCGACACCCTCGCCGAGGTCGCGGCCCTGATGGGCCAGGAACACTCTCGGTACCCGGTGCTCGACGACGACGACGGCATCGTCGGCGTTGTCCATCTCGCGGACGTACTGGCCGCGACGGTGCCGGGCTCCACGCCGATCTCGGAGCTCACGCGTGACGCGTTGATCCTTCCGGAGATCCAGAGCCTGCCCGACGCGATGCGCGAGTTGCGCTCGACGAAGAACCAATTGGCTTGCGTCATCGACGAATACGGCGGTCTGACCGGCGTCATCACGATCGAGGACCTGGCCGAGGAACTGGTCGGCGAGATCACCGACGAGCACGACGACGACCTGTCCGATCCGAGTCCGGTCAGTGCCGACGACGGTAGTTGGACCATGGCCGGTGAAGTGCACATCGACGAGGTCGAACGCTCCATCGGTATCGATCTGCCCGAGGGCGATTACGAGACCATCGCCGGTTTCGCCATCGCGCACAACGGATCTCTGCCGGACATCGGTGAACGTATCGAAGTGGACCTACCACCGGACAACGCCGATCTGGCGAACGACGAGGAGAGCCCCGTTCGCTTCGTGATCCTCGAGATCGAGGAGATCGACAGCCACGTCCCGTCTCTGCTGACCCTGACGCTCGGCGAGCGTGACCCCGAGCACGACGACGAGTCGGCCGAGACGAAGGAAAGTGTGCACCGATGAGCAACATCTGGGTTTTCCTGGCCGTCACGATCGGCCTCATCGCTGCCAGTGCTTTCTTCGTGGCCGTCGAGTTCGCGCTGTTGGCCGCCAAACGTCATCGACTCGAAGACGCCGCTCCCAATTCACGGGCAGCGCGGGCAGCGCTGCGCAGTTCGTCCGAGCTGACCGTCCTGCTCGCCGGCTCCCAGCTGGGCATCACCGTCTGCACCCTCGGCCTCGGTGCGACGACCAAGCCGGCCGTGCACTACTGGCTCACGCCTCTGTTCGAGAGCGGCGGCCTGCCGTACTGGTTCGCCGACGTCCTCGGCTTCGTGCTCGCGCTGATCGTCGTCACCTTCCTGCACCTGGTGGTCGGTGAGATGGCTCCGAAGTCCTGGGCCATCGCCCATCCGGAGAAGTCGGCAACGATGCTCGCAATTCCTATGCGCGGGTTCATGTTTGTCACCCGCCCGGTTCTGACGGCACTGAACAACATGGCCAACTGGTGCCTGCGTCGGGTCGGCGTCGAGCCGGCCGACACCGTGGGTACGGGCCAGAACGCCGACGATCTTCGCCAGTTGGTGGAGCACTCGGTGAATGTCGGTGCTCTCGACGCCAGCTACCAGGCGCAGATCTCGAGTGCGCTCGAACTGCAGGAACTGACGGTCGGCGACCTGGTGCGCCAGTTCGGCAAGCCGACGTCGGTGCCGTCGACGGCGACCATCGACGACGTGCGTGAGGCGTCGCGTCGTTCGGGGCATCTGCGGATCCTGGTCAGCGACGCCGACGTGGTCAAGGGAGTGGTGCATGTGCGCGATACGTTGACCGCTCCGCAGACCCTCGCGGAGATCACGCGTCCGGCGTACACACTCGAGGCGACGACTCCGGTGTACGTTGCCCTGCAGTCGATGCGCGAGACCCGGCACCACTTGGCTCTGGTGGTGGACGGTTCGGCGGCGGCGGACGATCCGGCGCGCAGCGTCGGTGTCGTGACCCTGTCCGACGTGCTGACACGACTGTTGCCTCAACCCGTCTGACTCGGAGGGTTTCGAACCAAGCATCCCCGCCCGGCCTGCGCGGCCGAGCGGGGATGCTTTCGTCGTATCGGACCCGAGAACTCAGATCGGGGCGACGACCAACAGGTGTGCCCAGTACGACGCGACGTCGTGGCCGAGTTGGGGGAGCAGAACGTCGTAGAGCAGGTAGGACATCATTGCCGTCGAACTCCTTGTTCAGCGGGCCGTTGCCGGCCCGCGTTCCGAGACTGTGGGTGACCGAGAGTGTCGGTCAGTGAGACTGTAGATCACGCGGACCCCCGTGACATCCATATCGCCCACTCGTGTCCGCCCCCGTGGCGTACGTCAGCCGATGCAGCCCTGCAAGGTGGTGAAGCTGCCGGCAATGCCGGCACCGTTGCACACCGCACCGGTCGGGGTGAGCGTGATGGTCGAGCCCGGCGCTGCCACTGCGATCGAGAGCCCGAGGCCGGCTGCGGTGTTCTGTGCGACGGCACCCGGGCCGAACGCGATGGCTGCAGGCGCGCCGCCGAAACTGCCGTTGGCGACGGCAGTTCCACCGCTCAGTCCGAGTGCAAGCGCGGCTGCGTTGTTCATGGCCTCGGCCGAGCCCCAACCCTCCAGCCCGAAGCCGGCCGCCGCGCTCGCGACGTCGGCGGAGCTGTCGCACTGCGATCCTCCGTCGATCGTGGCGACATCGACCCCGCCGGGTGCTGTGGTGCAGGCGACCGGCGCGGCCGATGCGGTGCCGGGTACCAGTGCCGCGAACGCACAGGCGAATCCGAATGCTGCTGCGCCGCCGACAATTCTCTTGGTGTGGAACATGGTGAATGCCTCCCGAGATCGGTGCGTCGGCACCGGTGTGCCGATCGTGTCGGTCGCCGGGCAACCGTGCTCGGGACCCGACTCCCTTCGTCCGAGTGTTACCCCGTTGCAACGCCGTCAGAGGTCATCGGAATCACGAATCCATCTCGGTAGCATAACGCCGAGATAACGCCCCGGATGATCAACGAGCGTCGTGCTCGGCGCGCGACTCGAGAACGGTCGGCATCGATCCCTCGATCAATTTGATGAGGTCGGTCAATCGGGTACCGACGTCGCGTCCGAGTGGGGTGAGGCTGTACTCGACCTTCGGCGGAATGGTTTCGAGCACGGTACGCACGATGAGGCCGTCGCGTTCGAGAGTCTGCAAGGTCTGCGAGAGCATGCGTTCGCTCACGCCGTCGACGCGTCGGCGCAGAGCGTTGAATCGATAGTCGCCTTCGGTGAGCGCGGCGAGTGCGAGGACGCCCCACCTGCTGGTCGCGTTCTGCAAGGTCTGTCTCGACGCGCAGTCCCGCGCGAAGACGGACGCTTCGAGTGACACGGCGGGTTCGGGCATACCGCCATGCTAGCGCATGTGGAAACAGAAGCAGTGATTGCTCTGCTTGCACTGCACGAAAAGTAAGTGCATAGTGGTGCGGAACTTGAAACCTCAACCTCAGGAGCTCGATCATGACCACAGCGGTAACCGGAGCAACGGGCAACCTCGGCGGACTCGTCGTCGACGCACTCATCGAACGCGGTCTCTCGCCCGCAGACATCGTGGCGGTCGTACGCGACGCGGACAAGGCGTCGACGCTCGCCGAACGCGGTGTGGTGGTGCGCGTAGCCGACTACTCCGATTCGGCCGCCCTGACGACTGCGTTCGCGGGCGTGGACAAGCTGCTGCTGGTCTCGGGTTCGGAGGTCGGGCAGCGAATTGCGCAGCACACCAACGTCATCGACGCAGCGGAGGCAGCGGGGGTGGGTCTCGTCGCGTACACGAGCCTGCTCGCCGCCGACACCTCCGGCATCAGCCTCGCGCCCGAGCACAAGGCCACCGAGGAGCGGCTGACGGCCTCGCCGATCCCCGCTGTGTTTCTGCGCAACGGCTGGTACTGGGAGAACTACCTCGGCTCCCTCGCGCAGACCATCGAGGGCGGAGTGCTCCTCGGCGCGGCAGGCAACGGCAAGCTCGCCGCCGCGTCTCGCGTCGACTTCGCCGCCGCGGCCGCCGCCGTGCTGACACTCGACGATCAGGGCGGAAAGATCTACGAGCTCGGCGGCGACGAACGCCTCACCTACGCCGAGCTTGCCGCCGTCATCAGCGAGATCTCCGGCAAGTCGATCGCCTACAAGGACGTCGCCGAGTCCGAGTACGCCGCGATTCTCCAGGGCGCAGGACTGCCCGACTTCGTGGCAACGATGTTGGCCAGCGCGGACGCCGGCATTTCTCGCGGCGAACTCGACACCGATTCCGGAGACCTGCAGTCCCTGATCGGTCGCGCATCCACCCCGGTGGCAGACGTGCTTCGCGCTGCGGTATGACGGGCATCGGGGGCGGTACTTGTACCGTGGGCGCGGTGAATCACTCCTACACCCGCACCATGTTCCTGGCCGCCTCCGCCTCGCTCGCCCTGTTGGCGGGAGCCTGCAGTTCGGATGCGGACTCCTCGTCCCCGGCGACCTCCACTCCGTCGGCCTCGGCGTCGGCAAGCACCGGTGCCACAGCCGCGAGCACCTGCCCCACCGCGGAACCCGACGCCGCTGCCACACCAGACTGGACGCTGGACGGAGACACCGGCAGCATCGCCGTCGTCGGATCTACGGAGACGGCAGCACCCTCGGTCACCGTCGAAGCACCGTTCAGCGTCGCGGAGACACAGGTGGAGACCCTGGCCGAGGGAGACGGACCGGTCGTTGCAGCCGACGCCGAGGTCTCCGTCTGCTACATGGGCGTCAACGGACGCAACGGGGAAACCTTCGACAGCAGCTTCGACCGGGGTGCACCGGTCGAGTTCCCGCTCGACGGAGTCGTCGCGGGATTCCAGAAGGCCATCGCCGGGCAGACTGTCGGCTCGACCGTCGCCGTTGCTGCGACCGCGGCGGACGGCTACCCGAGCGGTCAGCCGCAGGCAGGAATCGAACCGGGAGACAGCTTGATCTTCGCTATCTCGATCCTGTCCGCGAGCTGAGTGCCTCCAGCAGTGGTGCGGCTCTGTCTCTGGGTCGTTCCGCGGGCTCCACTCCCGCGTGCCCCAGGGGGGGCACCCAACCGCACCACTGCGGCTCCGCCGCACTACACCGTCGAGAGCTGCTGAATCGTTGTCGCGCCGCCCGGGGTGGGCGTCGTGGTGATGAAGTTCGAGTCGTAACCCAACGATTCGACGACACCGCGGATCTCACGGAACTGCTCGACGCTGACGTCGGGCGTGCGCTTGAGTACGAATCCGGACGTGCGGGTGGGGCTTCCGACGAATGCCCACGAGTAGTCGTCGGCGATGTAGGCCACGATGTAGTTGGTCGGCCCCTCCTGGCTCTCCTGCGTGGGGACGCCCGGGAAGCTCACGTGCAGTTGGGCATTGGTGACGGTGTCGTTGACTCGTGCGTTACCGACGATGCGGTTCTCCTGGCCGGTCCAGGTGGTGCAGGTGTTCTCGACGCGAATGTTGGACTCGTCGATCATCTGGTAGTTCGCCTGCGTGTCACGAGCACAGATCAGGTTGAAGGGCTGCGGCACGGCGGCAACCTGGTTCCAGGTGCCCAGGTAGCGCTCGACATCGAGTGACGGGATCGGAGCCAGTGGCTCGAGGCCGACCGATCCCAGGGGGCCGACCGGCTGCGCCTGAGCCGGGGCCGCGGTCAGCAGTGCACCAGCGGCGAGGGCACCGACGAGTGCGGTGCGGCCGAATGCGTTGCGGATCTTCATGTGTTCGCTCCTTGGGTTGCGGATGTGTTCTTGCTCGAGTCGATCCTGTTCGGCCACCAGATCCCCGGGCCGATGAGGGTGAACAGGGCGGGAATCACCACGGTGCGTACGACGAAGGTATCGAGCAGAATACCGAGTCCGACGATGATGCCGAGTTGGGTCAGAGTGATCAGCGGGAGGACGCCGAGCACGCAGAACACGGCAGCCAGAACGATTCCCGCGCTCGTGATGACACCTCCGGTAGCCGACACTGCCCGCACGATAGCTGATCTGGTGCCGTGCCGAGGCGTCTCCTCGCGGGTGCGTGTGACCAAGAAAATGGTGTAGTCCACGCCGAGGGCAACGAGGAACAGGAACGCGAACAGCGGAGTGTTGTCGTCGAGGGCCGGAAATCCGAAGATGTGCAGGCTCACCCAGCTACCGATCCCGATCGCGGCCACTGCGCTCAATACCGTTGTGGCAACCAGGATCACGGGTGCGACGAGGGCGCGCAGCAGTACCAGGAGGACGGCGAGCACGACCGCGAGGATGGCGGGAATGACCACGAGGCGATCGCGAGCCGCCGCGTCCGTCGTGTCGAGCGCCTTGGCGTCGCTGCCACCTACCTGTGCCTGGTCCACGCCGCTGAGTGCGCCGCGGATGTTCTCGACCACGGTGAACGACTCGTCCGATGCGGGAGCTGCGTCGGTGACGACCGAGAGGCGAGTGAGTCCGGTGTCCGAATCTGCGACGCGGTCGACCGAGACGACTCCGTCGATCCCCTCCACTGTGCTGATGACCCCGTCGATGTCAGCGGTGGGGGCCAGGACCGTCATCGGATCGGCCGATCCGGCCGGGAAGTGCTGCGAGAGAGTGTCGAAGCCTTCGACGGATTCGGCGGTCACGCGGAACTGTTCGGTTTGAGAGAGTCCGATCTGTGTCCCGAACAATGCTGCGCAGCACGCCAGTAGCGCAACGATGGTGACCGAGGCCGTCGCTACGGGGCGTCGAGAGACGCCCGCCGCGATCGAGTGCCAGACGCCCTCCGTTGTGGTGTCCCGGTCCGATTCCTTGGGAACGAAGGGCCAGAACAGTTTCGGGCCGCAGAGTGCCAGGAGCGGCGGCAGTACGAACAGTACGAAGACCGCTGCGACGACGAGCCCGGCCGCGGCCAGAGCGCCCAGGCTGCGGGTGCTCGGCAGTATCGCCAATAGCAGCGTGAGCAGCGCCAGTACGACGGTGGCGTTGCTGGCGAGGATGGCAGGCCCGGCCTGGCGGACGGCGTGGCGGAGGGCGAGCCGATGATCGGGCTCGCGCCGCAGTTCCTCGCGGTACCGAGAGATCAGCAGCAGCGCATAGTTGGTGCCGGCACCGAAGACCAGCACGCTGGTGATTCCCGACGTGGACCCGTCGAAGGACAGGCCGGTGACCTCGGCCAGGGCGGTGCCGACGGTGGTGGCGAAACGGTCGGCGAATCCGATGACGGCCAGCGGCACCAACCACAGGATGGGTGACCGATAGGTGACGATGAGCAGGACGGCCACCACGAGTGCGGTGACGGCGAGAAGAGTGAAGTTGGCCCCGGAGAACGAGTTCGCGATGTCGGCACCGAAGGCGGGTCCGCCGGTGACCTGAGCGCGCAGCTCCGGTGCGAGGCCGTCGGTCGCGGCCGACCGCAGTTCGGTGATCAGTTCGTTCAGCGTGAATCCCGACAGCTCGGAATCGACTTGGACCAGCGCAATCGCAGCTTTGCCGTCGGGTGCGACGATCGGGGGCGGTCCGGGCTCGTCCGGTACGGAACGATCGACGGCGAGCAGCCGGCTCTGTGCGGCAGCTGCTCCTTCGATGTCCGCCGGTGTGAGGTCACCGCCGTCGACGCGGCTCAGTACCAGAATCACCGGGGCGGAGTCGGAGTCCGGAAACTGAGAGAGCAGCTCGTTCACCTGGAAGGACTCGGCCGACGTCGGCAACGAGTTCGGTGATTGATCGGCGGAGTCGTTGCTGCCGACCAGCCCCATGACGGCGATGGAGAGAACGAGGATGGCGAGCGCGATCGCCCACGATCTACGGTGCGTCACGGCTGCGGCGACGCGGTCCAAGGCGGCGGGGTTCTCGGTTCGGGTGCTGTCCACGTTCCAAACAATCTCATTTACTTAGATATTAAGCAACTGAATCTGTTGTGGGCAGTACTCTGACGTTGACCGTAGCGAAGGAGTTACCACCGACATGGCCGACCGAGACCACCTCGAATCCGCGATCTCTGCGGATCTACGAGCGCTGTCGTCGGTCTCCGAACAGATCGGCCAAGTGTTCGGGGCTCTACACAGCCTGCGCCCCAACGATTTTCGAGCACTGCTACATGTGATGGTCGCCGATGTCGAGGGTGCGCCGTTGACGGCGGGCGAACTGGGCACCATGTTGGGACTGTCGTCCGCGGCGATGACCTACCTCGTCGAGCGCATGATCGCGTCGGGGCACATCCGTCGCGAATCCGACGCGTCCGATCGACGCAAAGTCATTCTGCGCTACGACGAGCACGGGATGGAGGTTGCTCGCGGGTTCTTCGGACCCCTCGGCAGGCGCACCAGCGCTGCGTTGGCGGACCTCCCCGATACGGATCTCGCCGCCGCGCATCGAGTGTTCGAAGCACTCATCGGTGCTATGCGCGAACACCACGCCGACCTGGGTGACAGCACTCGCGCATAGTGCGTGCGCCCGGGCGCAGTGTTCGAACTGCTGGTGGGCGGCCTCCTCGATCCGATGCTGGACGCCGAGCGTGCGAGTGACGTAGGGTTGTCCCTGGTTGAGCTAACAGCCGGTCACGGGGAAACGCAGCGAAGTCGGCGTCCGGGTCAGGCAACAATTCTGCTCCCGCTGCGTCAATCGGTTTCCCCTTCAGTTCGACCGATCGATGGGATCTGCCATGAGTGTTGAATCTTCAGGCAACAAAGTTCGAACCACCCCGGTGACCGTCGCGGAGAAGTCCGTGTCGGTCGCAGCAACCGGAGCAATCTTCACCGCGCACGACGGCCCCGACGGTTCACTCGTCGTCGCCGTCCACGGCGACATCGACATGCGCAGCGCGCCGATGTTCTCCGATTTCGTCTGCAGCCGCGTGTCCAGCAAACGGCATGTCACTCTCGATCTGTCCAATGTCGAATTCTTCGGCATCGCAGGTCTCACCGTCTTCGATGCAGTCCGTGAGTACACGGCCGGTATCGGTGCATCATGGTCGATCGTCGCAGGACGCTCGGTCTCACGTCTGATCCAGGTCGCCGACCTCGAGTCCACGATTCCGACGGCTCGTCCTTCGACCGACCAGTAGAACTCCGGCGATCATCGCCGCGACAAGAGGTGGGCAGCTCCAGTACAGGGGCTGCCCACTGTTCGTTCGGTCCCTCACAGAAACGGACGACCCTGCCCGACGGGGTGGCCGGGGCGCAGGATCGTCCGTGAGTGTTTCCGTACGGGCGAACTAGTCCTTGGTTCCTTCGGAATCGCTGAAGAACGCCCACTCGCCGTCGTGCTCGACCTCGAGTCGCCACCCCAACTCCTCGTTGTCGGAACGGCTGTCCTTGAACCACGCGTGCGCGTCCTCTGAACTGGAGATGTCCTTGGTGTCGACGACGGTTCCGTGCGGATCGATAACTCTGTAATTTGCCATGACGTCGGGATGCCCCGATGCCGCGCAACCTAATCCACACGGAAGCGTCGAGGCGTGTGCGGCGGCCGGCCCACTACGTGCGGGATAGCACCGATCGAGCGAAGAACACCAGGTTCGCCGGACGCTCGGCCAGTCTGCGCATGAAGTAGCCGTACCACTGCGATCCGTACGGGACGTACACGCGAACGTGTTGTCCGGCGTCCACCAGTCGCCGCTGCTCGGGATCGCGGATTCCGTACAGCATCTGGAATTCGAACTCCTCGGACGACCGTCCTGCAGCCGACGCGAGACGTTCTGCCGCCTCGATCATCTCCGGATCGTGTGAGGCCACCATCGGGTAGCCGCGGCCGTTCATCAGCACCTGCAGGCACCGGAGGTAGGAGTCGGACACCTCCCGTGCACCTTGAAACGCTACCGACGACGGTTCGTTGTACGCCCCCTTGCACAGTCGGATACGAGATCTCGGCCCGGACAGGTCCCGGCAGTCGGCCTCCGTTCGTCGCAGGTACGCCTGCAGCACCGTACCCAGGTCGGGGAAGTCCACGCGCAGTTCGCGGACGATCGACAGGGTCGAATCGGTGGTGGTGTGGTCCTCGGCATCCACCGTCACCCACACCCCGGCCGCGGCGGCAGCAGTGCAGATCGTCCGTGCGTTCTCGAGTGCCAGAGTCCGGTCGATTCCCTGGCCGAGCGCGGACAGTTTCAGCGAGATCTCCAGTGCTGTCGCATCGGCGTCACGCGTCGAAAAGCGTTGTATCAGTGACAGATACGCGTCCACGGTTGCTGTCGCCTGAGCTCGATCGGTGGTGTCCTCACCGAGATAGTCCACCGAGACGAACCGGCCCGACGCCAGCAGGGCGTCGACTGCGCTGACGGCTGCGGGCTCGGATTCGCCCGCGACGAAGCGGTCGACGAGGGATCGGGTGGCGCGCAGCCGCGTCACCGTCGCCTGCAGTTTCGGTGAACGCGCCGCCGCCAGCAGTGCCGGCCGCAGCGGATTGCTCAGCAGAGTGGTCATCGCGTGCCCTCACCTTCCTGATGCGGGTAGCCGTGCGTGGTCGGCGGTACGAACGTTTCCTTCACGGTGCGGGCCGAGGCCCAGCGCAGCAGATTCTGCGGTGAACCCGCCTTGTCGTTGGTGCCCGACGCGCGGGCTCCGCCGAACGGTTGCTGCCCCACCACTGCGCCGGTCGGCTTGTCGTTGACGTAGAAGTTTCCGGCGGCGAATCGCAATGCCGCATGTGCCTGTTCGACGGCGGTGCGATCGGTGGCGATGACCGCTCCGGTCAATGCGTACTTCGATCCGGAGTCGACGGTGCGCAGGGTCTCGGCATAGGCGTCGGGCCTGCTGTCGTCGTACACGTGGACGGCGAGGATGGGGCCGAAGTACTCGGTGGTGAACACCTCGTCGGTCGGGTCGTCGCCGAGAAGGACGGTGGGAGAGACGAAGTACCCCTCCGAGTCGTCGCAGGTACCACCGGCGGCAATGGTCAGGCTCGAGACGGACTTCGCCCGATCGAGAGCAGCTGCGTTGCGGTCGAACGCCTTTCGGTCGATGACGGCTCCGCCGTAGTTGGACAGGTCGGTCACGTCGCCGTACTTCAGAGCCGAGACCTGCTCGATGAACGTATCGCCCATCGAGGCCCACAGCGATTTCGGTACGAACGCCCTCGACGCTGCCGAGCACTTCTGTCCCTGGAAGTCGAACGCGCCGCGAATCATGGCCGTGGTCAGCACATCCGGGTCGGCCGAGCTGTGCGCGACGATGAAGTCCTTGCCGCCGGTCTCGCCCACGAGCCGTGGGTACGAGTGGTAGTTCGAGATGTTGTTGCCCACCTCGCGCCAGAGCGTCTGGAACGTCGCGGTGGATCCGGTGAAGTGGATTCCGGCCAGCCGCGGATCGGCGAGGGCCACCTCGGACACCATCGGCCCGTCGCCGAGAACGAGGTTGATCACCCCTGGTGGCAGCCCTGCGGCTTCGAGCAGCTGGAGCGTCAGATACGCGGCCACTGCCTGAGTGGGGGAGGGCTTCCACAGCACGGTGTTGCCCATCAAGGCCGGCGCGGTGGGGAGGTTGCCTGCGATGGCGGTGAAGTTGAACGGGGTGATGGCGTAGACGAAGCCCTCGAGCGGACGGTATTCGACGCGGTTCCACACTCCCGGAGCCGAGACCGGCTGGTCGGCGAGGATCTGCCGAGCGAATGCGACGTTGAAACGCCAGAAGTCGATGAGCTCGCAGGGCGCGTCGATCTCCGCCTGATAGGCCGACTTCGACTGTCCGAGCATCGTTGCAGCAGCGATTCTTTCGCGCCACGGACCGGACAGCAGATCGGCGGCGCGCAGGAACACTGCGGCTCGCTCGTCGAAGGGGAGATCGCGCCACGCGGGGGCGGCGGCAGTGGCGGCGTCGATGGCGTCACGCACATCCTGATGGGTGGCCCCGGTGAAGCTGCCGATGATCGACGAGTGCTTGTGCGGCTCGACGACGTTCTCGACCGGACCGTCGGCAACGCGGTGGACACCGCCGATGACCTGGTGGATCTCGACGGGCGAGGTCCGGAGCTCGGTCAGGCTGGTCCGGAGGCGAGCGCGTTCCGGGCTCCCCGGGGCGTAGGTGTTGACCGGCTCGTTGGTGGGGGTGGGGACGGATGTGACGGCGTCCATGGGTGCTCCTCGTCTTCGGTGTGTGCTGTTCATTGAAGACCGATCCGCACGTCGTTCAATCAGCCGGTCGGCCAAAGAATTCGTGATGTACTTGTCCGTATGGCCAACACTGTGTCGCTGCGATCGTTGCTGACCTCACTGCACAGCGCCGTCGTCGAGCTCGTGGTGGCGCCGGTGGGAATGGACATGGCCGTGGAGTCCGTCGCGCTGCTCGACGCCGACGACCTGCGGTCACCTCCGGGAACATCCGCTGATCTGGCGCTGCTGGTGGGCGTGACCGAGGCCGATGTGATGCGGTGGTTCGACGATGTCGCGTTGCGCCCGGTCGCAGACCGACCGCGTGCGGTGCTGACCAAAGTCGCCGCCTCGACTGCGCTGTCCCACGGTGCGCGAGAGACAGGCATCGCGCTGGTTGCGGTGCACCAGCAGACACGGTGGGACCTGTTGCTGTCGATGATGCGTGGAGTCCTCGACCAGGTCCGGGCCCAGAGCCCCGACGACGGACTGTTCGGTGCCGACACCGACCTGTACGAACTCGCGCAGACGGTGGCGTCGCTGACGAAGGGCATGGTGAGCATCGAGGACGAGCGCTCGCACGTGCTGGCCTATTCGGCATCCGACGACGCGGCCGACGAACTACGCACCCTGTCGATACTCGGGCGAGAAGGTCCGGCGGACTATCTGCGCAGATTGCACGAGCGCGGCGTGTTCGATCGACTCCGCCGCACCGACGACGTCATCGACGTACCCGCGGATCCCGAACTGGTGATTCGTCGACGCCTCGCGGTGGGGATTCGTCGGATGGCCGGCAGGAGTGGAGCCGGCGGAACGACCGTTTCGATCGGCCCGACGACCCTCGGAACGATCTGGGTGCAGGAGGGTTCCGCCCCGCTCGCCGCCGACGCCGACGCAGTACTGCGTGGTGCCTCCGCAGTTGCAGCCCGACTGATCACCCGCATCGCGAATGCCCCCACCAACGAGGCCCTGCAGATTCAGCGCCTGCTGGGGGCCAGGGGCGGCGGTGTCGACGTCCCGTCGCTGGCATCGGCGCTGTCGATACCCACCACGGGATCTGCAGCGGTCGTCGGATTCGCTGCCTGCGGGGAGTTCGAGATCAGCTCCTTGGCCCCGGCTATTCGATTGCACGCCAGTGCTTTCCGCCGAGATTCGTTGGTCACGATCATCGGTGAGAGAATCTACGCACTGTTTCCCGGGGTGGCGTCGGGCACGGGTATCGCGGCGTGGACCGCCGATGCCGTGGGCCGGATCGAGACGCGCACCTCGCTGGCGCTGCGCGCCGCGGTCGCCGCACCGATCGCCGACCTCGACGGGGTGGCGGTGGCCCGATTCGAAGTCGACCGAGTACTCGACGGCACCACCGGCGAGGTACGCGTCACGACGCTGGAGGAGTCGAGAACCTCTGTGTTGCTGGGCGAAATCCTGGAACTGATCGCCAATCACGAACAGCTCCGAGACCCGCGGATCGCCGCCCTCGACCGATACGACGCCACGAACCACTCGAGAATGCGCGAGAGTCTCGAGACGTATCTGGAGTGTTTCGGCGACGTTCGGGCCGGTGCCGAGCGACTGCACATTCACCCGAACACCCTGCGCTACCGTATTCGCCGCGTCGAGCAGATCCTGGAGCTCGACCTGACCGATTCCGACGCACGCCTACTGGTGGAAATACAGCTGCGGATGTAAGAGGGCCTGCGGCCCATGTGCATAGAACCTCGTAGCAGGCTACGAAGTTTCATGCACGTGCGGCACCGGTGCTCGCTCGGATCACCAGTCTCGGTTCGATGCTCGAACGCCTGGTGCTTCGGTTTCCGGTGTCGATCTGGTCGAGCAGAATTTCGACGCTTCGGACACCGACGTCGGTGAATTCCTGGCGGATGGTGGTCAGCGGTGGTGAGAAGAACTCCGCATCGGGAACATCGTCGAAGCCGACCACGCTGACGTCCTGTGGCACTCGCTTGCCGTGGACGTCCAGTGCGCGCAGCACCCCGAGTGCCATGGAGTCGTTGCCGGCGAACACTGCAGTGACGTCGGTGTTCCCGGCCAGTTCGGTGCCGGCCCGAAACCCCGATTTTGCGGTCCAGTCGCCGCTGAGGGCGGCAGGCGGATCGATGCCTGCATCCTCGTGGGCCAGCCGCCATCCGGTGACGCGATCGGCAGCCTCGTACCACCCCAGCGGGCCGGCCACATGCCACACGGCGCTGTGTCCGAGCGAGAGCAGGTGCGCGGTTGCCGCTTTCGCTCCGGCGATCTGATCCACCGAGACGACGGCCAGATCACCGGCAGGCGAACCCTCGACGGCGACCAGCGGGAGTTCGCCGGCCAGATCGGCGATGTCGCCGCCGTCGGTTCGCAGTGGAGCGATGACGACGACGCCGTCGACCCCCTGCTTCTGCAATCGGCGCACGCAGGTGATGATCGCCGACTCCTCGAACGAGGTGGGGACGCCGACCACGACGGAGTAGCCGGCCTCGCGGGCTGCGTATTCGACGCTGTAGAGCGTCGACACCGGACCGTAGAGAGCATTCCCGGTTCCCACGATTCCGATGGTCCTGCTCCGGCCGGTGACGAGAGCGCGAGCTGCAGTGTTCGGCCGGTAGCCGAGCTCCGAGATCGCCTGATGCACTTTCGTTCTCGTCGCTTCGGTCACGTTGGGGTGACCGTTGATGACGCGGGAGACGGTCTGATGGGACACGCCTGCGAGCCGGGCGACATCGGTCATGGCGGGTCCGCGAGTCGGCGTCATCGTGTCCGAGCCTCCCTTCCTGGTCGAGGACAATCACAGCATGCCCGGGCCCGTGATGCCCGCGACTACAGGGTTTACGTGGGTGTGGTCACCGCCGAGCCGGTCGTGGTGGGCGCAGGCTTACCGGCCTCGGGACCGGAGAACATCTCGGCCGGGACGGGCACACCCAGATAGCTGCTCGGCGGCGCGGCTCTGTCGCCCTTGCTGCCCTTACCGCTCGCTGCTCGGCGTTTGGTCCAGATGTCGAATGCCACGGCAGCGAGGAGCACCAGCCCCTTGACCAGCTGAACGCGCTCGCTTGGCGAACCGATGAGCGACATTCCGCTGTTGATCACGGCGATGATGAGTCCACCGGTGAGCGCTCCGACGATGCGTCCGACGCCGCCCTGCACCGCTGCGCCGCCGATGAAGGCCGCCGCGATCGCGTCGAGCTCGAAGCCGTTGCCCGCGGTGGGGCCCGCCTGATTGAGTCGGCCGGCGAAGATGATTCCGGCGAGGGCGGACAGCACTCCCATGTTCACGAAGATCCAGAAGGTGACCGGTTTGACCTTGATGCCGGAGAGCGACGCAGCGTGGATGTTTCCGCCGATGGCGTACACGTGCCGACCGAACACCGTCCTGCCTGCCAGAGTGGAATAGGCCATCACCAGCACGGCGAGAAGGATCAGCACGTACGGGAGGTTCTTGAAGCGGGCGAGCTGGACGGCGATGGCGAGCACCAGACCGCCGGCCAGAATCATCTTGGCCAGGAACAGCGGCATCGCGTCGACGGCCTGCCCATACTTCTGACGGCCCGTCCGAGAACGCCACTGCGTGAACACGATTCCGGCAACGGCGAGGATCGCGACGAGCAGCGTGAAGATGTCGGCACCACCGAGCGGCCCGAGGCCGACATTGCCCATGAAGCCGGGGAGAAATCCGTTGGAGAGGGTCCGCACGGGACCGGGGAACGGCCCGATGCCCTGGTTGCCGAGAACGATGAGAGTGACCGCTCGGAAGATGAGCATGCCGGCCAGAGTCACGATGAATGCCGGAATGCCGAAGTACGCAACCCAATACCCCTGCCAGGCACCGATCAGCCCACCGACGATCAGGGTGATCAGGACGGCCAACGGCCACGGCACGTTCTGCTGGACCATCAGGACACCCGCGATCGCTCCGGTTGCCGCGACGACCGATCCGACGGAGAGGTCGATGTGGCCCGCGATGATGATCACGACCATGCCGATGGCCAGAATGAGGATGTACGAGTTCTGCACCACCATGTTGCTGATGTTCTGCGGCACCAGAAGCTGACCGCCCGTCAGTACGGTGAAAAGCACGATGATCAGCGCGAATGCAATGAAGATTCCGCTCTGGCGGAGGTTGCGCGTGAGCAACCCCCGCACGGTCGACAACTGATTCATCGAAGTACTCCTGTTCCACGGGTCATGAGATGCATGAGAGATTCCTGCGTCGCGTCCTCGCGAGTCACCTCACCGGTGATGCGGCCTGCGGACAGCGCATAGATCCGGTCGCAGAGCCCGAGCAGTTCCGGTAGTTCGGACGAAATCACCAGAACTGCTTTGCCCGCATCGGCGAGGCTATTGATGATCGAATAGATTTCGAACTTGGCGCCGACGTCGATTCCTCGCGTCGGTTCGTCGAGAATGAGCACATCGGGATCGCTGAAGATCCACTTGCTCAGCACGACTTTCTGCTGGTTGCCGCCGGAGAGCTTGCCGACCACGGCGGAGACGTTCGGTGCCTTGATGTTCATGCTCTTGCGGAAGCCTTCGGCGACCTTGTACTCCTGGTTGTCGTCGACGAATCCACCGGTCACCAGTTTGTCGAGTGCCGCGGTGGAGATGTTGCGCTTGATGTCGTCGATCAGGTTGAGGCCGTAACGTTTTCGGTCCTCGGTGGCGTAGGCGATTCCGTGATGGATGGCGTCGCTGACGGATTTGACGTGAATTTCCTTGCCGTACTTGTACAGACGCCCCGAGATGTCGATGCCGTAGCTACGGCCGAAGACACTCATGGCCAACTCGGTGCGTCCGGCACCCATCAATCCCGCGAGACCGACGATCTCGCCGCGGCGCAGCGTCAGATTCGCCCCGTCGACGACGGTTCGGCCGTGCTGAGTGGGGCTGTGTACGGTCCAGTCCTCGATGCGCAGAACCTCCTCTCCCACCGTGGATTCGTGCGGTGGGAATCGGTGCTCGAGATCGCGGCCGACCATCAGCGAGATGATGCGGTCTTCGGTGACCTCCGGGTTGCGCATGTCCAATGTCTCGATGGTGCGGCCGTCGCGAATGATCGTGGTGCGGTCTGCGACGGCCGCGATCTCGTTGAGCTTGTGCGAGATGATCACGCACGTGATGCCCTCGTCGCGCAGTCCGCGCAGCAGGTCGAGGAGATGAGCCGAATCCGAATCGTTCAGTGCTGCAGTCGGTTCGTCGAGGATCAGCAGCGTCACGTCTTTCGAGAGTGCCTTCGCGATCTCGACGAGTTGCTGCTTGCCCACGCCGAGATCGCCCACGACCGATACGGGGTTCTCCCGCAGCCCTACCCGGTTCAGTAGGGCTGCGGCCTCGGAGTTGGTGCGGTTCCAGTCGATGAACCCGCGCTTCGACCGCTCGTTGCCGAGAAAGATGTTCTCGGCGATCGAGAGATGCGGACTCAGCGCGAGTTCCTGGTGAATGATGACGATGCCCTCGGCTTCGCTGCTCCTGATGTCGGAGAATGCACACGGCCGACCGTCGAACACGATCTCGCCGTCGAACGTGTCGTGCGGGTAGACACCCGACAACACCTTCATGAGCGTCGACTTGCCTGCGCCGTTCTCGCCGCAGATCGCGTGGATCTCACCGCGATTCACCGAGAGAGTGACATCCTGTAGCGCCTTGACGCCGGGAAAAGTTTTGGTGATGCCGCGCATCTCCAAGATCGGGCTCGTCATCGCCGAACTCACTTCAATTGATCGTCGGTGTAGTAGCCGCCTTCGACCAGCAGCTGCTCGTAGTTGCCCTTGTTGACGATCTCGGGCTGCAGTAGGTACGCGGGAACGACCTTGTCGCCGTTGTCGTAGTCCGTCGTGTTGTTCGTCTCCGGCGTCCCACCGTCGAGCATGGCCTGAGCCATCGCGATCGTGACCTCGGCCAGTTCCCGGGTGTCCTTGTAGATCGTGGAGTACTGCTCGTCGGCGATGATGGACTTGACCGACGGCACTTCGGCGTCCTGGCCGGTGACGATCGGGTACGGCTGGCCGGCGGTGCCGTAGCCGTTGCTCTTGAGTGCGGAGAGGATGCCGATCGACAGGCCGTCGTACGGCGAGAGCACGCCCTGAACCTTCTGGCCCGAGGAGTACGTCTTGGTGAGCAGATCCTCCATGCGCTTCTGGGCGGTGGCCGGATCCCAGCGCAGTGTTGCGGCAGTCTCGAAGTCGGACTCGCCACTGCCGATTTTCAGAGTTCCGTTGTCCAGGTACGGCTTCAGGGTTTCCATCGCGCCGTCGAAGAAGAAGGTGGCGTTGTTGTCGTCGGGGGAACCGGCGAAGACCTCGATGTTCAAGGGGCCTGCAGGCGCGTCGGCCTTGTCGGTGCCGTCCTCGTTCTTCAGGCCGAGACCGACGAGTAGCGACGTGGCCTGGTCGACGCCGACCTTGTAGTTGTCGAAGGTCGCGTAGTAGTCGACATTGGGCGAGTTGCGGATGAGACGGTCGTAGGCGATGACGCCGATGCCGTTGTCCTTGGCTTCCTGCAACTGCGTGGTGATGGCAGTGCCGTCCACCGAGGCCACGATGAGAAGCTTTGCGCCCTGGGTGATCTGGTTCTCGATCTGGTTGACCTGAGTGGGGATGTCGTTCTCGGCGTACTGCAGATCGACTTTGTAGCCCTGGCCCTCGAGCGCACTCTTGAGGTTGTCGCCGTCGGCGATCCATCGAGCCGAGGACTTGGTCGGCATCGTGACGCCGATCAGGGCGCCCGCCGTGCTGCCGCCCTCGGCCGGGGCCTCGTCTGCGGTCTTGGTGCTCGATCCGCACGCGCCGAGCGTGAGGGTGAGTGCCACCGCGGCCGCGGCCATGGATAGGTGTCGAAACTTCATCGTTTCTCCCTGCGTAGTGGAGTAGACCGTGAAGCGGGGCCGCCGGGGTGTCCCTTGTGGTTCGCATCACATCAAGACGAAAGTGTGAGCGATAACATCCAGGTTGTCAAAGATTTCTGTTCTGCACCCTCGTGACCAGTGTGAGCGCTAACATCAACCGAGTCGGGAACCGCCGGACGCGCCTGTCGGACGGGTCAGTGCAGCTCTTGCACCGACTGCTTGCCGCTCTTGAGCCACCGACCGGGTAGCCGGCCGACCAACTCTCCGAGCGGGTGCACCGCGGCCGAGAGGATCTCCACCGAATCCTGCAGGATGTCGATCGAGATGCTCATCCGCTCGATGTTCGGGGCCACGGACGTCAGCGTCTCCGACAGCTTGACCAACTGGTCCAGTGGACCGTCCTTGGCGGTCAGGCGCTCGACGGCACCGTCCTCGGCCAGAAGCGTTTCGAGGATGCCCTCCTCGGCGATGGCTCGTTCGATGAGGCCGTCCTGACGCGTCAGCACCTCGAGCGGGCCGTCCTTGGCCGTCAGTCGTTCGAGTGGTCCGTTGGTGGCCGTGATGCGATCGAGGAGGCCGCCCTCGGCGAGCAATCGTTCGAGCGGACCGTCCTCTGCGAGCAGCCGATCCAAGGGTCCGCCGGGGGCCAGGATTCGCTCGACCGGGCCGCCCGGAGACAGTAGGCGTTCGAGGGTGCCGTCCTCGGAGGTGAGGCGATCGACGACGCCACCCTGGGCGAGAAGGCGATCCAGTGGCCCGCCTTCCTTGAGTGCGTTGCCCAGGGCGCGGTCGTCGGAGGTGAGCTGGCCGAGCTGGGCGAGCAGTTGCATCGTGCCGCCGCGCGGGTTGGCGAGCGACGCCACTCCGGCCGTGCCCGAGGCACCGGTGGCCAGGGCCATCCTGGTGGTCGCCAGCGCGACCTCCGCGACGCCGATCGCCTGCTCGGCGATAGCAATTCCGGCGCGCGCGGGCAGTGTGATCGCTGACACCCAGTTCATCGTTTTACTGTAACTGCTTGTAGCTCGGAAGATCAGTGAAGAACCTTCAGTCCGACGACGCAGCCGACGATGCCGACCAGAAGCGCGACTTTGAGCAACGACGCTGCTTCGGCGCCGGTGATCATCGCGTACGTGACGGTGAGGGTGGCACCGATTCCCACCCAGACGGCGTAGGCGGTACCGGTGGGCAACGACCGCATCGCAATCGCGAGACCGATCATGCTGAGCACCACCGCGACGCCGAAGACGACGGACGGTCCGAGTTTGGTGAAGCCCTCGGACTTACCGAGTGCGGTGGCCCAGATCGCTTCGAGGACGCCGGAGACGACGAGAATCAGCCAAGCCATGAGAAATCACTCCTTGCACCGTCTTGTCGCTGTTCGGGCTCCGCACGAGGGTCGTTCCGCAGGCTCCACTCCTGGTGTGCGCTCGTCCGATTGTCGGAAGTGACTTGTACGATCGTACCAATCCTCGCCGGGTCGGGACAGAGCATTCGAGTTCTCAGTAGGCATACGTGTTCGCCGGTGCCTCGATTCGCTCGACGGTCGACACCGTCATCGTGGGTGTGAACGCGGTGTCCTCCGTCGCCGTGGCAGCGTCGACGGTTCCCGATATCTGCAGCCAGGTGCCGTCCGGAATGTCGTCGAGAGCTGCGCTACCTGCGTCGAGGTGAATCCTGACGGACCTGGCGTCGGCCGCGCAGCAGATGATGAGAATGCGGGCGAGGTCGAGGCCTTCTCTCGTGCCGTCGGCCCGCGGCGAGCCTCCGTTGGCAGTCGCGACGGCGAATCCGGTGACGCGAATCTCCCGTCCGTCGAGGCTGCCTTCGGTGTCCCTGACCGCGCGTTGCACGACATCGAGCAGCGGAACCTCGGGCGCGCGCTCGTCCGGCAGGGGTGGAAACGCGGTCCTCTGACGATCGGCCGCCGAGGTGACGGATCGATCGCCGACTGCCGAGACTCCCAGTGCGGGCGGTGCGACGAACAGGATGACCGCGAGCGGAATCAAGAGCAGCCAGTACGGACGCGCATCATGATCGTGTCCGTCGTCCCCTGGCCCACCGCGGCGGATGTCGGCGACGATCGACGCGATCGCCAGGGCGACGATCAACACCCCGGCGGTCAGCAGATACGGATGCAGCGACGGTTTGACGTATCGCACAAAGCTGCCGTCCCACGAGATCTTGACCATGGCTCCGCCGAGGAGGAGTAGCAGAAGATTCTGCACCTCACGTTTCATCGCGCACCCAGGACGAGGTAACCGCACACCGTGGCGCACACGATCGCGACGACGAACGTCAGCGGGGCGAAGCGAGCCACGAAGCCGCGTCCGAAACTGCCCGCCTGCATCGCCATCAACTTCACGTCGACCGCGGGTCCGACCACCAGGAAGACCAACCGTGGCAACAGCGGCAGCATCGACATGCTCGCGGCGACGAATGCGTCGGCCTCCGAGCACAATGCCAGGATCACCGCGAGAACAGCCATGACCACGATCGACAGCAACAACTGCCCGGCGAGATGGGTGAACACCCAATCGGGAACCACCAGGTGCAGCAGCGCGGCGGCCGCTGCTCCGAACACGAGGAAGGCTCCGGCCTGAAGCAGGTCCGCACGCGCCGACTCACGGAAGGTCTCCCACTTCGAGGTTCCGTGGCGGTGTTCACGATCAGCGAGTCGAGCGGTGATCCACTCGGCCTTGCCGAACCTGGTCCACAGCCAGCCCATCACCAGGGCGGTGGCGAGCGAGCCGAGGAACCGGGCGAGAACCATCGCCGGTTCGCCGGGAAAGGCCACGGCGGTGGAGACGAGGACGACGGGGTTGATCGCCGGTGCGGACAGCAGAAACGCCAGAGCCGCAGACGTCGGTACACCCTGATCCATCAACCGACGCGAGACGGGAACGGCACCGCACTCGCACCCGGGCAACGCCATTCCCGCGAGTCCGCTCACTCCGACGGCAGCGGTGGCGTTCTTCGGAACCACCTTCTGCAGCACCGCGGGCGAGACGAATGCGGCGATGCCTCCGCTCACGAGCACACCGAGGACCAGGAACGGCGTCGCCTGCACGAAGATCCCGGTGAACACCGTTGCGCCGGTCCGCAGCGCGGGAGACGAGTCGACCCACCGGGCGATGTCGCCGCCGAACACGATGCCCAACACGAGCAGAGTTGCGAATACGTGCATGGATGACACTGGAATCCGAGTCCTGGTGCGGGTGTCCGTGTTCGCGTCGACCATGTTCCTGCCATCATGCCTCCTCCAGGTTCGGAGTGACGGCCGTGGCTCACAGCAACCTCACAGCGAGAGTGCAGCGGACGAGCAGCTACCCGCGCGATGATGGACATCGTGAGCGAGACACCCGAGGCACGAGTCCTGATCGTCGACGACGAACCGACCATCGTCGAGCTGCTGTCGGTCAGCCTCCGATTCCAGGGATTCGAGGTCGCGACGGCGTCATCCGGTCCCGAGGCGTTGGACAAGGCCCGCAACTTCAGGCCCGAGGCTCTCATTCTCGACGTGATGATGCCCGGCATGGACGGCTTCGGTCTGCTGCGCCGGCTGCGAGCGGACGGGATCGATGCGCCCGCCCTGTTCCTGACCGCGCGAGATTCCGTGGAGGACAAGGTGACCGGACTGACCCTCGGTGCGGACGACTACGTCACCAAGCCGTTCTCGCTCGAAGAGGTGGTGGCTCGGCTCCGGGTCATCCTGCGTCGATCGGGCAAGAGCGAGGACGCGCAACCGTCCCGAGTTGCGTTCGCAGACATCGAACTCGACGACGACACCCACGAGGTGTGGAAGGCGGGCGAGCCGGTTTCGCTGTCGCCCACCGAATTCACGTTGCTGCGGTACTTCATGGTCAACGCGGGCACCGTGCTGAGCAAGCCGCGGATTCTCGACCACGTGTGGCACTACGACTTCGGGGGTGAAGTGGGAGTGGTGGAGTCGTACGTGTCGTACCTGCGGCGCAAGGTCGATACGGGTGATACTCGATTGATCCACACACTGCGGGGAGTCGGCTACGTCATGCGCCGGCCACGGTGACGGGCATTCGAGTTCGGATTCGGAATCTGCCGCTGCGGTTCACCTTGGTCGCAGCGTTGCTGCTGCTGGTCGGGCTCGGTCTGCTGGCATCGGGGGTTGCGGTGACCTCCTCGCTCGAGACCTCGCTGATGCGACGCCTCGACAGTCAACTGATCGAGGCGTCCCAGGGGTGGGCGAAGCCGGGTGGAGAACGCCCGCCCTTCCCGGTCGACGAACCCAGCCCGAACAGACCGCCGTCCAACTTCTTCGTTCGTTCGGTGGCCACCGACGGTACCGTCCGTGGTCCGATCAACGATGTGGCAGAGGATGTCCCGGATCTGTCGGGCACGCCGTCCGCCATCCCGACGACCGTCGGTTCCGAGGGTGACCCGTCGAAACAATGGCGGGTGATCACGGTGACCAACGACCAGGGCTCCACCACCGTGGGAATGTCGCTCAGCGCCAACCAGCAGACCGTCAGCAGGCTCGCGGTACTCCAGTTCTACATCGGCGCGGCGGTGTTGCTGGCACTGGCCGTGATCGCCTATTTCGTGGTGCGGCGCAGTCTGCGACCGTTGCGGGAGGTGGAGACGACTGCTGCGGCCATCGCTGCCGGAGACCTGCATCGCCGAGTGCCGGAGTGGAGTGAGAAGACCGAGGTGGGCCGATTGTCGTTGGCCCTCAACGGTATGCTCTCGCAGATTCAGCGTGCCTTCGCGGCAACTGCTGCCTCGGAGGAGGCGGCACGTGCGTCCGAGGATCGGATGCGCCGCTTCGTCGCCGACGCCAGTCACGAACTACGGACGCCGCTGACGACGATCCGCGGGTTCGCCGAGTTGTACCGGCAGGGTGCGATGAGCGACATCGCCGTGTTGATGAACCGAATCGAAGGCGAGTCGGCGCGCATGGGACTGCTCGTCGAAGACCTGCTGATGCTCGCGCGCCTCGACGCCCAACGGCCCCTCGAAGTACGCCGAGTCGATCTGCTCACCATCGCCGCCGATGCCGTGCACGACGCCAAGGCGGTCTCGCCCCGACGCGACATCTCGCTGAAGGTGTTGGCGGGACCGGGGATTCCCGAGGTCGACGGCGACGACGCCCGGCTGCGTCAGGTGCTCGCGAACCTCGTCGGAAACGCAGTTCGGCACACGCCCGAATCCGCGTCGATCACCGTGTGTGTGGGGACCACCCAATCCTCGGTGCTGCTCGAAGTACAGGACACCGGACCGGGTCTGCGAGAGGAGGAGGCTGCACACGTCTTCGAGCGGTTCTATCGTGCCGATTCCTCGCGGACCAGGGAGAGCGGCGGGAGCGGGCTGGGGTTGTCGATCGTCGCGGCCCTGGTCGCCGCGCACAACGGCACGGTGAGCGTGCAGAGCGTCCCGGGGCAGGGCGCGACCTTTCGGGTCGAATTACCGCGCGCCGACGGTTGATTCGCGTTCCGTCCTGGCCTTCTTCCGTTCGGCCAGCTTCGTGTACGCGGCTGCGGCGAGAGGCGCAGCGACGAGCATCGACACCAGCCGGATCACCTGAACGCACGCCACGAAGGTGACGTCGGATCCGGTCGTCGCGGACACCGCGAGCACGGCGGCCAATCCGCCGGGTGTGGTGGCGAGGTAGCCGGTGAGCATGCTGACCCCGGTGATCGCAGACAGCGCCCAACCGAACAGGGCGCACACCAGGCCGATCGAGAGAACCAGCAGCGCTGCCCACGGAAAGATCCGTCCGATGGCCCGCAGGCTCGCGGTCGTGAAGGCAAGTCCCGCTTGCCATCCGATGACGATGAATGCCACCGGCAGCAGCACGGTGGGCACCGAGATGTCCACGGGCCACCCGAGCAGCTCGCAGGCGCCCGCCACGACCAGTGGTCCGAGCGTTGCCGGTGCGGGCAGTCTGATCAGACGTGCGAGCGCGATTCCGACGACGACGGCTCCGAGCAGAAACGCTGTGCCGATGTACCAGGGCGTCGTCGACTGCTCCTGTGTTCCGGCCCCACCACCGGTGTCGGTGTGAAAGGCGAAGGTGACGATCAGGGGCATCGTGACCACCACCAACGCCACGCGGAGATACTGGACCACGGCGACGATCCGCTCGTCGCCGCCGAGCTCCCGGGCAATCGACACCAGACCCGTTGCGCCACCGGCGATGAGAGACAAGGCACCGGTGACCGGGTCGACATCACGATGCAGTGCCAGCAGAGCGCCACAGCCGGCGCTGACGACCAGCGTCCCCGCGCCGACGAGAACGGCGGGAATCCAGTTCTCGCCCAGCGCACCGAGTGTCTCGGTGTCGAGCATCAGCCCGATCGTCACCGCCAGGGTCCCCTGCGCCGCCATCGACAGTGGACGGGGAACAGCCGCGGGTCCGAGACCGGTCAGTGCGAAGACCACGGCGACGACGAGAGCCGCGAACAGTGACGGTGCCGTGAGCCCCAGCGCCGCGAAAAGGGCCCAGCCCCCGGACGGATACGGCCGCGAGACCGATCCATCGGAGGCTGTGCCCCACTACTTTTCCGGCGCGGTCGGAGACACTCACACTCCGGACTTGACCAGCAGAACCGGGACCGGGATCTCGAGCAGCAGACGCTGAATCGTCTGCCCCATCAGGAACTTGCCGACGGCCGAACGGTGGCGTGACCCGACGACGAGGATCTCGGACTTCTGCTCTTCGACCAGTGTCAGCAGGGTATTGACGGCATCGGGATCGGGCCTGCCCACCGCCACGGTCCAGGAGACGGCGTCGGCGTGGTCGATGTCGGTGAGGGCCGTGTCCACTGCAGTGGAGACTGCAGCAGTTTCGGCGGCCTCGGCGGACGGCTCGGCCGATCCCGACAGGGCGTGCAGGACCACGAGGTCCGTCTCGCGGATGCGTGCCTCTCGAACGGCGGCTGCCAATGCTGCGCGGCCCTCGGGTGAATTGTTGTGCAGTACGCCAACAGTCATGACGGTTTCTCCTACGAGAGGTGGGGTGGGGGATCAGCCGAACGGGATCTGGCCGAGGACTATGCCGACGGCCAGCATCGCGAGGGAGACGACCACCGCTCGCCACAGGACCTTCTTGTGGTGATCGGCCAGCGACACTCCGGCGAGGGTGACGAGCAGCAGGATGGCCGGAACCAGCGGGCTCTGCAGGTGGACGGGCTGACCGGTGATCGAGGCACGGGCCATCTCGACCGGGTCGATGCCGTACTTGCTCGCCGTCTCGGTCAGCACCGGGAGGATGCCGAAGTAGAAGGCGTCGTTGGTCATGAAGAACGTCAGCGGGATGCTCAGGATGCCGGTGATGACGGCCAGGTACGGGCCCATGCCGGACGGGATGACGTTGAGCAGCCACTCGGCCATGGCCTCGACCATGCCGGTGCCCTGGAACACGCCCGTCAGAATTGCGGCGGCGAGCACCATGGCGACGACGGAGACGATGGAGGACGAGTGCCGTGCGATCGCGTCGCCCTGCTCCTTGACCTTGGGGAAGTTGACCGTCAGGGCGATGGAGGCGGCGATCATGAACAGCACCGGGATGGGCAGGATGTCCATGACGAGGATGACGAGGAGGATGACCGTCAGCGCAGCGTTGAACCACAGCAGCTTGGGGCGCAGGGTGTCGCGATTGGGGTCGAGGCCGTCGAAGAACTGGCCCGATTCGCCGTTGTCCGATCCGCCGGTGCCTGCTCCGCCGGTTGCCTTGCCGCCCTTACGGATACTGCCGCCGCCACCGGAGGCCACCAATTCGGGTTCGTAGATCAGCTTGCCGATGCGTCGGCGCTCCATGATGCCCAGGTGAACGGCGAAGAGCAGCACGATGATCAGGCCGACGATCATCGACGGAACCATCGGAACGAAGACGTCGGACGGGGAGATGCCGAGAGCGGAAGCAGCGCGAACCGTCGGGCCGCCCCACGGAATGATGTTCATCGTGCCGTTGGCGAGACCGGCGACGACCGTCAGGATCACCGGGCTGACACCGAGTTTGAGGTAGAGCGGCAGCAGCGCGGACGTGACGATGATGAACGTGGTGGAGCCGTCACCGTCGAGCGAGACGACCATGGCCAGAATGGCAGTTCCGACAACGAGTTTCATCGGGTCGTTGCGCACCAGGCGCAGGATGCCGCGCACCAGTGGGTCGAAGAGTCCGACGTCGATCATGATTCCGAAGAAGATGATGGCGAAGAACAGTAGGGCTGCGGTAGGGGCGAGGGACTTGATGCCGTCGGTGATCATGTCACCGATGCCGAGCCCCGCGCCGGCCAGCAGGCCGAAGATGAAGGGTACGAGGGTGAGTGCGACGACGGGCGTGGCTCTCTTGGTCAGGATCAAGAACATGAAGGCGGCTACCATGAGGAAGCCGAGTATCACCAACATCGTGCACTCCTTCTCGAATGTGTGAGGTGGGTCCGGTTGGACTGCGTCTGTGACTGAAGTTACGTAACCGGCATCACATGGTCGCCGTTGTGCGCACTACCCGCGCAAGCAACGTAAAGAGCCTTTTGCGCATTGTGCTCGAGCCCGCTCGGCGCATAGCCTGAGTCTGTGCGATTGAGGACCCAGGTGCTGTTGTTGCAGGCAGCGCTGGTGGCGGTGGCCCTGGCAGTGGCGTTCGGGGTGTTCGCGATCAGCAGTGGCAGGCAGGCGAGCGAGGAATACGGCGAACGTGCGCTCGCAGTCGCCCGGACGGTGGCGTCGGACCCGGAGGTGCGCTCGCTCGTCGAGCAGTTCTCGGCCGTCGACACCGCAGGCACCGATGCCGCGCCCGCGGGAGTGTTGGCGGGCGGTGCGCTGCAGCGCGCTGCCGAGGGTGCGCGCAATCGCACCGACGCCCTGTTCGTCGTCATCACCGATGATCGGGGTCTGCGCTTGGCGCACCCCGATCCGACGGTGCTGGGCCAGCGGGTGAGTACCGATCCTTCGGGTGCGTTGGCGGGTAACGAGGTGGTCGAACAGGAGCGTGGCACGCTCGGCGACTCCGTACGTGCGAAAGTGCCTGTGCTGGCGCTCGGTTCGACCGACCTGGTGATCGGCGAAGTGAGCGTCGGCATCTCCACGACGGCCGTGCGCACCGAGCTGGTGAAAGATCTGATCAACGGCGGCTTGGTGACCGGTGCCGTGCTGTTGCTCGGTCTTGCCGGCTCGACCCTGTTGGCGCGCAGATGGAAACGACTGACGCTGGGGCTGGAGCCGGAGGAGCTCGCCGAATTGGTCCGTGAACAGGAGGCGGTGCTGCACGGGATCGGTGAGGGTGTCGTCGCCGTCGACCCCGACGGAGTCGTCACGGTCGTCAACGACGAGGCGCGTACGTTGCTCTCGATCGACGGCAAACCGGGAATGCGCATCGAGAACATCGGCCTGACCCCCAGATTGCTCGAGGTCATCCGAACTCCGACGGCCGAGCCGGTGCTCGCGGCCGTGGACGAGGTGGTCGTCATCGCCTCCGCCCGAAAGGTGCTGCGTGACAATCGCAATCTGGGTACGGTGCTGACCGTGCGCGACCGGACCGACGTGGAGACGCTGACGCGTCAGCTCGACGCGGTGCAGTCGATGTCGGCGGTGCTGCGCGCCCAACGTCACGAGTTCGCGAACCGGATGCATCTGGTCAGCGGACTCCTGCACGAGGGCCATCCGGATCGCGCGTCGCAGTACATCGACGAGATCCTCGGTGTGGGGCCGAGATCGGAAACCGTCGAGGGCATCGATGCCGTGTCCGACGCCTATCTGCGGTCGTTCCTGACGGCGAAGGCCGCGCATGCCCGCGAGAGCGGGGTTCGAATGGTGTTGGGCGAGAACACCTGGGTCGGGGGAGAGGTCGCCGTTCCCGTCGACGTCACGACCGTGCTGGGCAATTTGGTGGACAACGCGATCGATGCGGCCAGGATGGGAGTCAGGCGGCCGGCCGAGGTGGAAGTGGAGCTGGTGCAGGACGGTTCGACGCTGCACATCGTGGTCGTCGATTCCGGCGACGGTGTGGATCTGGAACTCGATCAGGTGTTCGTGGAGGGAGTCTCGACCAAGTCGACGGCGGAATCCCCGGGCGGTCGAGGCGTGGGGTTGGCGCTGAGTCGGCAGATCGCGCGCACCCGCGGCGGTGACGTGACGTTGGCCGATGTCGGTGGGCAGATCACCGACGAGAACGAACGAGGCGGCGCAGTGTTCATTGCGTCGATACCGGATGCACTACTGACCGACGAGGTGTCGCAATGAGAGTACTGGTGGTGGACGACGATTTCCGAGTCGCGGATCTGCATGCGGCACTGGTGAATTCGCTCGACAACTTCGAGGTGGCCGCGGTGGCGACGAGCATCGCCCAGGCGCGGGAGTTGGCGTCGACGCACTCGTTCGATCTGGCGCTGGTCGACGTCTATCTGCCCGACGGGTCCGGAATCGACCTGGTGCGCGAACTCGAGTGCGACGCAGTGGTGCTCTCCGCTGCAGCGGATCAGCAGACGGTGCGCTCGGCGATGACCGCGGGTGCCTGGACGTATCTGATCAAACCGTTTCCGCGCTCGGCGCTGGTCGATCGCCTGACCGGATACCTGACGTACCGCAGCGCTCTGGACCGTGCGGACGAGCTGAGCCAGGCCGACATCGACAGCGGACTCGATGCGCTCCGTCCGCGGGCTGCGGCACCGCTGCCGTCCTCGCAGTCCGTCACCCGTGATCTCGTGCTCGACGCGGTGCGCACGACGGCCGAGCCGATGTCCGCGGGTGAAGTTGCTGCAGCGATCGGCATTTCACGTGCGACGGCGCAGCGCTATCTGGCAACCCTGGTGTCCAAGGGGCGACTGCGCATGCAGCTGCGCTACGGGTCGACCGGGAGGCCGGAGCAGGAGTACTCGCTACCTCCGGGTGCGTGAGGCCGCCACGACCACGGCTCCGACCACAGAAATTGCCGCGGTGACCAGAGCTGCGGTGTTCCATCCGTGCACCAGCACCGCTGCGCTGTGGTCGCCGGCCGGAACGGCAACCACCGCAACGACGGTGACACCGATGGCGGATCCGACGTAGCGCGCAGTGTTGTTCGCCCCGCTGCCCATGCCGCCGCGTCCGGCGGGCACGCTGGCCACGGCCTCGCGTCCGAGAGCGGCGTTGAGCACTCCGCTGGCGACGCCTGCCACGAGTAGTCCTGGCAGCAATCGCGGCCAGGCTGCGTTCTCGGACAACCCTGTGAGCATCAGCATGCCGAGTGCAACGCCCACCAGACCGACGGCAAGTTGCGTTCGGCCACTCAGGGACGCGGGCAACCTGCGGGCGAGCAAGGCGGTGACCACGGAGGTGGCCGACCAGCCGAACAGCAACAGGGCGGCACCGAGCGCATCGATTCCCAATACGGTTCCGAGAAATCCGGGCATGTACGACAACAGCGCGATGATGCCACCGCCGGTGGCAAGCGCGGCGATCGTGGCGGCCAGAAACGGTGGGTGTCGGAAGAGGTTCAGGTCGAGCATCGCTGTGGTGCTGCGTAATTCGAGGACTGTGAAGGCGGCCAGTAACAGGGCTGCGAGGACGAAGAGAACGATCGGGGTCACGGCCGTCCAACCCTGTCTGCCCTCGACCAGCGCGGCCAGCAACGCGGTGATGCCCGACGCCAACAGCAGCGCGCCGATCGGATCGAGGCCTCGCGGGGCGTCGGAGATGGATTCTTCGACGAGCAGGTGTGCGGCGACGGCGAGCGCGAGTGTGGCGATCGCAAGCACCACGTAGGCCTCACGCCAACTTGCCCAGCGATCCAATACCGCGGCGAGCAGTGGACCGAGGGCAATGCCGGCACCCACGCTCGCACCCCAGACTCCGCTGGCTTTCGCGCGCACCGGACCGGCCGGGTGGGTGTGCGCGATGATGCCCAGGCTCGATGCGACGACGGCTGCGCCGCCCAGGCCCTGCAGGATCCGCGCCACGACGAAGATCAGCGTGTTGGGCGAGACGGCGCAGGCAACAGCTCCGACGGCCAGAACGGCGGCACCGAGTGCGAACGTGCGACGACGTCCGAAGTCGTCGGCGACGGTACCGGTGGTCAGTAGGGCCGCGGCGAGGCCGATGCTCATCGAGCTGAGAATCCAGGTGCGTCCTGCTGCGTCCGACATCAGGTCTGCCGCGGTGCTGTTGATGGTCGCGAGCGGTGCGGTGAACGCCATCAGGGTCAGCAGGGTGCCGAGCGCTGCGATGGTGAGCGCGCGGGTGCTGTTCGCAGTGCCGGCGGGCGAGGGTGCAGCGTCGGTCATCGTTGTCCTTGTGGTCGGGTGATCGAACACCCGACCAGGTGCCGATGCAGCTACGGACGCGTCGACGACTGTCGACGCCTCTGCGTCGAGGCTTGCGCGACCGGGGTGTCAGTTCGGGACGTGAGCCTCGTGCCCGAGGTCACGCAACGCCGCCCGGAGCTTGGTCGCCGCCTCGTCCTGTGACTCCGCCGACGGATTCGGATCGGCACCCGAGATGTCGAAGTTCCCCATGTCGTACGCCGGAAACACATGCAGGTGCAGGTGCGGAACCTCTAGCCCGGCGATCAGCAGTCCGGCGCGGGGAGCGTCGAATGCAGTTCGGACGGCCTGGCCGATGATCTGCGCAACGGCAGTGATCTTGGCGAACACGGCCCCGTCGACGTCCTGCCACTGGTCGATCTCCTCGCGCGGAACCACCAACGTGTGGCCCTGCGTGACCGGCGCGATCGTCAGAAACGCAACCACGTCGTCGTCCTGCCACACGAAACGTCCCGGGATGTCACCGGCGATGATCTTGCTGAAGATGGAAGCCATGGGAACAGGATGCCTTACTGCTGTTCCTCCCAGGTGATTGCCAGGTCTGTCGCAGGATCGGTCCAGCTGCGCACACGAGGGTTGCCTCATGACAACAAAATCCCTCGTACGAGCAGCAGGCCAGCGGCCCGGCTCGAACGCCACGGCCACTCTCGAGGTGGTCATTCCGGTATACGACGAAGAGGCGGATCTCGAACAGTGCATTCGTCGTCTGCACGAGCATCTGGAGGACCGGATCCCGTTCCGGTCGCGAATCACCATCGCCGACAACGCCAGTACCGACGGCACCCTCGCCGTGGCACAGCGGCTCGCCGACGAGATCGAGGCAGTTCAGGTTCACCACCTGGACGAGAAGGGCCGCGGCCGCGCTCTCAAGGCCGTGTGGCTCGCATCGGACGCCGAAGTAGTGGCCTACATGGACGTCGATCTGTCCACCGACCTCAACGCTCTGATGCCGCTGATCGCGCCGCTGATGTCCGGTCACTCGGACGTCGCCATCGGATCGCGACTCGATCGATCGTCCCGGGTTGTCCGTGGCGCGAAGCGTGAATTCATCTCGCGCAGTTACAATCTCATTCTGCGTGCGTCTCTGCGCGCACGTTTCTCGGATGCGCAGTGCGGCTTCAAGGCCATGCGAACCGATGTCGCTCGGCAACTGCTGCCGCTGGTCGAAGACAACGGATGGTTCTTCGACACCGAATTGCTCGTCATCGCAGAGAGAGTTGGGCTGCGAATCCACGAGGTACCCGTCGACTGGGTCGACGACCCGAACAGCAGCGTCCATCTCGTCGACACCGCCGTCAAGGACCTGCAGGGATGCTGGCGCGTCGGCCGCGCCCTGGCCACCGGAGTGCTTCCGGTCGCCGAACTGCGTCGAAGCCTGGGACGGGAGCCGCTCGTGCCCGGAGTACCGCACGGAATGATCAGCCAGATGGTGCGATTCGGCATCATCGGCATCGCCAGCACCGTCGCGTATGCGTTGCTGTACCTCGTACTGCATTCCTTGATCGGCGCGCAGGCCGCGAACTTCTTCGGACTGTTGATCACCGCGGTGCTCAACACGGCGGCCAACCGTGCCTTCACCTTCGGCGTCCGTGGATCGGACGGCGTAGGCAAGCATCAACTGCAGGGGTTGGCGATCTTCGGCTTCGCCCTGCTCGTCACCAGTGGGTCGCTCGCTGTGCTGCACGCGTGGGCACCCGAGGTGTCCCGGCACGTGGAACTCGCGGTCCTCATCGTCGCCAATCTCGTTGCCACCGTGTGCCGATTCGTCGCACTGCGGTGGGTCTTCCGTGACTCGAAGAAGGCACTGTGACCACCGTGATCGAGCGTCCCGCCGAGGCCGCGCCGCCCACCCGCGAGAACTCCCCACGGTGGGAACGGATCGGGCTGATCGCGCTGTTGGTCGGCACCGGTGTCGCCTACATCTGGGGCCTCGGTGCATCGGGCTGGGCCAACTCCTTCTATTCCGCTGCGATACAGGCGGGCTCGGTGTCGTGGAAAGCCTTCTTCTTCGGATCCTCCGACGCCGCCAACTCGATCACCGTCGACAAGCCCCCGATGTCGCTGTGGTTGATGTCGTTGTCGGTGCGCATCTTCGGACTGAACACCTGGGCGATGCTCGTGCCTCAGGCTCTCCTCGGAGTCGCCTCCGTGGCACTGCTGCGAACCACCGTCAAGCGTCGCTTCGGTGGCGCGGCCGGTCTGCTCGCAGGCCTGGTACTGGCCGTGACTCCGGTTGCCGCATTGATGTTCCGGTTCAACAATCCCGACGCGTTGCTGGTGCTGCTGATGATCGCCTCGGTGTGGGCGCTGCTGCGAGGCGTCGAGACCGGAAAGACCAAGTGGCTGTTGATCACCGGCATGTTCGTCGGATTCGGCTTCCTCACCAAGCAACTCCAGGTGATGCTCGTCGTACCGCCACTGGCGCTGACCTATCTGATCGCCGGTCCGCCGAAGTTCCTCACTCGACTGTGGCAGCTCTTCGGAGCGCTGGGCGCGATGATCGTCGCGGCGGGATGGTGGATTCTGATCGTGGAATTCTGGCCGGCGTCCTCCCGCCCGTGGATCGGTGGCTCGCAGAACAATTCGATTCTGGAACTGACACTCGGCTACAACGGATTCGGCCGCCTCAGTGGTGACGAGACCGGAAGTGTCACCCCCGGCCGCGGCGGTACGGGAGCAGGTATGGGCGCTTCGATGTGGGGAGAGACCGGCATCTTCCGCATGTTCGACGCCTCCCAGGGCGGCCAGATCGCCTGGCTGATCCCGGCCGCGTCGATCCTGCTCGTGGTCGGACTCGTGCTGCGCGGCAGAGCCCCTCGGACAGATGTGCAACGAGCCTCGATGATCGTCTGGGGATCGTGCTTGCTCGTCACCGGTCTGACATTCAGCTTCATGGCCGGAATCTTTCACTCGTACTACACCGTTGCGCTCTCGCCCGCCGTCGCTGCTCTCGTCGGCATCGGCAGTGTCGTGCTGTGGCAGCGACGCGAGAGGTACTGGGTGCGCATCGCGATGGTCGTCGCGTTGGCGTCGAGCGTCGTGATGGCGTGGGTGCTGCTCGGTCGTAGCGCGAGCTTTGTGCCGTGGCTGAAGTGGGCGATTCTCGTCGTCGGACTTCTGGCGGCCGTCGCGTTGCTGATCCCGGCGCTGACCCGCGGCAGGCTGGCCGCGGCGTCGATCCTGGCGGTGTTGTTCGCCGGGCTCGCCGGCCCGACGGCCTACGCCGTCGACACGATCGACACTCCGCACAACGGATCCATCGTCTCGGCCGGGCCCGACACCGGTATGCGCGGATTCGGCGGCATGGGCGAGGGTCGACGTGGTCAGGGCGGGATGCCGGGTGGAATGCAGTTGCCGGCCGGGATGCAGCTGCCGGCCGGGATGCAGCTACCGGCGGGCGCTCCCGGCCAGATGCCGGGTGGTGACGGTGCGGCCGGTGCCGAGCTGGGTGGTGGAATGGGCGGTCTTCTCGAAGGTAGTGCGCCGACCGCCGCGATCACCGAGATGCTCGAGCAGGACGCAGACTCCTACACCTGGGTGGCAGCGGCCATCGGAGCCAACACGGCGGCCGGTTATCAATTGGCCACCGAGGAGCCCGTGATGCCCGTCGGCGGGTTCAACGGCACCGACCCGTCGCCGACACTCGCCGAATTCCAGCAGTACGTCGCCGACGGAGAGATCCACTACTTCATCGGAGGCGGCGGCATCCCGGGCATGGAGTCGGGAACCTCGGCCGCGATCTCGGCGTGGGTCGCCGAGAACTTCACCGCGACCACCGTCGACAACGTGACGTTCTACGACCTCACGCGGTAGCACCGATACCACCACGAGAAAGCCCCGCACCGTGACAGGTGCGGGGCGCTGTCGCGTCGAGCAGATAGTCTGATGCACTGTGCGCGTACTTGTCATAGGTTCCGGTGCTCGTGAGCACGCCCTTCTACTTGCGTTGAAGGCCGATCCGTCGGTCGAGAAGCTCTTCGTGTCTCCCGGCAACGCAGGCACCGCAAAGCTTGCCGAGCAGCACGCGGTCGACGTGGCCTCCGGCGAGGCGGTGACCGAGCTGGCGAAGAAGCTCGAAGCCGATCTTGTGGTCATCGGACCGGAGGTGCCCCTCGTTCTCGGTGTGGCCGACGCGCTCCGGGAAGCCGGCATCGCCGCGTTCGGCCCGTCCGCCGACGCCGCCCGCATCGAAGGGTCCAAGGCATTCGCCAAGGACGTGATGGCAGCGGCCGGAGTGCGAACCGCGCACAGTGAAATCGTCGACTCGCCCGCCCTGCTCGACGCAGCACTGGACCGTTTCGGTCCCCATTGGGTGGTCAAGGACGACGGATTGGCGGCGGGCAAAGGCGTCGTCGTCACCACCGATCGTCTCGTCGCCCGTGATCATGCTGCCGAACTCCTCGAGAACGGCCACCCGGTTCTGCTCGAATCGTTCCTCGACGGCCCCGAGGTGTCCCTGTTCTGCCTCGTCGACGGCGAGACCGTGGTGCCGCTGCTGCCCGCGCAGGACCACAAACGCGTCGGCGATGGAGATACCGGACCCAACACCGGCGGCATGGGCGCGTACACCCCGCTGCCGTGGTTGCCCGAGGGTGCAGTCGAGGAGATCGTCCGCGACGTGGTGAAGCCTGTTGCCGCCGAGATGGTGCAGCGCGGCGTGCCGTTCTCCGGGCTGCTGTACGCCGGTCTGGCAATGGGTGCCGACGGCCCGGCTGTGGTCGAATTCAACTGCCGCTTCGGCGATCCCGAGACCCAGGCGGTGCTGGCCCTGCTCGACTCGCCCCTCGGTGAGGTGCTGAACGCGACGGCAACCGGCACACTTGCATCGCTTGCGCCGTTGCGCTGGAAGGACGGCGCGGCCGTCACCGTTGTCATCGCCGCCGAGAATTACCCCGGTCGACCGCGTACCGGTGACGAGATTCTCGGCTCGGACGGCGCGGGCGTCCTGCATGCGGGCACCGCGGTGAAGGATGGTGCGGTCGTCTCCGCGGGTGGACGCGTGCTCAGCGTGGTCGGCACGGGATTCGACCTCACCGCCGCCCGAGACGACGCCTACTCGCGTATCGCGGGAATCCGATTGCCGGGCAGCCACTTTCGCACCGACATCGGCCTGGCTGCGGTGGAGGGTCGTATCTCGCTGTAGATGGGCTGGAGCGCAGGTGCGCTGAGTGTCCACAATTTCCCTTATCACACGGGATCCCGTGTGCCGGCCGAAAAAGTGGACACTCACGTCAGTTGTCCACAGGTAGCAGCGTTATCCACATTTCTCGAATCGCTCGCCCTCGAGTGGATTTCCGACGCCAGGCTGTAATCCATGGGGGTTTACACGAGGCAGCAGCTGCTGGACACCGGCGTCAGCGAGGGCGCAATCGCATATCGGACGAGAGCCGGCACACTGACCCGGCTTCTCCCGGGCATCTACTGCACCGGCGAACCGACGTACCGTGACCGTTGCGTCGCCGCTACGCTCTGGCAACCGCACGCAGTGCTGAGCCATCTCGCTGCAGCGTGGTGGTGGAACCTGCTCGAGCACGAACCCGATCACGTGGACATCACAGTTCCTCGCGCGTCGAGAACTCGCGGTCCGAAGTGGCTGCGGGCATACCGACGCAGTCTCACCGAGTCGAGCTTCGCGGACGGTCTGCCGGTGGTGACCATCGAGCAGTCCATCATCGACGTTGCTGTGTCGCTGACCCGGCCCGAGCTGGAGCAGTTCTTCGACTCTGCACTGAGCCGCACGGTGAGCTGGCGCGGGGTTGCGAGGCAATGCGAGAAGTCGGCCGGGATGGCCGGCATCACCGAGGTGAGAAGGCAGCTGCGACTGTGTTGCCCGCGCACTCTGTCCGAACCGGAACGCTTGGTGGCTCGGGCACTCAAGGCGGCGGGCTACTTCCTCGAGATCAACGCGGAGGTGGGGCCCTACTACGCGGATCTGATGGACCGCCGCGCTCGGGTGATCGTCGAAATCGATGGACGTGAATTCCACAGTGCGCCGAATGTGTTCACCAACGACCGCGTGCGCCAGAATGCGCTGCAACTCGACGGCTGGCTGGTGTTGCGCTATTCGGCGGCAATGGTGCTGACCGACCTGGACTACGTGGTGCGGCAGATCGTCGAGACAGTGCGGCGTCGCCGGAAGGCACTGACGTGAGTGTCCACAATGTGTGCCCTCGGACGGGATCCCGTGCCTGCTGCGAAATAGTGGACACTCAGTGCACCTACGCCGAGCGAATCGACGTCGGTAGGGTCGATCCAATGCACAGTGAATCGCAGCGGTCGAAGGTCGAGCCGTTCCACGTGATGGATGTGTTCGCCGCGGCAGCCGAGCGGGCGCGTACTCACGGCGACGTGCTGTCTCTTGCTGCAGGTCAGCCCTCCACCCGAGCGCCCGAGCCGGTGTTGCGCGCCACCCGCGAGGCTCTGGATGCGCATCTGCTCGGGTACACCGAGACGCTCGGGATTCTGCCGCTGCGTCGCGCGATCGCCGAGTACCACAGCGCGCGGTACGGCATCACCGTCGACGCCGACGATGTGGTGATCACCACCGGCTCGTCGGGCGCGTTCACGCTGCTGTTCCTCGCTGCGTTCGACGCGGGTGACACCGTCGTCATGGCCAGGCCGGGCTATCCGGCGTATCGAAACACGTTGGCGGCGTTGGGCTGCCGCGTCGTCGAACTCGACTGCCTGAAGAGTACGCGGTTCCAGCCGACCGTCGCCATGCTCGAGGAACTGCCCGAGCCGCCCGCGGGGCTCATCATCGCGAGCCCGGCCAACCCCACCGGCACGATCATCGACCCCGACGAGTTGGCCGCCATCGCGCGGTGGTGCGACGAGCACGGAACTCTGCTGATCTCGGACGAGATCTACCACGGTATCGCGTACGGGGACGCGCGCACGGCGAGTGCCTGGGAGACCTCAACGGAATCCGTCGCCATCGGATCGGTGTCGAAGTACTTCTCGATGACCGGATGGCGGCTGGGTTGGATGCTGCTGCCGACGCGATTGCGCAGGGCCGTCGGACGTTTGGCGTCGAACATGACGGTGTGCCCGCCGGCGATCTCGCAGGTTGCCGCCATCGCTGCGTTCACCGAGGAGTCCCGCATCGAGTTGGATTCGCACGTCGAGCGGTACGCCGTCAACCGCAGGATCCTGCTCGACGGTCTGCCGGCCATGGGCATCACCGACCTCGCACCGGCCGACGGTGCCTTCTACGTGTACGCCGACATTGCGCACCTGACGGACGATTCGCGAAGTTGGTGTGCCCGAGTGCTTTCCGAGACCGGTGTCGCACTGGCACCGGGCGTCGATTTCGACACCGTCCGCGGAAATCACACGGTGCGATTCTCGTTCGCAGGCACGACCGCCGATGTCGAGGAAGCGTTGGAGCGACTTCGTCGCATGTGAGCGTTTCCTCGTAGCAGGCTACGAAGTTTCGTTCACATGCGGCGCAGCCGCTCCAGCACCTCGGAGATGTCTGCGGCATCGACGTCGCGGTGGGTCACGAAGCGCACCTTGCCCGCAACGGTGACCGCGGCGATGCCCAACTCGGCCAGTTCGCTCACCGTCTGCGCTGGGTCTTCCACAGTGGCCAGCACGATGTTGGTTTCGGGGGTCGGCACGTCCCAGCCCCGCTCGCGCAGCCCGGAAGCAAGGGTGGACGCGTTGGCATGATCCTCGGCCAGATCACCGATTCGGTCCAATGCGACGAGCCCTGCGGCAGCAAGAACGCCACCCTGACGAACGCCGCCGCCCAACATCTTTCGCACGCGGCGAGCCTCGTGGATACGTGCGGAATCCGAGACCAACATCGAGCCGACGGGTGCGCCGAGACCCTTGCTCAGGCACACCTGCACGGTGTCGGCGCCTGCAGTGAGCGACGCGATCGGAACATCGAGGGCGACAGCGGCATTCCACAGTCGCGCGCCGTCCAGGTGGACTTTCAACCCGCAATCACGCCCGGCCGCAACGAGTCCCGCCCACTCGTCCGGCCCGAACACAGCACCGCCGGCGAAGTTGTGCGTGTTCTCGAGCGAGAGCAGCGTCGTCCGCAACGCGAAGTACGGCCCGGCACCACCGGCTTTCGCGCGGACCGTCGACGCGAGGGGACGGCCGGGCCCGGCGTCGTGGGGGAGGGCGTCGGGCATACCGCCTGCGAGCCATGCTGCGGTACCGAGCTCGGACCCCAGCACGTGCGCGTGCTCGGGTGCCAGGAAGCGATCGCCGCGCTGCAGATGCAGCATCAGCGCGATGATGTTGCCCATCGACCCCGACGGCACCCACAGGGCCGACTCGAATCCGAGCAGACCTGCCACGGCTTCTTCCAGCGCCGCCATCGTCGGATCGTGATCGAGGACGTCGTCGCCCACTTCGGCGTCGGCCATGGCTTTTCGCATGACCGAATCGGGTCGGGTGATGGTGTCGGAGCGAAGGTCGATCGTTCGATGTGCCACAAGTGTCGACAATTCCATAGCGCGAAAGCAGTCCGACGAACGGCCTCGAGCTGGCACGATGACTTGAATGTCCGCAGGTCCGACCGAGTCGCAACACAAGGTGTCGGGTGCGACTCCGAAGGGGGTGCGCCGCCGCCAGGCATTGGCGTCGGCCGCTGCGGACCTCCTCGTCGAGGGCGGATTCGACGCGGTGCGGCACCGATCGGTGGCCGCACGAGCCGGATTGCCGCTGGCGTCGACGACCTACTATTTCGAGTCCCTCGGAGACCTGGTAGCCGCGGCGGTCGACGTCGTCGGGACGCGCGAGATCGACGTCATGCGCGGTCGCATCGACGACGAGGGCAAGTGCTCGAACGAAATGGAGTCGACGGTCGATCTCATCGTCGACCTTCTCATCGGGCCCCTGGACGGCCACGAGCAGCTGATCGCGCGCTACGAACGCTTCATCGCCTCGGCGCGGCATCCCGAACTGCGAGAGGTGCAGCTGCGGCTGCGCGCCCAGATCGACGACCTGCTCACCGACGTGCTGCGCAGATCGGGCCGAACCGTGCAGGAAGAGCAGCTACGACGACTCGTGGCAGTGGTCGACGGAGCCGTCGTCGGAGCGCTCAGCGAAGTGGATCCCGACCCCCGTCACATGGCCCGAAGCATGCTGCTCGCGGTCATCGACGTCGTGGCTCCGGCGGAACAGGTGCCGGCCGATTGACTGCTTTCGAGCCGGAGTCTGTGTCGTGGATCGGTGGCACCTCGCACACGCCGTTCTCGCAGACGGGGCCGTCGTCGCCGACGATCTCCAAAGGACCGCTCATGAGCCGGCAGCGGCTTTGTGCAGGACGTCGGTGAACACCGACGGGTTCTGCGCGCCCGACACACCGAACCGTCCGTCGATCACGAAGAACGGCACACCACTGATCCCGTAGGCGATGGCCTGCTCCTTGTCCGCGCGCACTGCCGGCAGGAAATCCTCGGACTTCAGCGCCTCGACCACCTCGTTACGGTCGAGGCCGATCTCCGCAGCAAGGTCGGCGAGGTCATCGGTGCGGCCGACATGGCGGCCCTCCTCGAAGTAGGCCGCCAAGAGCCGCTCCTTCATCTCGACCTGCTTGCCCTTCGACTTGGCGAAGTGCAGGAGCTCGTGCGCCTTGACGGTGTTGGTGTGCTGCAGGGCGTCGAAGTCGTACGCGAGCCCCTCGGCTGCGGCCAGCTCGGTCATCTGCGCCAACATCTGCGTGACCTGGGCGGCCGGCATCCCTTTGTGAGAGACGAGAAAGTCGACCTCGCTGCCGTCGAAGTCGACCGGTGTGTCGGGCGCGAGCTCGAACGAGTGGAACTCCACCTCGAGCGTTCCGCCCCCGGCGGTGAACTCCGCAGCGCCTGCCTCGAAACGGCGCTTGCCGACGAAGCACCACGGGCACGCGATATCGGACCAGATGTCGACCTTCACTGTTCGGCTCACGACGCCTGCAACATGGGAATGCGCTGCGGTTATTCCACGCTGCGGCGATAGTCTCGATGCTCGGTCCGACGGCCGAATTCGAGTCCGACCTCATCCGAGACCGACAACTGCGCCACGTAAGCTGGTCGCTCGTGAGCATCCCGAATGTCCTGGCCACCCGCTACGCGAGTCCCGAACTGGTGGAGCTGTGGTCTCCGGAGCACAAGATCGTCCTGGAACGTCAGTTGTGGATTGCCGTGCTGCGCGCACAGTCCTCCCTCGGAGTCGACGTCCCCAACGCTGCCATCGCCGACTACGAAGCCGTTGTCGATCAGGTGGATCTTGCGTCGATCGCCGAGCGTGAGCGGGTCACCCGGCACGACGTCAAGGCTCGCATCGAGGAGTTCAACGCCCTCGCCGGGCACGAGCACATCCACAAGGGACTCACCAGCCGCGACCTCACCGAGAACGTCGAGCAGCTGCAGATTCTGCGCTCACTCGAACACGTCCACGGGCACGGCGTTGCTGTCGCGAAGCGGCTCGCCGAGCGCGCGGCCGAGTACTCCTCGCTGGTGATGGCCGGGCGCAGTCACAACGTCGCTGCCCAGGCCACCACGCTGGGCAAGCGATTCGCGTCTGCCGCGGACGAGCTGCTGTTGGCGCTGTCGAGGGTGCAGGAACTGATCGCGCGCTACCCGCTGCGCGGAATCAAGGGGCCGATGGGCACCTCGCAGGACATGCTCGACCTGTTCGGCGGTGACTCCGCCAAGCTGGTCGCTCTCGAGCGGATCGTTGCCGACCACCTCGGCTTCCGCCACACGCTCACCAGCGTCGGCCAGGTCTACCCGCGCTCGCTCGACCACGAGGTCGTGTCCGCGCTGGTCCAGGTCGGTGCCGGCCCGTCCTCGTTCGCACACACCGTCCGCCTGATGGCAGGCCACGAACTCGTCACCGAAGGTTTCCAACCGGGCCAGGTCGGCTCGTCGGCGATGCCGCACAAGATGAACACCCGGTCGTGTGAGCGCGTCAACGGCCTGCAGGTGGTGCTGCGCGGCTACGGATCGATGGCCGCCGAGCTCGCCGGAGCGCAGTGGAACGAGGGCGACGTCTTCTGTTCCGTTGTTCGCCGCGTCGCGCTGCCCGACGCCTTTTTCGCTATCGACGGTCTCATCGAGACCTTCCTGACCGTGCTCGACGAATTCGGGGCGTATCCGGCGGTCATCGCGAAGGAACTCGACCGCTACCTGCCGTTCCTCGCGACGACCAAGGTGCTGATGGCAGCCGTGCGCGCGGGCGTCGGACGCGAAACCGCACACGAGGCGATCAAGGAACACGCCGTTGCCGTCGCATTGGCGATGCGTGAGCAGGGACTCGACCCGGACCTGCTCGACCGCCTGGCCGCCGACGATCGGCTGCCACTCGACCACGCTGCCCTCGATGCGGCGCTGGCCGACAAGACGGCCTTCATCGGTGCGGCCGACGCTCAGGTCGGTGCTGTCGTCTCGGCAGTGGAGCGGCTGATCGCGAAATTCCCGGCCGGAGCGTCGTACAGCCCGTCGCCCATTCTCTAGTCAGGCGAGGACGTCGGGCAGGTCGGCGACCGAGTCGATCACGTGATCGGGTTCCATCGCGAACTCGTCGGTGATGCGTCGATCGAGGACGTCCTGACGGAATTTCCCGGTGCGAACGAGTACTCCCGTCATGCCGACGACCTGGGCGGCGAGGACGTCGTTGTCGAGATCGTCACCGACCATGACGACGTCGTCCGGGTCGACGCCCATCCGATCTGATGCCGTCCGGAAGCCCAGGGGAGCGGGCTTGCCGATCGCTTTCGCAGCGTGACCGGACGCTTGCTCCATCCCGGCGAGGTACATGCCGGTGTCGATGCGCAACCCGCCACCGGTGCTCCACATCAACGACCTGTGCATTGCGACGACGGGTATGCCGCGGCACAGCCAGTCGTAGACGCGGCTGAGCCGCTCGTGCGTGAACTCCGGCCCGGCACCGCCGACCACCACGACGTCGGGATCCTCGGACGTCTCGTCGACGAAGTCGATTCCCGGCATGTCTCTTGCGATCTCACCGTTGTTGATCAGCACCACCCGTGAATCCGGATAGTTCTCGCGAAGATGATCTGCGGTGAGCGACGCGGCCGTGACGATCTCGTCCGAATGCACGTCCAGCCCGACATCGCGCAGTGCGGTCGCGATCTGCTCACGCGTCTTCGACGTCGTATTGGTCAGAAATGCGCGCGCAATGTCCTTGCTGTCCAAGTACTTCAGAGTGTCCGCTGCCCCTGGCACCGCTTGCCACGACGTCACCAGAACGCCGTCGATGTCGAAAAGAACCCCGCCGATACCCATCGACAAACAGTAGTCTCCGGCTTCGGGCTCTGCAGCCTCAGAGCACCGAGCGCCTACGCTCGGTGGTTGTGAACCCCTACACGATTTTCGCCGAGATCATTGCCGGGACGGCCGAGGCTTCTCGCGTCCACGAGGACGAGACAGCGGTTGCGTTCATGGACATCAGGCCGCTCACCAGCGGACATGTGCTGGTCGTGCCCAGGCAGCAGTTCCGGACTCTCGAGGAGCTGCCACCGGAGATCGGGGCGCACCTGTTCGTGGTGGGACAGAAAGTGGCCGCCGCTGTGCGAGCGAGCAATCCGCGTGTCGCCGGAGTCAACTTCTTTCTCGCCGACGGCACGGTGGCCGGTCAGGAAATCTTCCACGTGCACCTGCACGTGATCCCCCGGATGATCGGCGACGGCTTCGGGCTGCGGGCTCGGCCGTCGTCGCCGCAGCGATCCGAACTGGACCGGCAGGCCACAGAGATCGCAGCCGCTCTCACTCGGTCGTGACCTTCTTCGCCTTGGACAGCGCGTCGGCATAGACGTCGATGGTCTTGGTGTAGCGGCTGTAGCTCTTGTTGGCGCCGTAGTCCCACAACACCATCTGCTGGTCGTCGACGGCGGCGATCGTGTCGAAGGCCGGGTAACGACTCGGGATGTCGGCGAGCTTCACGTCGGCGGCGTTGGCGACGTCGTGATAGACGAACGCGACGTCGGCGTCGACGGTCGACACGTTCTCCCACGACACCTTCTTCCAGTACCCGTCATCGGTGCCGTCGGGTGTGTACATCCTCAGGCCCCACCGTTGATAGTCGCTGAAGTCGGGGTCTGCCGACGGGTCGAGGACGTACGCGACGTCGAGTGGCCAGACGCCGACGCCGGTGAGGTCCTGACGCTCCGAGGCAACCTTCTCGAATTTCGCCACGGCGGCGTCGAATTCGGCCTTGATGTCGGCCAGTTGTGGCGTGTCGAGGTCGACGCCGAGCGAGGATGCGAGTCCGGCGTAGTTCTCGATGGTCTTCGCCGTCGAGGTCGTATCCAAGGTGACACCCAGAGTGGGGGCGAGCAGATCGATCGTGTCTGCCTTCGACGAGTCGGCCGTGGTGGTCAGCTTGCCGAACTGGCCGAATCGAGGGTTGTACTCGCCGATGACGAGATCCGGTTCGAGGGCGGCGGCTTTCTCGACATCGAATGTGCCCCAGCTCTCGCCGACCGATTCGATGCCGGTGAGGTCGGAGCAACTCAGAATGGGGCTGGTGCCCATCGGAGTCGTCGACCAGATGGCGATCGGCTTGATTCCGTACGACATCAGAGCCGCGGCCGATTCTTCGTCGGCGATGATTCTCGTCGGCTGAGTATCGAGCGAGATCGTGCGTCCACGACCGTCGGTGTACGTGAACGGTCCCGATGCTCGGTCGACTGCATCGACGCGGTCGTTCTCGCCGCACGCGGCTGGGTTCGCGTTCAGGTCGACGACCTCGGTGTCGGTGGTGCCGCTGCTGCACGCTGCAGTGGCGAGAAGCACGAGCACCGCGATACCTCCGGTGCGGGCGCGGGGGCCGGATCTGTATCGCCCCATGGTGCGGATTCTTGTCGAAGACATGCGCTCACTTTCGCGTTCGATGATGGACGGTGGAACCGAGGGAGATCGAGGGCCGCACACGTTTCCGGGCGCACTCGGCGAACGACGGAGCCGTTGTAGCCGAGAGGATGTTAGGTTAGCCTACCGTAGGCAAGTAGCGTTGCTCATGACATCGAGCCAGGACGCTGGGCACTGCCGAGACGGCCATCGACGGACCCTCGCCGGCGTCACCCCGAATCTCGTCCGCAAGTAGAAGGAGACGCCTCATGCACCGCACCCAGCTCGGTGGAGCGATCCACCGTGTAGGCCTCGTTCATGCCGATCTGCACTCCACCGATCGAATCTCGGGGGCGACCGTTCGATGACCTCGCACAACGACCACGTCGACGGTCAGTACGACATCGTCGGCGTCGGATTCGGTCCTTCCAATCTCGGTCTGGCCATCGCGATCGAGGAACACAATCGAACATGCGCGCCGGCCGAGCGTCTGACCTCGTGTTTCATCGAGTCGAAGGACGAGTTCGCCTGGCACCCCGGCATGTTGTTGCCGGGCACCTCGATGCAGATCTCGTTCCTCAAGGACCTGGCGACGCAGCGCAATGCCGGCAGCGAGTACACCTTTCTGGCGTATCTGTCGGAGCAGGATCGGCTCCATCACTTCATCAACCTGCAGACGTTCTTCCCGAGTCGGCTCGAGTTCCACGATTACCTGGCCTGGGCCGCCGGAAAGGTCGACGCGACCGTCCACTACGGGACCCGGGCGGTGGACGTCGTCGACACCGGCGACGGCTACGGCGTCCGTACCGAGGGCCGGCGAACCGGGACCGTCCGGGCGCGCAACATCGTGCTCGCCGGTGGACTGACCGCCAGCCTGCCCGACGGGGTCACTGCGTCGGACCGGCAGTTCCACAATCACGATCTTCTCGGCCATCTCGATCGGTTGCCGTCGCGGACGCAGCGCACGTTCGTCGTCGTCGGTGCCGGGCAGAGCGCAGCCGAGGTGGTGGACTACCTGCACTCGACGTACAGCGATGCCTCGGTGCACGCGGTGCTGCGCAAGTACGGGTACAGCCCGGCCGATGACAGCCCGTACGCCAATCGCATCTTCGATCCGACGGCCGTCGACGACTTCTATTCGTCGTCGCACACGCTGCGCGAGCAGTTGCTGCAGTATCACCGCGGCACCAACTATTCCGCCGTCGACCTGCCTCTGATCGAGGAGTTGTACGCGCGCGAGTACGCCGAGCGGGTCAGCGGGCAGCGCCGGTTGTTCGTGCACGGAGCATCCCGGTTGGTCGGAGCCACCGAGGAGCCGTCGGGCGTGCGTGTCTCCGTAGAGCACGGCCCGACGGGGCTGGCCGAGGACGTACTGTGCGACGCTGTCGTCTATGCCACCGGCTTCACGTCCCTCGATCTACCCGAGATCCTCGGTCCACTGTTCGACGCCGTCGAATACGACTCTCGCGGTCCTCGCGTGACGCGTGACTACCGACTCGTGACGCGAGAACCGAGTGCGGGTTCGATCTACCTCCAAGGCGGCACCGAGCACACGCACGGTCTGACCTCGTCCTTGTTGTCCAACATCGCTGTTCGCAGCGGTGAGATCGTGAAGTCCGCTGTGAGCGCGAGGGTGCGATCGGTGGTGTGAATCGGGTGAGGACGAGCGTGGGCGACGAGCCGGAACAGCGAGACGTTCCGGCTGAAGTCGGTGGCCTGGCTCGTACCGATGCGCGGCGGGCCGCAGGATTGTTCTTCGTCGTCGCTGTCTTGGCAGCGTTGTGCCTGGTGAGCATCTCGGTGGGGACCGAGTACATCCCGATCGGTCAGGTGTGGCGCGGGCTGTTCTTCACCGACGGATCCACCGAATCCGTGATAGTCCGCGAACTGCGGCTTCCTCGTACCGTTCTCGGGTTGCTGGTCGGGATCGCCCTCGGGGTGGCCGGTGCGCTGATTCAGGCGATGACGCGAAATCCACTGGCCGACCCGGGAATCCTCGGTGTCAACGCCGGGGCGGCGTTCCTCGTGGCGATCGCCGTCGGTGTGTTGGGTGTCACCGGCATTCGGTCCTACATCTGGTTCGCGTTCGCCGGGGCCGTGCTCGCCACGGTGGCGGTGTACGCGCTGGGGTCGCTGGGGCGAGCGGGAGCGACTCCGATTCGCTTGACGCTGTCCGGAATTGCGCTCGGTGCGGTCCTCGGCGGTATCACCTCGGGCATGCTGCTGCTCGATCCGGATGCCTTCGACAGGATGCGGTTCTGGGGTGCGGGGTCGTTGGCCGGTCGGGGCGTGGACGTCGCGTTCGAGATCGCCCCGTTCATCGCGGTCGGCGTCTTCCTGGCCGCCCTGATCGCTCGTCCCCTCAACGCGGTCGCGCTCGGCGACGACCTGGCGCAGTCGTTGGGGGCGAACGTGATTCGTACCAGAATCATCGGTGTCGTCGCAGTGACTCTGCTCGCCGGCGCTGCGACGGCGGCAGCCGGTCCCATCGGATTCGTCGGACTGATGATTCCACACATGGTGCGCTGGTTCGTCGGCCCGGACCAGCGCTGGATCCTGATCTACACGGTGTTCGCAGCACCGGGCTTGCTCCTGCTCTCGGACGTGGTCGGACGTATCGTGATCAGGCCGGGGGAGCTGCAGGTCGGCATCGTCACCGCGTTCGTCGGCGCACCGGTGCTCATCGTGCTGGTTCGCCGGAAGAAGGCGAGCGGACTGTGACCCGTGAACAACACGGCGGCGGCATCGATTTCGGCCGAAAGCTGTGGGTCGTTCGAGTGCGGGATCGAGTGGACGGCCGTATCGATATCCGGGCGGTCGGCGTCTGCGCGGCCTTGCTTCTGGTCACGGTGGTGGTCTCCGTTCTCGCGGTCGGGACCGGCGACTTCTACATTCCGCCGAACGAGGTGCTCACCGCGGTGTTCGGCGACGCGCCACGCCTGACCGAGATCGTGGTGATGGAGTGGCGGTTTCCCCGAGTGGCACTGGCCTTCCTGTTCGGAGCCGCCCTCGGTGTATCGGGTGCGATATTCCAATCTCTGACGCGAAATCCTCTGGGCAGCCCGGACATCATCGGATTCGCCACCGGTTCCTACACCGGCGCGCTCGTTGTCATCCTCGCCCTCGGTGGTGGCTACTACCGGACCGGAGCGGGCGCGCTCGTCGGTGGCCTCGCCACGGCCGCGGTGGTGTATCTGCTCGCATACCGACGAGGGGTACAGGGCTTTCGGTTGATCATCGTCGGGATCGCCGTCAGTGCGGTACTTGCCTCCGTCAACACCTGGCTCGTGATCAGGGCCGACCTGGACGACGCGATCGCAGCCGCAGTGTGGGGCGCGGGCACGCTCAACGGGCTGGGATGGTCGCAGGTGGGACCCGTACTGGCAGTGTCGATCGTCATCGCGTCGGGCTTGGCGCTGCTCTCGCGTCGGCTGCCGATGTTGGAGATGGGGGACGACGCGGCGAGGGCGCTCGGTGTGCGTCCCGAGCCGACCCGGTTGATGCTGGTGTTCCTGGGAGTTGCACTCATCGCGTTGGTCACCGCGGCGGCGGGGCCCATCTCGTTCATCGCGCTCGCTGCACCGCAGTTGGCGCGCCGCCTCACCGGCACCTCGGGAGTGGCGATGGTGCCCGCCGCGTGCATGGGAGCGCTGCTGTTGGTCGTGAGCGACGTGGTTGCGCAGCGCGTCTTCGCTCCCACTCAGCTGCCGGTGGGCGTGGTGACCGTATCGGTCGGCGGCGCATACTTCGTGTGGTTGTTGGCGCGGGAAGGCAGGAAGCAGTGACGAAGCCTCGATTGCACACCGACGACATCACGGTCGGCTACGACAAGAGTGTCATCAGCGAGAACCTGACCGTCGAGATTCCCGACGGCAAGTTCACCGTCATCGTCGGACCGAATGCCTGCGGCAAATCGACTCTGCTGCGGGCGCTCTCGCGGCTGTTGAAGCCCTCGCACGGAACCGTTCTGCTGGACGGGAAGGCGATCTCGTCGTATCCGGCGAAAGAAGTTGCCCGACGCCTCGGCCTGCTTCCGCAGACCTCCATCGCACCCGACGGTATCTCGGTGGCCGATCTCGTTGCGCGGGGGCGTTATCCGCATCAGAAGCTGATCCGGCAGTGGTCGGCGGTGGACGAGGCTGCGGTGATCGAGGCCATGAACGCCACCGGAGTGACGTCACTGTCCGCTCGTCCGGTGGACGAACTGTCCGGCGGCCAGCAGCAACGCGTCTGGGTGGCAATGGTTCTCGCGCAGCAGACCCCACTGTTGCTGTTGGACGAGCCGACGACCTTCCTCGACATCGCCCACCAGGTCGAACTGCTCGACCTGTTGGCCGGTCTGAACCAGGAGAACGGTCGCACCCTCGTTGCGATACTGCACGACCTCAACCATGCCTGCCGGTACGCCGACCACATCATCGCGATGAAGGACGGAGCGGTGGTCACCGAAGGCGCGCCCACCGACGTCGTCACCGCCGAGCTGGTCGAGGCCGTCTTCGGGTTGCCGTGCCGCATCATCGACGATCCGGAATCACACACTCCGTTGGTGATTCCCAAGGTGGGCGGTCACAGGCTAGGCAAGGCTTAGTTTAGAATTGGTGGAGAACGGCCGCCGAGTCAGCTCGAAGGTCTCGCAAGAGTTACGTCGAGATATGTATCGAGGACGAAGATGAGTGAACAACCGCGGGGTTACTACTACGCCGATGTCGTTGCAGTGGAACAGCTCACCGTGCACATGGTGCGCGTGACGTTCGGCGGCGAGCATGTCGCGGGCTACCGCACGCTCGGGGTTCCCGACGAATGTGTCGGCGTCTATTTTCCTCGGGCGGGGGAAATGAAGCCGCCGCCGATGACCGAGGTCGACGGCGTGTGGTGGTTCCACGGTCTGGACGACGCACCGGAGGGCCGCAACTACACCATTCGTTGCCTCGACGAGACGCGCGGTGAGCTGACCATCGACTTCTTCGCCCACGAGGGCGGCGTCGCGGCCACCTGGGCACAGCAGGCCGCGCCAGGGCAGACGGTGCTGTTCACCCGTCCTCGGTCCTGGTACTCACCGCCCGCCGACGTCGAATGGCTGTTGCTGGTCGCGGACATGACCGGGTTGCCCGCACTCGGACGGCTCGTCGAACAGTTGCCTGCCGGGATGCGGGCGCATGCGATCGTCGAGGTTCTCGAACGCGGCGACATCCAGTCCTTCGAGACCCAGGCCGACGTCACCTTCGACTGGCGCATCGGATCCGGAAACGGCGACAGCGCAAGCGTTCTCGATGACGCGGCGCTGGCCTACCCCGTGCCCGAGGGACGTGGGTACGTGTGGTTCGCCGGCGAGGCGTCGTCCTCGCGTCGGGTGCGCAAGCACTTCCGCAAGGAATTGGGCTACGACATCGCGTACTTCGACATCATCGGTTACTGGCGCGCCGATTCCGAGAAGTGGCTCGAGAAATACAAGCAGTACCAGGAAGAGGCGCTGGCGGTGTACAACGGCGTCATCGAATCCGGCCGCACCGAGCAGGAAGCCAGCGAGGCATTCGATGCGCTGCTCGAGCGGGTGGGGCTCTAACTCTGGAATACGAAGTTCGGCAACTCCAGTGTCGCCGCGTCGGGGCCGAGGAACTTGCTGGTCACGGCCTGCACAGGCTTCGATCCGGCCAGGCGCAGGACGGTGCGAAATGCGGCGACTCCCACCGAGGTCTTCGGATGCGCGACGCGCGGCACGCCGGGCGGGAGTTTCTGCGCCTGATCGACGAACGGACGCATACGCGCCTCGAAGGCCTCGAACCCGGCGCGATGATCGGTCGCCCGTGCGAGTTCACCGGCGAGCACGTACGCACCGGTGACCGACAACGTGGTCCCCATTCCGCTCAACGGCGTTGCGCACCAGGCGGCGTCGCCGAGCATGCCGATTCTGCCGTTCGACCAACGCGGGGCCTTCACCTGCGCCAGATAGTCGACGTACAGTTCCGAGTCCGGACCGAGGGAGTCCAGGATCCGGGGCACCTCCCAACCGACATCGGCGAACTGCGTCCGCAGCGCGGCGACGACCTGCTCGGTGGACGCGCCCTCGTAGCCGCCGGCGTTCGACACCCAGGACAGGCTGAATCGCGTCGTGCCGAGGTTGTCCGGTCGTAGGTTCGCCACTCGCGATCCGGGGGCGTTGTACCAGCGCCACCAGCCGTCGTCGCTCGGTCCCTTCGGCAGTACGCCGTAGGCGGTGTACAGGCCGACCGGGGTGGTCTCGGCCTCGCCGGCGAACACCAGTTCTCTGCTGCTGGAACGTATTCCATCGGCGAAGAGAACCAGATCGAATCGCTCGGACGGCCCCGACGCGAACGTCACATCGACTCCGTCGGCATCCTGGGCCACGTCGAGAACGCGATCGCCGTAGCGATACTCGGTTCGGGGTCCGGCGGATTCGACCAGAATCCGCGCGAACTCCCCGCGCAGAATTTCCAACTCCGCCGTCGGGCCGTCTTGGGAGCCATCGCCGGCCGGGAAGGCCGCGATGGTGGCGTTTGCGTCGTCGACGAATCGGGTGCCTTTCTCGGTGGTGCCGTTCGCGAGCAGGGTCTCGTCCAGGCCCATGCGCCGCAGCACCTCGCGGCCGGAGCCGCGCACGTCGATGTTCTGGCCGCCGAGTCGCAGTTGCGGAGCGCGTTCGAGCACGGTGACCTCGTAGCCGGCTCGGTCGAGCCAGAAGGCGAGAGTGGGGCCGGCGATGCTGGCACCGGTGACGAGCACACGAGAAGACATGGGGCGCGGATGCCCGGGCGGCCGGTCGTTCAATCCCGGAGGGAAAGTAGCTGAGCCTCACCTTTGTGGTGTACTTTCATCGAATTGTCCGAATGACCCGTTTCCGTCAGGAGAACCGTGTTCACCGTTCGCCGTCTGGCGCTGCTCTCGTGCAGCGCAACCCTCGCCCTCGGTCTCGTTGCATGCAGCTCGGAAGGCTCGTCCGACGAAGGCACGTCCACCTCCGAGTCCGCAACCGCCGAGTCCGCACTCGTGGTGTACTCCGGCCGCGGTGAAGAGCTCGTCGACCCCCTGATCGAGCGCATCGGTGGCGGTATCGAGGTCGACTACTCGGGCAACACCAACGCCCAGGCCGCGAAGATCCTCGAAGAGGGCGACGCCACCCCGGCGGATGTCTTCTACGGTCAGGACGCAGGCGCACTCGGTGCCCTCGACGAGGCCGGTGCCCTCGCGCCGCTGCCCGAGGACATCCTCTCCCTCGTTCCCGAGCAGTACCGCGGTGCCGACGGCACCTGGGTCGCCACCTCCGCGCGGGCCCGCGTGCTGGCCTACAACTCCGATTCGGTGCAGGCAGCAGACCTGCCCACCGGTATCGACGGACTGCTCGACCCGCGCTGGCGCGGACAGATCGGCTACGCACCCACCAACGCGTCGTTCCAGGCCTTCGTCACCGCCCTGCGCGTGCAGCGCGGTGAGGACGGTGCCCGCACCTGGCTCGAAGGCTTCGTCGCCAACGAGCCCGTCGCCTTCGAGGGCAACAACCCGCTGCTGACCGCAGTCAACGACGGACAGGTCGCCACCGGCCTGCTCAACCACTACTACTGGTACCCCTTCAAGGACGAGAACGGCGACGACGCCCCGGTCGAGCTGCACTACTTCGAGCCCGGCGACCCCGGCGCGCTGATCAACGTCGCCGGTGCCGGTGTGCTGGCCGACTCGGACAACCAGGAAGCGGCATTCGACTTCGTGCGCGAGTTGCTCTCCACCGAATCGCAGACGTACTTCGCGAACGAGACCGCCGAATACCCCGTCATCGACGGAGTCACCTCGGACTACGACCTGCCGCCGCTGTCCGAGCTGGGCTCGACCGATCTCGATCTGGGCCAGCTGTCGTCCCTCGAGGAGACCCAGACCCTGCTCACCGACGTCGGAATCATCTAGGCGGTGCCCACGTCTGCACTCCAGCCGCTTCGGCGGCGCCACTTCGGCGGTCGTCCCGTTCTCGGGACGACCGCGTTGTGCGTGGGAGCGCTGACGCTGACACCCTTGGTGTACCTGTTCGTTCGAGCGTTCGACGGCGGAACCGAGAAGGTGCTGCGACTGCTCCTGCGGCAACGAACACTCGACCTCGCGATCCGTACGGCAACACTGACTCTCACCGTGCTCGTCGCGTCCGTCGTGGTCGGGACCCTGCTGGCCTGGTTGACCGTCCGTACCGATCTACCGGGGCGACGCTTCTTCGCGATGGTCCTCGCCGCTCCACTCGCCATCCCGTCCTACGTGTCCGGGTACCTGTGGATCGCCGAATTCCCCTCGTTGGCAGGCTTTTCCGGTGCCGCACTGGTGCTCACGTTGTCGTGCTTCCCGCTGGTGATGCTGCCGGTCTCCGCGGCGTTCGCCACCGCCGACCCATCGTTGGCCGAGGTCTCGCGAACCCTCGGTCGAGGTGCCGTGCGCACGGCGCTGACCGTCGAGTGCCGTCGCGTGGTTCCGGCCGCGGCGGCGGGCGCTCTGCTGGTCGCGCTCTACACCATCAGTGACTTCGGGGCGGTGGCTCTGATGCGATACGACGCCTTCACGCTCGGTATCTACAGTGCGTACCGCGGGGGACTCGATCGCACCGCAGCCGCTGTTCTCGGTCTGGTCCTCGTGGTGGGTGCGTTGGTGCTCACCCTCCTCGAACGGCGTGCCCGACGCGGTGCCACGGCGAGGGTGGGATCGGGAACCGATCGGACGGCCGAGCCGGTCGTGCTCGGCCGCTGGCGTATCCCGGCTCTCGCCGTTGTCGTTGCGGCACTGACACTCTCGGTAGTGGTGCCGATACTGGCCCTGGCGCGATGGCTCAGTCGATCGTTGCGATTCACCTTCGACTGGGTGGACGTGCTGGCCGTCACGGCCAAGACCGTCCAGTACTCCGCGACCGCCGCAGTGGTGGTGGCCGTGCTCGCGTTGCCGGTCGCGCTGTTCGCGGCCCGATCCACGTCGAGGGCCGCTCGGGGTGCCGAGTTGTCCACCTACATCGCGCACGGGCTACCGGGTATCACCGTCGGGCTCGCCACGGTCTTTCTCGGAATCCGGTTCCTGCCGTCGTTCTACCAGACGGCGGTTCTGCTGGTACTGGCATACGTGGTGCTGTTCCTGCCGTTGGCCGTCGGCAGCACAAGAGCTGTCGTCGACGCCACTCCCGTTGTCCTCGAGGATGTCTCACGGACGTTGGGCGCGGGCCGGCTCCGCACCGACCTTCGGGTGACGATTCCGATCGCGGCACCCGGCATCGCCGCCGGGGCCGCTCTGGTTTTCCTGACCGTCGCCAAGGAGCTCCCTGCGACGTTGATGTTGCGCCCTCGGGGAGTCGACACTCTCGCGACTACGCTGTGGTCCACCACCGAGGCGTTCCGATACGGCGAGGCGGCTCCCTACGCCCTGGCCCTGATCCTGATCTCGGTGGTCCCGACGGTCGTACTGACACGAGCGCTGGGGCGCACGACGCGGAAGCGAGTAGCACTGCCATGAGCATGGTGATCTCCGGTCTGGTTGCCTCGTACGGCAGTACGGCTGTGCTGCACGGGATCGATCTCGACCTCGGCGACGGCGAGATGCTCGCCGTCCTCGGTCCGTCCGGCTGCGGCAAGACGACTCTGTTGCGATCCATTGCGGGCCTGCACCGCATCGATGCAGGCCGGATCACCTCCGATGGGCGGGACATCTCGGTGGCGGGGCAGATTCAGGTGCCACCGGAGAAGCGGGGGATAGGCCTGATGCCGCAGGAGGGTGGACTCTTTCCACACCTGTCGGTACGAAGGAACATCGAATTCGGTTTGCGTGCAGGGTTTCTGCGGCCCTACCTGTCCGGTCGCGCAGAGCGCATGCACCGCGTCGACGAGATGCTCGAGCTCGTCGGACTGCCGGACGCCGGTGGGGTCAAACCCAGCGAGCTCTCGGGCGGCCAACAGCAGCGCATCGCGTTGGCGCGCGCGCTCGCTCCGGCTCCGTCGGTGGTGTTGATGGACGAGCCGTTCGCCGCCCTCGACGCGGGACTGCGAACCTCGATCAGGCAGGACGTACGAGAGTTGTTGCAGTCCAGCAAGACCGCGTCGATCCTGGTCACCCACGATCGGGCGGAGGCGCTCGGAACTGCCGATCGGGTCGCCGTGCTGCTGGGTGGTCGCTGCGCCCAGATCGACACACCGCGTGAGGTGTACGAGCGACCCGCCACACCCGCCGTCGCGCGCTTCGTCGGCGATGCCTACTTCGTCGACGCTGCAGCCGAGGGCGGCCACGTCGACACCGTTCTGGGACGTCTCGAATCCACCACCCGAGCGACGGGAAACGGGCAGGCGCTGCTCCGGCCCGAACAGCTGGCGGTCTCGGAACGCAAGGACGGCGCATTTTTCGTCGAACACGAGTTCTTCACCGGCCCGGAATCCTCGGTCACCCTGCGGCACAGGGACACCGGGCTGCGGCTTCGGGCGATTGCCCGGACCGCCGACCGATTCGCTCCCGGTACCGTAGTCGAGGTTTCAGTGACGTCGCCGGTGCACTGGTTTCCGCGTCAGGTGAGTTGAGAACTATCGGGTCGGTTCCGCTGCCCGGTTGGGCATGAACAGTGCCGCGACGGCCATCACCGCTGCCGCCGCCAGGACACCCAGAAAGACCGGATGGATGGCGTCGGACAGTTGTTCGGGGCTCGGATCGCCGGAGACGCGCGAGTTGACGATGGCACCGAAGATCGCGACCCCGACTGCGCTGCCGATGGACCGGGCGAACATGTTGGTCGAGGTGGCGACGCCGCGCTCGGACCATTCGACGCTCGACTGAGCGGCAATGAGGGTGGGGCTGGCGATCAGACCCATGCCGAGGCCGATCACGAAACACACCGCGCCCACCTGCCACACCTGCGAACCGGCACCGAGGCCGGTGGCGAATGCCGCTCCGACGACCGCGATGGAGGCACCGACGAGCGCCGTGGTGCGGAAGCCGAAGCGCAGATACACCCGTCCGGACTGGGATGCCGCGATCGGCCAGCCGAGGGTCAGGGTGGACAGCGAGAAGCCGGCGACGATCGCGCCGGTACCCAGAACGCCTTGTACGAACGTCGGCACGTACGAGGTCAAGCCGAGGATCAATGCACCGACGAGCAGCGAGATGAAGCTGCTGACCACCAGGACCCGACGCGTGAACACCCACAGCGGAAGGATCGGCTCCTCGACTCTGGTCTGAACCACCGCGAAAGCGGCGAGCAACGAGACTCCGGCGGCGAAGATGGCGATGCTGACGGGGGAGTTCCATGCCCAGGACTGGCCACCTTCGAGCAGCCCGAGCAGCACCATCGCTGCGCCCACCGTCAGCAGCCCGGCACCGAGGTAGTCGATCTTGGGCTTGGTGCGTTCCACGGCTCCCTCGTCGAACTTGCGCCACAGCATCCCCGCGGCCAACGCGCACAACGGAATGTTGATGAAGAAGATCCAGCGCCACGACAAGTATTCGGAGAAGATCCCGCCGAGCGCAGGCCCGAGAACCGAGGACATGGCCCAGACGCTGGCCAGGTAGCCCTGCACCTTGGCGCGCTCGGCGAGGGTGTAGATATCGCCGGCGATGGTGATGCCCATGGGCTGCACGGCACCCGCCCCGAGACCCTGGATCGCCCGGAACACGATCAGGGCGGGCATGCTCCAGGCCAGTCCGCACAGGATCGAGCCGAGCAGAAACACCGCGATGCCGAACAGCATGATCTTCTTGCGCCCGAACAGGTCGGCCAGTTTCCCGTACAAAGGCACCGATACGGCCTGCGCCAGGAGATAGATGGAGAACAGCCACGGAAACTGGGTGAAGCCGCCCAGGTCGTCGACGATGGACAGCACCGCCGTGGCGATGATGGTCGCATCGAGGGCGACCAGAGAGGTGCTGAGCATCAGCGCGACCAGGATCGGTCCGCGTTCGGAGCGGAATCCGACATCCGACGTCGTGTTGTTCGTTGCCACAGCTACCAGTCTGATCCCTGCAGACGCCCCCACCGCCACCGGCCCAGATAGTGTTGAACACCGTGCGACCATCACTGAGTAGCTACGAGCATCTGGCCGGCGGCAAGGTCCGCGATCTGTACACCATCGACGACGCGCATCTGCTGCTCGTCGCGAGCGACCGAATCTCGGCATACGACCACATCCTCGACACCCCGATTCCGGACAAGGGACGTGTGTTGACGGCCATGAGCGTGTTCTTCTTCGAGGAGCTCGGCGGTGTCAACCACCTGGCCGGCGATCCGCTCGACGAACGCATTCCCACCGAACTGCTCGGCCGTGCACTGGTGGTGAAGAAGCTGAGCATGGTTCCGGTCGAGTGCGTGGCGCGCGGCTACCTCACCGGCTCCGGGCTGACGGATTACAACGCGACCGGCTCGGTGTGCGGCGTAGAGCTTCGGCCGGGGTTGATCGAATCCAGCAAACTCGACCAAGCGATCTTCACCCCCGCGTCCAAGGCCGAGATCGGCGACCACGACGAGAACATCACGTTCGAACAGGTCGTCGACCTGGTCGGAGCCGAACTCGCGTTCAAGTTGCGTGAAGACACCATCGAGATCTATTCGCGCGCAGCCAACTTCGCTCTGGAACGCGGAATCATCCTCGCGGACACCAAGTTCGAGTTCGGCACCGACGCCGACGGCAACCTCGTCCTCGCCGACGAGGTACTCACGCCCGATTCCTCGCGTTACTGGCCTGCCGATTCGTACGAAGAAGGTCGCGTCCAGCCGAGTTTCGACAAGCAGTTCGTCCGGGACTGGTTGACGGGCGAATCCGGTTGGGATCGCAACTCCGACACTTCACCGCCACCGTTGCCGGACGACATCGTCGCCGCAACCCGCAGCCGCTACATCGAGGCCTACGAGCGCATCTCGGGCCTGAACTTCGACGATTGGGTCACGCCATGACGATCACCCCACCCGTTGCCAAGAAGGTGCCGCACGAGCGCACCCATCACGGCGACACCTTCATCGACAACTACGAGTGGTTGCGAGCCAAGGAAGATCCCGAGGTGATCGCCTACCTCGAAGCCGAGAACGCATACACCGAGCAGCAGACGGCCGGCCTGGAGTCGTTGCGCGGCAAGATCTTCGACGAGATCAAGTCGCGAACCCAGGAGACCGACCTGTCCGTGCCGACGCGCATGGGCCAATGGTGGTACTACTCGCGCACCGTCGAGGGCAAGTCGTACGGTCTTCAATGCCGTTGCCCCGTCGACTCTCCCGACGATTGGACCCCGCCGACGTTGTCGTCCGACGTGGACGTTCCCGGTGAGCAGGTCCTGCTCGACGCCAATCTCGAGGCGGAGGGTCACGACTTCTTCTCCCTCGGTGCGTTCTCGATCAGCCTCGACGGCACGCTGCTGGCGTACTCCACCGACACCGAGGGCGACGAGCGGTACACGTTGCGTTTCAAGAACCTCGAGACCGGAATGCTGCTCGCAGACACCATCGAGAACGTCGCGCCCGGGGCCACCTGGACGGCCGACGCCACGCACGTGTTCTACCTGACGGTCGACGAATCCTGGCGTCCCGACACCGTCTGGCGGCACACGCTCGGCAAGTCCGGAGACGTCAAGGTCTTCCACGAGCCCGACGAAAGCTACTGGGTCGGTTTCGGTTCCACCCGTAGCGAGAAGTACCTGATGATCTGGGTCGGATCGAAGATCACCTCCGAGTGCCTGGTCCTGGAATCCACCGATCCCGAGGGCGAGTTCCGCGTCGTACTGCCGCGTACGGACGGCATCGAGTACAGCATCGAACACGCTGTCGTGGCCGGTGAGGATCGCTTCCTCATCACCCACAACGGCTCGGTCAACGGCTGGGGCACCGAGGGGGAGAAGGCCGAGAACTTCCTGCTCGCCGAGGCTCCGGTGAGCGATCCTTTGGATCAGCGCATCTTGGTGCCGCATCGCGACGACGTCCGAGTCGAGGACATCGACGCCTTCGCCGGACATCTGATCTTCACCTACCGGCGAGAAGCATTGACCCGCATGGCGATCTGGCCGCTGACCGACGAGGGATACGGCGAATACCGCGAGCTCGAGTTCGACGAGGAGCTCTACTCGGTCGGAGCCGGCTCGAACCCCGAGTGGGATCAGCCGCTGCTGCGGATGGTCTACACCTCGTTCATCACTCCCGGGCAGGTCTACGACCTCGACATCGCCAGTGGCGAACTGCTGCTCCGCAAGTCGCAGCCGGTTCTGGGGAAGTTCGACGCCGCGGACTATGTGCAGCATCGTGAGTGGGCCACTGCGCCCGATGGCACGCAGATTCCGCTGTCGGTCATCGCGCGAAAGGACGTCCCCGAAGGGCCTGCGCCGACGCTGCTCTATGGCTACGGATCGTACGAGGCGTCGATGGACCCGTCGTTCTCCGTCGCTCGGTTGTCGTTGCTCGACCGCGGCATCGTCTTCGTCGTCGCGCACGTGCGCGGCGGTGGTGAGATGGGTCGGCACTGGTACGACAACGGCAAGACGTTGAAGAAGAAGAACACCTTCACCGACTTCATAGCTGCCGCACAGCATCTCATCGACACCGGCCGCACCTCACCGCAGCATCTGGTCGCCGACGGCGGCAGCGCGGGCGGACTGCTGATGGGTGCGGTGGCCAACTTGGCACCCGAGCTGTTCAACGGCATCCTCGCCAACGTTCCGTTCGTGGACCCGCTCACCTCCATCCTCGACCCGTCACTGCCGCTGACGGTCATCGAATGGGACGAATGGGGAAACCCGTTGGCGGACAAGGAGGTGTACGACTACATGAAGTCGTACAGCCCGTACGAGAACGTCGAGGCCAAGGACTACCCGTCGATCCTGGCGATCACGTCCATCAACGACACCCGCGTCCTCTACGTCGAACCCGCCAAATGGGTTGCGGCGCTGCGCGCAACGAAGACGGGGGACTCGGACCTGCTCCTCAAGACCGAAATGAGCGCCGGACACGGCGGAGTCAGCGGACGCTATGAGAAATGGAAAGAAGCGGCTTTCGAGTACGCGTGGATTGTGAGCGCCTCCGGCGCACGTGCATAGAAATTCGTAGCCTGCTACGAATTTCCGCTCACATGCGGCGCAGCCGCTCTAACGCCAGACGTAGCGGACCTGCGGTCGCCCGGCCTTACCGTATTCGGTGTGCCGAGTGACCAGGCCGTCGTCGGCGAGGCGTTCGAGGTATCGCCATGCCGTCACTCGGGAGACTCCGACGACCTTGGCGGCCTCGGATGCGTTGAGTCCGTCGGCCGCTTCCTTGACGCTGGCGGTGATGCCGTCCATCGTCTGCGGGGCAATGCCTTTGGGAGTCGAGACGCGTTCGTCGGCCGTGCGTAGATGCGCCATGGCACGGTCGATGTCGCGTTGACTCGACGCGTTCTCGCCGGCAGGCAACGCGGCATGGAATTCGCGATAGCGCTCGAGCTTGTCGCGGAACGCAGCGAACGTGAAGGGCTTGAGCAGATACAGCACGATGCCGTGCGCCACCGCCGAACGCACCACCGACAGATCCCGCTCGGAGGTGATGGCGATGACGTCGGGACTCGGCCGCAGACCGCCGAGCGCGGCGGCCACGTCGATGCCGCTGGCGTCGGGCAGGCCGATGTCGAGCAACACCAGATCGACGGCCTCGGTACTGGCGAAGCGCATGGCCGACGCTCCGGTGTGCGCCACCCCGGCCACTTCGAAGCCCGGGGTGCGCTCGACGTACGTCTTGTGGGCCTCGGCGATCAGCGGTTCGTCGTCGACGATCAGCACCCGGATCACGAGGTAGCTCCCGGAATTGTCGCAACCAGGACCGATCCGTACGTCACTTCTGAGGTCAGAGTGCCTCGATGGCGCGTGATCACCTGGGCTACCAATGCCAAGCCGAGCCCGCGCGAGCCGGACTTGGTCGAGTAGCCACGCCGCAGAGCAGCTTTCAGCGTTTCGGGCGGCATTCCCGGACCGCTGTCGGCGACCCGGACGACGAGTTCACCGTCGGCGTCGCGGACCGTCACTTCGACCCAGGGCTGGTCGGATTCTTTCGAGGCATCGATCGCATTGTCTATCAGATTGCCGACCAGCGTGACCAATTCACGGGCAGTGAGCACACCCTCGTGTTCCATCGCGGTGTCGTCGGTGATCGTCAGCTCCACGCCCTGCTCGGCGGCCTGACTGACCTTGCCCAGCAGCAGCGCCGCGAGTGCAGGCTCGCCGACGGAGTTCATCAGGCGGTCGATCAGCGTCTGGGAGAGTTCCAGGTCGGCCGTCGCGAACTCGACGGCCTCCTCGGGTCGGCCGAGCTCGACCATGGTGATGACGGTGTGCAGCCTGTTCGCCGACTCGTGAGCCTGCGAACGCAGCGACTCCGCAAAGCTGCGTACCGAGTCCAATTCACCCATCAACGAACGCAATTCGGTCTGATCGCGAATCGTCAGAACATTGCCCAGGCGTCGGCCCTCCCACATCACCGGATCCTGGTTGACGACGAGCACGCGATCCTTCGTCAGATGCAATTCGCCGCGCACGATGCCGGTGTCCATCTGCTGCATCGACTCCGGCAACGACTCGAACGAGACCGGGCCCTCCGGCAGATCGAGGAGGCGTCGGGCCTCGTCGTTGACCAACTCCGCCTCGTCGCCGCGGCCGAACACCAGCAGTCCCTCACCGATCGAGTGCAGGACGGCGTCGTGATGTTCGTACATCGTGCGCAGTTCCGCCGGTGCCATTCCCAGTGTCTGACGCCGGAGCCGTCGGCTGAGCAATGTCGAACCCGCTGCGGCGACGACAAAAGCGGCGAGCACCACCCCGATGATGAGTGGAAGGCCCTGGAAGAACTGATCGCTGATCTTCTGCCGGGTGACTCCCGCCGAAACGAGCCCGACTATCTCGCCGGACGAGTCGGTGACCGGTGTGACCGAACGGATCGACGGACCGAGAGAACCGACGTACGTCTCGGTGAACGTCTCGCCCTGCAATGCGCGATCGATGTTGCCGCTGAACGGTTTACCGATCAGGTCGACGGTGGTGTGCGTGAATCGGGTGCGATCCGGAGCCATGACGACGATGAAGTCGACGCCGGTGACCTGCCTGATCTTCTCGGTTTCCGGTTGCAGACGCGACGTCGGGTCGTCGGACTCGATCGCGATAGGCGTCGACGGTTCGTTGGCGATGCTCACCGCGATCGCCGTGACTTCGCGTCGGGTCGCGTCGTCGCTGTTGGACCGTTCGTTGAGCACCGTCAGGATGCCGCCGGCGAACACGACGACGCCGATGACGACGAGCTGCAACACCAAGACCTGGCCGGCGACGCTCAGCGGGCGCTTCGAGGACAACGCATTCCTTTCGAGCAAGAACATTCGGTGTGAACGAAATGAACGTATAGGTGACTCCTGTCACGGCGTCGAGCAACATCATCTCTCAGCAGGGGTGATGCACCTCACTCCACTCCCCGTAGTCACGAAGTCAGCAGTTCGACTCGCGCTTCACCTGAAACCAGAAGGAACATTCATGACAACCATCGATGCCGAGCGGTTCGACAATCCGCCAGCCGAGCCCAAGAAGAAGCGCGACAAGACTCACTGGCTCTACATCGCCGTGATCATCGCCGTCATCGCCGGCGTCATCGTCGGACTGACCGCCAAGGACTTCGCCACCGAGCTCGCGGTCCTCGGCACACTGTTCGTCAGCCTGATCAAGATGATGATCAGCCCGGTCATCTTCTGCACCATCGTCCTCGGCATCGGATCGGTCCGCGCCGCAGCCAGCGTCGGTCGCGTCGGCGGCATGGCTCTGGCCTACTTCATCGGCATGTCGACCATTGCCCTCGGTATCGGCATGGTCGTCGGCAACCTCATCCAGCCCGGTGAGGGACTCAACATTCCGTCCACCGGTGCCGCAAGCGATCTCGCAGCGACAGCTGAAGAAGCCGGCGGCACGATGGACTTCATCTCCGGCATCATTCCCGAGACCCTGGTGTCGTCGCTCACCGCCGGTTCGGTGCTGCAGACGCTGTTCGTCGCCATCCTCGTCGGCTTCGCACTCCAGGCCATGGGCAAGAGCGGCGAGGGCATTCTCAAGGGCATCGGCGCTGTACAGAAGCTCGTCTTCCGCATCCTGACGATGATCCTGTGGCTTGCCCCGATCGGCGCTTTCGGCGCCATCGCCGGTGTCGTCGGCCGCACCGGCTTCGACGCCGTCGTTCAGCTCGGCACCCTGATGCTCGCCTTCTACATCACCTGCTTCATCTTCGTCTTCTTCTTCCTCGGCCTGATCCTGCGCTTCGTCACCGGTTTCTCCATCTTCAAGCTGGTCAAGTACTTGGCCCGTGAGTACCTGCTCATCGTCGCCACCAGCTCCTCCGAGTCGGCCCTGCCGCGTCTGATCGCCAAGATGGAGCACGTCGGAGTGCAGCGCACCACCGTCGGCATCGTCGTCCCCACCGGCTACTCGTTCAACCTCGACGGCACCGCGATCTACCTGACGATGGCCTCGATCTTCATCGCCGACGCCATGAACATGCCGCTCTCGATCCCCGAGCAGTTCTCGCTGCTGCTGTTCATGATCATCGCCTCGAAGGGTGCGGCCGGAGTCTCCGGAGCCGGACTGGCGACGTTGGCCGGCGGCCTGCAGAGCCACGCTCCCCAGCTGCTCCAGGGCGTCGAGTTGATCGTCGGAATCGACCGCTTCATGTCCGAGGCCCGTGCAGTCACGAACTTCTCCGGTAACGCCGTCGCCACCCTGCTCATCGGAACCTGGACCAAGACTCTGGACAAGGAACGAGTCAACACGGTGCTCGACGGCAACCTGCCGTTCGACGAGGAGACCATGGTCGACGACCACCTCCCCGAGGACGACGGACCCGCCGACAAGCAGGTCGTCATCGAAAAAGCCGCCGCCAAGGCGTAAGACCTGCCGGGCGCCGCGCATCCCCCCGTCGCCCGGTTCGGAAGAACGCAAGTACGACCCCGCCACCAGCGGGGTCGTACTTGCTTTTGTGCGTCGGTTCCATTCTGTCGGTACTCACAGGTAAGTTCGGGTGATGACTGAAGTTCAGAACATCGGCATCAACACGCTGGGTGGTGCGCCCACCTCGCTCGACGAGTACGCCGGAAGAGCCGTCCTCGTGGTCAATGTCGCCTCCAAGTGTGGACTGACCCCGCAGTACGAGAAGCTCGAGAAGCTCGCCAACGAATACTCGGCCCGTGGCCTCTCGGTCGTCGGAGTGCCCTGCAACCAGTTCGGTGGCCAGGAGCCCGGTACCGCCGAAGAAATCGAAACTTTCTGCTCCACCACGTACGGCGTCACGTTCGCGATGACCGAGAAGGTCGACGTCAACGGTGACAACCAGCACCCGTTGTACGCCGAATTGACCCAGGCCGAGGACGCCGACGGCAAGGCCGGAGACGTCCAGTGGAACTTCGAGAAGTTTCTGATCTCGCCCGACGGAGTCGTCACGAACCGCTTCCGTCCGCGCACCGAGCCGGACGCCCCCGAGGTGCTCGCCGCGATCGACAAGATCCTGCCGAAGGAAACGATCGCCGTTTAGCTTCTGTCTGCATCGACGTCGAGCCTCGTTCACGCTGGTGTGCGAGGCTCGAGTCATGTCTGGACGCCTGATCGTGTCGGTGAGCGGAATCAAGAACGACACCTACGAGCACGCCGCCGAGTTCGCGCGAATCCTCGACGGACGAGGCGTCCCGCTGTCGCTGCTCGTCGCGCCTCGGTTGAAGGACAAGTACCGTCTCGCAGCGGACGTGCCCACCCAGGAGTGGTTGCGGGCCCGACGCGACGGTGGCGACGCGATCGTTCTGCACGGCTACGACCAGGCCGCGACGAAGCGTCGACGCTCCGAGTTCTCCGCACTACCGCGTCACGAAGCCCGACTTCGATTGATGGCCGCGGACCGCGTCATGGAACAGACCGGCCTGCGCACTCGAGTGTTCGCCGCTCCGCGCTGGATCGCCTCACCCGGAGCCGTCGAAGCCCTGCCCGACGCCGGCTTCCGAACCCTCGCTTCACTCAACGGCATTCACGATCTCGATCGTGACGGAGTCGTGCGCGCTCGGGTGTGGGGAATCGGCGAAGGATTCAAAGCCGAGCCGTGGTGGTTCAAAGCTCTGGTACTCGGCGCAGGCCGCACCGCCCGACGCGACGGAGTGGTGCGCCTGGCCATCAGTGCCAAGCAACTCGGACGGCCCGCGCCGCGGCAGGCAGTCCTCGACACGATCGACCTCTCCCTACACCACGGAGCCGAGGCCGGCGTGTACGAATGGATCCCGCGAACCAAAGCCCGCGTGGCGTAGTTCCTCGCTGCACCCCCCTTTGCGTCAATGGACCCTTGCACGGCCCAGACGTATGCAAAGCGCCATTCACGCGCACCGAGTAGCTGCGTGAATGTGCCACTGCACCGCTCAGACGTGTGCAGTGGTCCATTGACGCGAACGGGGTGGGTGCGGTCGTAGACTCGGATCGATGAGTGCCTCGAGTGTGACCCTGGACGACATCGCCCACGCACATCGACTTCTGCGCGAACGCAATCCGTTGGTGCAGTGTCTGACCAACACCGTGTCGGTGCAGTTCGTCGCCAATGCACTGTTGGCTGCCGGGGCTGCTCCCGCGATGGTGGACAACCCCGAGGAAGCGGCCGGCTTCGCCGAGATCGCCGACGCGGTCCTGATCAATCTCGGAACACCGACGGCTGCCCAGGTGGAGAGTGCTCACCTGGCGTCGGCCGCAGCGAGGGCAGCGGGGAAGCCGTGGGTACTCGATCCGGTGGGAGCCGGCGGTCTGCCGTGGCGAACCCAGGTGGCCGTTGAGCTACTTGTCAACCGGCCCAGCGTCATTCGTGCAAACGCGTCGGAGGTGATGGGTCTGGCGGGCGCTGAGGGTGGATCAAGGGGAGTGGATTCGTCTGCGCACGCGGCAGATTCGGTCGATGCGGCGCGTTCTTTGCTGGACCGAGCCGAGGTGGTGGCTGCATCGGGGGAGACCGATCACATTCTCGGCCCCGACGGCATGGTGAAGGTGGGTGGCGGAAGCGCACTGCTGCAACGGGTTACGGCTACCGGGTGTGCGCTCGGTGCGCTGACGGCGGCGTACTGCTCGGTTGCTCCGACTGTGCTGATCGGTGCCGTCGCCGCGCATGCGCATGTTGCGGTGGCGTCGGAGATCGCGGCCCGGTCGACTTCGCGGCCGGGATCCTTCGCCGTCGCATTCCTCGACGGACTCGACACGGTCGACGAGTCGGCAATTCGTGAATTGGTTCGGCTCGACATCGGCTGGCCTGAATGACACGCGCTCCAGTGTGCAACTGGTGCTCCACTGTGCAGCAATATGCGTGGGAATGTCGCGAAATGTGCGCGTAGTGGTGCGAAAAATGCAGATCGCTGCGGAGGTTACGCCCTCTTGACCGAAACGTGATGTAACGGAACATGTTTGCGAGTGGACATACCTGGCGTCGGACAAATCGAACCAGGCGGTCTACATGAAACGACTTCTGCTCCTTGCAGTCGGTGCAACAGCTCTCGTCGCGTGCGGCGGGTCGGAGCAGGGAACGCCGTCGGCAGCACCGTCCTCGGCCGTTTCGGCGACCACACCGGAAAGCCCAGCACAGGTGACGCCGGATCCGGCAACCGAAGGAACGCAGCCGCAGCGGACCCCGCCCGAGGAGACCGGCGACCTGGTTCCGATGGGCCCGCCTGACGACGAGCCGCAGTGTCTCGATCTGGCGTCGGCACCGGTGACACAGGCCGTGGACTCGCTGCCGCTGGTGTTCGCCGATTCACCCTGGGTCGCCACCGACATGGGCGATCCGTGTGCGTCGTTCACCTGGGTGGAAGCGCTGCCGTACGGCGCGACGGTGAGCTCGCCGACGCATCTGCTGTTCTTCCACGACGCCGAATATCTGGGTACGGCCACGCTCGAGCCCTACGGATTCACTTCTGTGGCGGCGCAATCCGCCGACACCGTCACGGTGAACTACCGCTGGCCACTCGCCGACGACGCCAACGCCAATCCCACCGGCGGACCGGTGACGATCGACTATCGCTGGGACGGGACGCAGGTGACCATGATCGGCACCCTCCCGCCCGAGGTCACCGGCTAGATCGAGACGGACGATTCCTCGGGAAGCTCGCGGATTTCGGCGTCGGACATCTCCTTGAAGCGGCCGTAGTAGACGCCCCTCGCCTGTTCCGCGACGATGGCCTGGTGGATGGGAAACGCCATCCTCGGGGCCACTGCGCGCAGGAATTCGACGGTCTCGGAGAGCTTCGACCACGGTGCGGCTGCGGGAAGCGCGAGCACCTCGACCTGCTGCTCGGGTACGAACAGCGAGTCGCCCGGGTGGAACAGCTGGCCTGGATTCTCCGGAGTGCCGAGCAGGTAGCCGGTGTTGTCGATCTCCGGCAGTTCGGGATGAATGACGGCATGAGTGCCGCCCACACCGGTGACGGTGATGCCGCCAACAGTGAAGGCCTTGCCTGCAGGAGCCGCCGCCCACTTGCCGCCGAGTTGGCCCGCGGTCATCGGATCGGCGTGCAGTGCCGCTCGCGGATTGGCCTCGACGAGAGCGGGAAGTCGTTGCAAATCGACGTGATCCGGGTGCTGATGGGTGACGAGGATGGCATCGAGTCCGGTGATGCCCTCGAACCCGTGGGAGAACGTGCCCGGATCGAACAGGACGGTGGTGCCGTTGAGTTCGACGAGAACGCAGGAATGTCCGAAGTGAGTCAGCCGCATGGACTCCACAGTAAGCGCGGTTTCGCGCCTCCCGCCAGGGCTGCGTAGACTCCCACCTGCCGGTAACTGTCTTGCTGTACGTATTTCAAGGAGCACTTTCGTGGCCCGAGTCGTTGTCGATGTCATGCCCAAGGCCGAGATTCTCGATCCGCAGGGTCAGGCGATCGCGGGAGCGCTCGGTCGTCTGGGAATCTCGGGCGTGTCCGACGTTCGCCAGGGCAAGCGCTTCGAGCTCGAGATCGACGATTCCGTCGACGACGCGGAGCTCGAGAAGATTGCCGAATCGCTGCTCGCCAACACGGTGATCGAGGACTGGAAAGTGACCCGCACCTCATGAGCGCCCGCGTAGGTGTCATCACCTTCCCCGGCACACTCGACGACGTCGACGCCTCCCGCGCAGTCACCCTTGCCGGCGGAGAAGCCGTCAGTCTGTGGCACGCCGACGCCGATCTGAAGAACGTCGACGCCATCGTCGTACCCGGCGGATTCTCCTACGGCGACTACCTCCGGGCCGGCGCAATCGCCCGCTTCGCTCCCGTGATGGAGTCCGTCGTGAAAGCAGCCGAGGGCGGTATGCCGGTTCTCGGGATCTGCAACGGCTTTCAGGTGCTCTGTGAGGTGGGGCTGCTTCCCGGCGCGCTGACCCGCAACGAAGGGCTCCACTTCGTCTGCCGCGATCAGTGGCTGGCAGTGGACAACACCGACACTGCGTGGTCGTCGCGCTACGAGCCCGGTGCGGAGATCCTGATTCCGGTCAAGAACGCCGAGGGTCGGTTCCAGGCACCGCAGAACGTGCTCGACGAGCTCGAGGGCGAGGGCCGGGTGGTGTTCCGTTACAGCGGAACCAACCCGAACGGATCGCAGCGCGGGATCGCCGGTATCTCCTCGGCCAACGGCCGGGTCGTCGGTTTGATGCCGCACCCCGAGCACGCCACCGAGCCGCTGACCGGACCGAGCGACGACGGCTTGGGCATCTTCTACTCGGCACTGGACACGATCGTCAACGCCTGACCCGAACCTGTCGGTGGCGGCGGTTATCGTGCCGCCATGACACTGACGTTGGGGATGATCACGTTCGACACCACCGATCCGAAACCGCTCGCACGCTGGTGGGCGGCGCAGGTGGACGGAACGATCGTGGAGGAGAACGACGGCTGGTTCTACGTCGTCGAACTCGCCGCCGCGCCGTACCGAATGGCCTTTCAGAAGATCGACGACCCGACGCCCGGCAAGAATCGCGTCCACCTCGACATGACCACCGCTGATCTCGACGGTGAGGTCGCGCGCCTGCTCGAGGCGGGTGCGGGTGAAGTTTCGCAGCACACCATGGGCGAGTTTCGTTGGGTCACCCTGACCGATCCCGACGGCAACTCGTTCTGCGTGTCCGGGTCGCACTGAGCGGATGCCCGCCCAATCGTGGGTCACCCTGATCGTCGGTGTGCTCGCCGTCCTCGGAGTCGCTCTCACCATTCGTCAGCGCACCGTCGCCGACAAACGGGCCCAGGCCTGGCAGCGAATCGCCTGGTGCCTCGACCACACCGTCAGTGACAGTGATGACGAAGCAGAACTCGGCTGGGACGTCTTTGCGACGGTCACCGACTCCCCGCTCATCACCAGCACCGAACGCAAGGTGCTGCTGGCCGTTGCGGGCCGATCTGCACGTCGCGCACTGGCGCAACCGCGCGAAACCGAGGACACTGACGGCGAGAGCGAGCAGGAGGACCCGCGATGACCACCACCGACGAACGCAACGTCAGAGCACCACGGCCCACGGTCGCCGCCGCCGCTGCCCGCGCGTACATCACCATGGCCGAACGCGATCATCAACCCGTACCCGACTGGATTCGCGACGCTGCAGCCGGACGGCCCACCACTCCGCCGCCCGAATAGCGGGTCGACCGGCACGTGATCGCGGTCAGGCCGCGCACGCTCGAAGCTCTGCCAAGGTAGAGGCGAAAACTCCCGTGGGCCCGCTCGATACGTCGCAGTACTCGCCGTCTCGCCAGAAGAACACCGAGCGTGACAGTGGGCTCGGCGTGTCACGACTGAACATATCTGCCAGATCGGCGAGCTCGGCTGCTGCCGCGAGCGCCACGTCGGCGTTGCGTGGCCGGTGAAAAATGAACTCGTAGGCATTGGGAACGACGAACAATACGCCGTACAGACATTCGCCGAGGTGTGCGGAGATCAGCGTGGACATATCGGCGACTTTCGACGCGAGGTAGATCGAATCGCCGCTGAGGACCTCGATGTCGATGCTGTTTCTGCTGAGAATTCGGCCGTCCTCGAACTTCAGCGCTGCGGTGTTCCTTCGGCCGGCTGCCCAGGCGGCGTTCAGGTCTCGGCCTACGAGATGTCGATCTGCCAGTGTCACAGCGCGATTCGGAGAAGACAGGTTCAGTACCCGCCTCGGTGCGCCCGGCACGTCGAGTAGCGGGACGGAATACTCGTACTCGCACTCACCCATAGCCGCCAGGGCGGACGGAGCGATGACGCGCTCGCGCAGCCTCGAGTGGAACTCGTCGTCCGACAGTCCGGTGAAGAACGTGGGATCCGCCTCGCGCATCGTCTCGATCATGAGGTCGACATGGCCGGCGATGATGCCGTCCCACGCCGATCGACTCACCCCGGAGCACCGAGCGAACACATTGTTCAGTGACATACGAACGTCCGAGCCCACCGCCAAAGTCGTCGCGTCCTCGCGGTGAACCACCACCCCTCGCTTGCGAAATGCTTCGATCGTCTTCATCCGCACGATGGCGAATGTGGTCGCATGAACTGCGCCGTAGTCAGGCAAAGAATGAAATTTCATGACGTTGTCCCCCCGGTCGGTGTGTGCTCTCGAGGTGTTCGACGCGGCGGCTGCCACAATGGTTCCCATGTCGACTCATGCCTCCGCAACCGGTCTCTGCAACTTCGTCGACGTCTCGCCGTCCCCGTTCCATGTGTGTCGGACGGTGTCGGTGCAGCTCGAGGATGCCGGGTTCGTGCGGCTGGACGAGACCGATGCATGGCCGACCGAGGCGGGTCGCTACTACCTCATCCGCGGCGGTTCGCTCGTCGCGTGGAGTACCGAGCGTGATTCGGGTCGTTCCGCAGGCTCCACTCCCGATGGCCCCTTCCGCATCGTCGGCGGACACACCGACAGCCCGAACCTCCGCGTGAAGCAGCATCCCGATCTGCAGTCCGCAGGCTGGCAGATGGTGGGCCTCGAACCGTACGGCGGCGCGTGGCTCAACTCCTGGCTCGACCGCGATCTGGGTATCTCCGGCCGGTTGAGTGTGCGCGACGGAAATGCCGTGCGCGAGGTGCTGGTGAAGGTCGACGAGCCCATTCTGCGAGTTCCTCAGCTGGCGATCCACCTGTCCGAGGATCGTAAGGGCGTCACCCTCGATCCGCAGCGGCACGTCAATGCCATTTGGGGAGTAGGCAATTCGCCGCAGTCGTTCATCTCCTACGTCGCCGAGCGAGAAGGCGTCGACCCGCATTCGGTGTTGGGTTGGGAGCTGATGACACACGATCTCGCGCCCAGTGCCGTCGTGGGCGTCGAGTCCGAGCTGGTCAGCGCGCCGCGTCTGGACAATCAAGGTACCTGCTACGCCGGAACTCAGGCTTTGCTTGCAGCAGTCGACAATCCGACTGCCGTCACGCCGGTTCTTGCGCTGTTCGATCACGAGGAAGTCGGCAGCATGTCCGACCGCGGCGCGTTCTCGGATCTGCTGAACACCGTGCTCGAGCGCATCGTGATCGGACGCGGCGGTGGCCGTGAGGAGTTTCTCCGCGCGATGGCCGGATCCGTCTGTGCATCGGGCGATATGGCACACGCAACGCATCCGAACTACCCGGATCGGCACGAGCCTGCGCACCGCATCGAGCTCGGCGGGGGACCGGTGCTGAAGGTCAACCAGAACCTGCGCTACGCAACGGATTCCGCGGGTGCGGGTGCCTTCGCACTAGCGTGTGATCAGGCCGGAGTTCCCCTGCAGCGCTACGTACATCGCGCCGATCTGCCGTGCGGATCGACCATCGGGCCGATCACTGCGTCGCGCACCGGACTGTCGACGGTGGACGTCGGTGCAGCGCAGCTCGCCATGCACTCCTCGCGAGAGTTGATGGGAGCCGCGGACGTGAAGCTGTACGCCGACGCCTTGGCGGCCTTCCTCGCCCCTGCCTGAGCCCGATCACCGGTCGCAAACGCGCGCGCATTCGTCAGCTGCGCGCGGATTCGCTACCTAATCCGGGGTGATTCAGCAAACGCGCGCGCGTTTGCGAATCCCGATGGGGCGGAGGGTGTGGGCGGAAGCCGAATACCGCGGCGCGACATCGTTCCTCGTTCGGCAATCGCAAACGCGCGCGCATTCGCCAGGTGCGCGCGGATTCGCTACCTAATCCGGGGTGATTCAGCAAACGCGCGCGCGTTTGCGAATCCCGATGGCCCAGCGCTGCGAATCCCGATGGCCCAGCGCGGCGGACCCGCGCGCTACACAGGATCGAGTTGCAGACACGCATCCGCCGCGAGCCAGAACAACTGTTCGCGCACTGTTGTTGCCTTGGTCCAGCCGCGGTGATCCCAGTCGGCGGCCAGGGAGTCACCGGCGTACAGCAGTTGCGCGAATCGCACTCCGCGGAATCGGGCAACGGCGCAGAAGGCCGAGGCTTCCATGTCGACGGTTCGGCAGCCCTCTTCGACGCGACGGGAGACGCGCGCACGGGTCTCGCGGTAGAGCGCATCCGTCGTCCAGGACCGGCCGGTGACGAAGTCGATTCCGGCGTCGGTGAGCACCGACTGCAGCACGGCCACTCCGTCCGGATCGGCGTCGACCACCCGGCCCGGCGGTAGGTAGTGGAACGAGGTGCCCTCGTCGCGAAGGGCGCTGTCGACCACCATGACGTGTCCCATGCCCAGGTCGTCGGACAGTGCTCCCGCGCCGCCCACGGCCACGAACTGCGTGCAGCCCATCGCGATGGCCTCCTCCAGGAACAGCGCGGCCAGTGGCGCGCCGACGCCGGGGTGGAAGACAGCAAGCTTCTGCCCGTTCCGTTCGATCTCGTAGACGGGGTGTTCGCCGTGCTCGGAGCGCATGATCGAGACGACTCGGGCGTCGCCTTTCGCGCAGATGCTCTCGATAACCTCGGAGAAGAAACAGACGACGGCTTTCGGCGGGACGTCGACTCCCTTGGCCACCATCGACGGGTCGATGACGCCCGTTTCGTCCAGATCGTCCTCGGTCAGCGCGATGTCCATGAGGTGATGTTCGCACGACCGAAGCGCAGCCCTGCACGACCGATGCCATACATGTCGCAGGGTCCCGATAGACTCTCCCTGGCATTTCGCTCCATCGAAGGGACCTATTCCTCGTGTCCGCTAGCTCCGTACCCACAGACACCGTCTCCAACGCCGTCGCCACCCCCGACGTTGCGCAGCCGTACAAGGAACTCGGACTCAAGGACGACGAATACGTCCGCATCAGGGAAATCCTCGGCCGTCGGCCCACCGACGCCGAGTTGGCGATGTACTCCGTCATGTGGAGCGAGCACTGCTCGTACAAGTCCTCGAAGGTGCACCTGAAGTACTTCGGTGAGACCACCACCGACGAGATGCGCAAGCCCATGCTCGCCGGTATCGGTGAGAACGCGGGCGTCGTCGACGTCGGCGACGGCTGGGCCGTGACGTTCAAGGTCGAGAGCCACAATCATCCGTCGTACGTCGAGCCCTACCAGGGTGCAGCCACCGGCGTCGGCGGCATCGTCCGCGACATCATGGCCATGGGCGCGCGCCCGATCGCCGTCATGGACCAGCTGCGATTCGGTGCTGCGGATGCACCCGATACGCGCCGCGTCCTGAGCGGCATCGTCGCAGGCGTCGGCGGTTACGGAAACTCCCTCGGCCTGCCCAACATCGGCGGCGAGACGGTGTTCGACGCCTCCTACGCCGGTAACCCCCTGCTGAACGCCCTGTGTGCCGGCGTCATGCGCGTCGAGGACATGCACCTTGCCTTCGCGTCGGGCCTGGGCAACAAGATCATTCTGTTCGGTGCCCGCACCGGTCTCGACGGCATCGGCGGCGTGTCCGTCCTCGCCTCGGAGACGTTCGACGGTGACGAGACCGGCGGCGGCCGCAAGAAGCTCCCCGCGGTCCAGGTGGGCGATCCGTTCACCGAGAAGGTGCTCATCGAAGCCTGCCTCGAGCTGTACTCCAACAAGTTGGTCGTCGGTATCCAGGACCTCGGCGGTGCCGGATTGTCCTGTGCCACTTCGGAACTCGCCTCCGCCGGCAGCGGCGGCATGCACATCGAGCTGGAGAAGGTGCCGATGCGCGCCACCGGCATGACGCCCGCCGAGGTGCTCTCGAGCGAATCCCAGGAGCGCATGTGCGCGGTGGTGACGCCCGACAACGTCGACGCGTTCATGGCCGTCTGCAAGAAGTGGGACGTGCTGGCCACCGTCATCGGTGAGGTCACCGACGGTGAACATCTGCAGATCACCTGGCACGGCGACACCGTCGTCGATGTTCCGCCGAAGACCGTTGCGCACGAGGGACCGGTCTACAACCGTCCGGTGCAGCGTCCCGCCACTCAGGACGACCTGGTAGCGAACACCACTGCGTCGCTGCAGCGCCCGGAAACCGGGGACGAGCTGAGGGCGACGCTGCTGAAGATGATCGGCTCGCCGCAGCTGTGCAGCCGCCGGTTCATCACCGAGCAGTACGACCGCTACGTGCGCGGCAACACCGTCCTCGCCGAGAACGCCGATGCCGGAGTGATCCGCATCGACGAGAAGACCGGTCGCGGAATCGCTTTGGCCACCGACGCGTCGGGCCGCTACACCGCACTCGATCCGTATCGGGGTGCGCAGCTCGCGCTCGCCGAGGCGTTCCGCAACGTTGCGGTCACCGGCGCGACGCCCAAGGCCGTCACCAACTGCCTGAACTTCGGCTCGCCCGAGGATCCGGGCGTCATGTGGCAGTTCCAGCAGGCCGTGCGCGGACTGGCCGACGGCTGCGTCACCCTCGGCATCCCGGTGACCGGCGGCAACGTCAGTTTCTACAACCAGACCGGTGCCGAGCCGATCCTGCCGACGCCCGTCGTCGGTGTTCTCGGCGTCATCGACGACGTCCATCGCCGCATCCCCACCGGCCTCGGTCTCGAGCCCGGTGAGACGCTCATCCTGCTCGGCGACACCTACGACGAGTTCGACGGATCCATCTGGGCGCAGGTCGAGCACGATCACCTCGGTGGCGTACCGCCGAAGGTCGATCTGGCCCGCGAGCAGTTGCTGGCCGACATTCTGCTCTCGTCCTCGCGTGACGGACTGGTCTCGGCGGCACACGACCTGTCCGAGGGCGGCCTCGCCCAGGCCGTCGTCGAAGCCGCTCTGGCCGGCGAAACCGGTTGCCGCATCATCCTTCCCGAGGGCACCGATCCGTTCGTGACGCTGTTCTCCGAGTCCTCGGGCCGCGTACTGGTCGCGGTACCGCGCACGGAAGAAACTCGCTTCAACGGCATGTGCACCGCCCGCGGTCTGCCGTGGGCGCGCATCGGCGTCGTCGACGAGGGCTCGGACTCGATCGAGGTGCAAGGGCAGTTCTCCGTCCCGATGACGGAACTGCGCGAGACGTTCGAGAGCACTCTTCCCAGACTCTTCGGCTGACCGAGGTGGGGGGACAGGTATCGGAGCGTCGGAAGGAGACCGAGCCCGCACTCGAGCAGGATCAGCATCACCGGTACCACCTGCCGTCGGTCGAATTCTCGGTCCCGTCGCCCGACAAGCATCCGTTCGTCATGTGGGCGTGGGGCCTGCTGCGCCTGGACTTCACCGGAATCGCGTTCAGCGCGTTGTTCTTCTGCTGGTCGTTGACTCCGTCTCTGCTCCCTCGGGGATGGTTGTTCCAGGGCATCATCGGCGGTATCAACGCGGCCATCGGCTACGCATTCGGCATCGCGGTGGGGTGGGCCGTGACCCGATGGTGGCTCTCGTCCCGATCGTGGTGGCCGTTGCCTCGCACGGTCGAGCTGGCCGTCAAAGTCGCTGTGCCCGTAATGGCGATCGCGGCATCGATGATCATGCTGGCGATCTCGGCGGAATGGCAGCGTGAGCTGGCCGCGCTGATGGACGCGGAGGGGACGACCACTACGGGGTACCTCCGCACCGGCGCGCTCAGTATCGCCGTTGCGGCACTGTTGATCTCGGTGTGGCGGGTGTTGCGCGACCTCGTTCGGCTGGTCGCCCGTCAGATCAACCGCATCGTCAAGATGCCGCGAGAAGTGGCCAATGCGCTCGGGGTCGTCGTCCTGGTCGTGCTGTCCGTCGCCCTGGTTCAGGGTGTGCTGCTGCGTGCGGTCTCCGAGGTCACCAACTCGGCCTTCAGCCTGCAGAACGACGAAACCCGGGACGGCGCAGAGCAACCCGTTGCCGACGAACGCTCCGGCAGCCCGAACTCGTTGGCACCGTGGGACACTCTGGGTTTCGAGGGGCGCAACTTCGTCTCGAGTGGGCTGCGCGCCGACGAGATGGAGCGGGCCACGGGCCGTCCGAGTCTCGAGCCGATCCGGGCCTACGCAGGCCTGGAAACCGCAGAGACGCAGGACGAACGACTGAACATCGTGGTCGCCGAACTCGAACGCACCGGGGCATTCCAACGTGCGGCCCTGGTCGTCGTTCCGACCACCGGGACCGGATGGGTCAACCCCACCGCCATCGAAGCCGAAGAGCTCATGTTCGACGGCGATGTCGCCACCGTCGCATCCCAGTACTCGTACCTCCCGAGTTGGATCTCCTTCATCGCGGAGGGAGACAAGGCCGCGCAGGCAGGCAAAGCTCTGATCGACAAGGTGCACGACCGCTGGCTGCAGGAACCGGAGGCAACGCGCCCCAAGTTCTACGTCTACGGCGAGAGCCTCGGTACTCAGGCGGGCGAGGGTGCGTTCACCGGCCTGGCCGACATCAGAGCCACCACCGACGGGGTCCTGTGGGTGGGACCGCCGAACAACAACCGCATCTGGAGTCAGTTCGTCAATAGGCGTGACCCGGGAAGTCCCGAGGTTCGGCCGGTGTACTCCGAGGGCCTGACCGTCCGATTCGCCGACAACTCGACGGGCATCCCGCCGGAGGATCAGCCGTGGTACGAGCCGCGGATCCTCTACGTCCAGCACGCGTCGGATCCGGTCGTCTGGTGGTCACCGGACCTGCTGTTCGAGCGTCCCGACTGGCTCTCGGAGCCACCGGGACCGGACCGGCTGCCGAGCATGCGATGGTTCCCGGTCGTCACCTTCTGGCAGGTGGCCGCCGATCTGACCAACGCCGCAGGCGTTCCCGACGGGCATGGCCACAACTACGGAACCCTCGTGCTCGACGGCTGGGTGGCCGTCGCCGCGCCCGAGGGGTGGACCGACCGCGACACCGAACGAGTTCGCGGCGTCATGGAGCAGTTCGCCGGCCGAGACGGTCCCGAGAAGTGAGCACCGAAGCGCTGCTGGTCGGCTCAGCGACGACGGCGTGGAGCACGGTCGTGCTGCCGTCGACGGGTCTCGATGCCCGGGGACGGGCGGTGGCCAATGCCTCGTTCGCCGTCGGTGTGGCTGCACTGTCCCGAACGGACGCGGAGAAACTCGGTCTGCGCAACACTGCTGCCGGTCTGAAGTGGGGCGCTGCGGCGTCGGCGATTCCGGTGCTCGGAGCTGCCGTCGTCGCGGCGATTCCGGCGTTGCGACGCCGTGTCCGGCCGTCCGAGGACGATCTGGCCGAGTGGGTGTTGTTTCGGATTCCGGTGGGGACGGTGCTGACCGAGGAGTTGCTGTTCCGCGGTGTGCTCGACGCCGCGTCGCCGGTGCTGTCGCCGATCTTCTTCGGCCTGTGGCACATCCACCCGGCTCGCTCTGCGGGTGACAGCGTGGTCGGAACAGTGGTCGCGACCACGGCCGCGGGCGTTGTGTTCTCGTGGTTGCGGTCCCGCAGCGGGAGCGTGCTCGCCCCGGCCTTGCTGCACTACTTCCTCAACGCCAGCGGTGCCGTGCTGGCGCATCTCGCGGCGAACGACAGGAGTCAGTAGCAGTGCCACCGCACAAGGAAGTCGGCCCCGCCGAGGTACGTGACGCCGTTCTGGCCGTCGAGCAATGGATCAAGGGTGAGGCGGACAAGCCTGCGCGGGCGCAGATCGCCGCCGCTGTACGCACCACCGCCAGAACTCTCGGTCAGAATGCACCGGGATCCTCGGTGGAGGTGCGGGTGCCGCCGTTCGTCGCGGTGCAGTGCATCGAGGGTCCGCGTCACACGCGGGGGACCCCGCCGAACGTGGTCGAGACCGATGCGCTGACGTGGCTGCAGGTGGTCACTGGAGTCCGCGATTTCGCCGAGGCTCTCGCCGACGGTTCGATCGATGCGTCGGGCAGCAGAGCAGCCGAAGTGGGTCGCTGGCTGCCACTGTTGTCCATCAGGTGATCGGCTCGGAATCGGACACTCGTTCACCGACCGGGAATCTCCCGTACACACGATGCGTTGACTCCGGCCGTGTGCCCGTAGACTCGGGCACGGCCCCCCGCCCCGTACCCCCAAGGGAGCAATGCCCGTGACCAACGCCGATTTGTCGGTCGACAGTCCGAACCTTCTGGCAGGCAAACCGCTCGACGAACCGGAGAACGAACCGCGCGAGGAGTGCGGAGTGTTCGGAGTATGGGCACCGGGCGAGGATGTGGCCAAGCTCTCCTATTACGGTCTCTACGCGCTCCAACACCGTGGTCAGGAGGCTGCCGGCATCGCAGTGTCCGACGGCTCCCAGGTGCTGGTGTTCAAGGATCTCGGTCTCGTCAGCCAGGTGTTCGACGAGCAGACACTCGGCGCGATGCCCGGGCACGTCGCCATCGGACACTGCCGCTACTCCACCAGTGGATCGGTCACGTGGGAGAACGCGCAGCCGATCTTCCGCACCACCACCGCCGGGACCGGGATTGCGCTCGGCCACAACGGAAATCTGGTGAACTTCGCCGAGCTCGCCACCAAGGCGCGCGACGCGGGGCTGATCAGCGACCGGCTGCAGGGCAACGGCACCTCGGATTCCGACGTCGTGACCGCGCTGCTGGCGCACAAGGCCGCCGACTGCACCATCGAGCAGGCGGCAATGGAATTGCTGCCACTGCTCAAGGGTGCCTTCTGCCTGACATTCATGGACGAGCACACCCTCTACGCCGCGCGCGACCCGCACGGCGTGCGCCCGCTGTGCCTCGGCCGCCTCGATCGCGGCTGGGTGGTGGCCAGCGAGACGGCGGCACTCGACATCGTCGGTGCCGCGTTCGTCCGCGACATCGAGCCCGGTGAACTGCTCGCGATCGATGCCGACGGTGTCAGGTCCTCGCGATTCGCGGCCCCCGAGCCCAAGGGCTGTGTGTTCGAGTACGTCTACCTCGCCCGGCCCGACAGCGTCATCGGTGGCCGGTCGGTGCACTCGACGCGAGTCGAGATCGGACGACGACTCGCGAAGGAGCATCCGGCCGAGGGTGACCTGGTGATTCCCGTGCCCGAGAGCGGAACTCCCGCCGCGGTCGGTTTCGCGCAGGGCTCCGGCATCCCCTACGGCCAGGGCCTGATGAAGAACGCCTACGTGGGCCGCACGTTCATTCAGCCGTCGCAGACCATCCGCCAACTCGGCATCCGGCTCAAACTCAACCCTCTCAAAGAGGTCATACGGGGCAAAAGGCTGGTGGTGGTGGACGATTCGATCGTTCGCGGCAACACTCAGCGCGCCCTGATCAGGATGCTGCGCGAGGCCGGTGCGCTGGAAATTCACGTGCGTATCGCGTCGCCGCCGGTACGTTGGCCCTGCTTCTACGGCATCGACTTCGCTTCTCCCGCAGAGCTGATCGCCAACGGTGTCGACTCCGAGGACGGCATTCTCGAGGGCGTTCGACAGGCGATCGGCGCCGATTCGCTGGGGTACATCTCCATCGACGGCATGATCGCTGCCTCCGAGCAGCCTGAATCGCGCTTGTGTGCAGCATGTTTCACCGGCAAGTACCCGATCGATCTGCCTGCCGACAATGCGCTCGGCAAGCACGTTCTCGAGGGCCTGCTTGCCTCGGCCGCCGGGCAGCCGGTGGACAACGATGCGAATGTGAGCGCTCTGAGTCGTCCGTGAGCTGGGCGTTCCTGCGAGGGAACAGCGGGGTTTTCTCAATGCCACATATTGGAAACAGTCCGTCGGTACTGTCCTTTCAGTTACATAGGACACACCGATTTGGATAGAGGCATCAGATGACCCTGTCGCCCGACGACGGACGCATGCAGCGCTACAGCGCGGCATCGAAGACCGCCGTGCGCAAGCACAGCAAGAAGACCGCTGCAGTGGCAGCACTGTCGGTACTCGCATTGACTGCGGCGGCCTGCGGCTCGGGCCGCACCGACGACGCCGGCGGATCCGGCGACAGCGGCGGCGGCGAGACGATCACCGTCGGAACCACCGACCAGGTGACGTCACTCGACCCCGCCGGCTCGTACGACAACGGCTCGTTCATGGTGATGAACCAGACGTATCCCTTCCTGATGAACTTCGCCCCCGGTAGCTCCGAGCTCGAGCCCGACGCCGCCGAGAGTTGCGACTTCGCCGAGCCGACCGTCTACACGTGCACGCTCAAGGACGACCTGACGTTCGCGAACGGCAACCCACTGACGAGTGAGAGCGTGAAGTATTCGTTCGATCGAATCGTCGCGATCAACGATCCCAACGGGCCTGCGTCGCTGTTGACCAACCTCGACAGCATCGCCACGCCGGACGAGAAGACCGTCGAGTTCACCCTGAAGGCTGCGAACGACCAGACGTTCCCGCAGATTCTGGCGACCCCGGCAGGCCCGATCGTCGATCAGACCGTCTTCCCGGCAGACTCCGTACTCGACGACGATGCCATCGTGGCGGGTACGCCGTTCGCCGGTCCGTACTCGATCTCGAGCTACGCCAAGAACTCCCTCGTCAGCTTTGCCGCGAACGGCGACTACAACGGCATTCTCGGAACGCCGAAGACGTCGTCGATCAACGTGAAGTACTACACCAGCTCCGACAACCTCAAGCTCGACGTGCAGAACAAGGCCATCGACGTGGCATGGCGCTCGCTGACTCCGACCGACGTCGAATCGCTCGGAGCCGTCGACGGTCTGACGGTGCACGAGGGTCCCGGTGGCGAATCTCGCTACATGGTGTTCAACATGAACACGATGCCCGGCGACACTCCTGAGCAGAAGTTGGCCGTGCGCAAGGCAATTGCGGCCTCCGTCGATCGCCAGGCGCTTTCCGACAGCGTCTACAAGGGCACGTACACCCCGCTGTACTCGGTGGTCCCGACCGGTCTCGAGGGCTCCAACACGGCCTTCTCCGACGTCTACGGCGAGGCACCCGACCGGGACGAGGCTGCCGGATTCCTCTCCGCCGCAGGCGTTGCCACCCCGATCCAGCTCAACCTGCAGTACAACCCGGACCACTACGGTTCGTCCTCGAGCGAGGAGTACGCCGCGATCAAGAGTCAGCTCGACGCGACGGGCCTGTTCAACGTGAACCTGCAGTCGACCGAGTGGAGCACGTACACCAAGGAACGCGTCGCCGACGCGTACCCGGTGTACCAGCTGGGTTGGTTCCCGGACTACCCCGACGCAGACAACTACCTGACGCCGTTCTTCGCACCGGACAACTTCCTGCAGTCGCACTTCGAGAGCCCGGAGATCACCTCGCTGCTCGATCTCGAGCGCACGACGGCCGACGAAAATGCGCGGATGCAGATCATCGGTCAGATTCAGACCGAGCTGGCGACGAACTACCTGCCGACGCTTCCGTTGTTGGAGGGCAAGCAGATCGCCGTCGCCACCGACGAGATCAGCGGTGTCGACGAGACTCTCGACGCCTCGTTCAAGTTCCGTTTCGTCACTCTCGCCAAGAGCTGACCGGTGCCCACTACCGCGGACGCGCCGGTAGGGGAGAAGCAAGCGAAGCAGGCGAGCGCGCCGTCACGATACGGCGCGCTCGCCCGCTATCTCGGGATCAGATTTCTGCTGATCATTCCGACTGCCTGGATTCTCGTCACCGTCGTCTTCTTTCTCATGCGGGTCATCGGTGATCCGATCACCGCCGCCCTCGGCGGCCGCCTACCCGCCGAACAGATCGCCCAACGCAAGGCCGAGGCCGGCTACGACCGGCCGATCCTGACGCAGTACTGGGAGTACCTGACCGGTTTGCTGCGCGGCGACTTCGGCCGCTCGGCCACCGACAATCGCGCGATCAGTGACGTCCTACTCGTCAACGGTGCTGCCACACTGGAATTGGCCTTCTGGGCTCTGCTGGTGGCCTTCGCGGTCGGTATTCCGCTCGGGTTCTTCGCCGCCACCCATCGAGACCGATTCGGCGACGCCTCGCTGCGAATCTTCGCGATCCTGGCGTACGCGGCCCCGGTGTTCTTCGTCGGCATGCTGCTCAAGCTGCTGTTCGCCGTCAAGCTCGGCTGGCTGCCGGTGGCGGGACGAGCCAGCACCAATGTGGAACTGGCACTGCAGAACGTCTCACCCAAGACCAACATTCTGATAGTCGATTCGTTCCTGTACGGCGACACGGGCTACACCATCGACGTGCTCGAGCACGCGGTGCTGCCCGCTCTCGCCCTGGGTCTGTTGACGGCCGGAGTGTTTCTGAGGTTGGTGCGCGTCAACCTGATTCAAACGCTGCAGGCACCCTTCGTCGATGCCGCCCGCGCTCGCGGATTGAGCGAGGGCACGGTGACGCGACGCCATGCGTTCCGCAACGCCATGATTCCGATCGTCACCGTCATCGGCCTGCAGATCGCCGTGCTGCTCGGCGGCGCGGTATTGACCGAGACCACGTTCGAGTGGCAGGGCCTCGGCTACGAACTCGCCCGCTACCTGCAGGCCCGCGATTTTGTTGCCGTGCAGGGCATTGTGACGTTCCTGGCCGTGGTGGTCGCCGTCGTCAGCTTCTTCACCGACGCGATCGTCGCACTCATCGACCCGAGAGTGAGGTTCTGATGAGCACGGAAGTCGTGCTGTCCGACGTCCCGCCCACCCGCCCGCACCGTCGAGGAGTTCCCGGCGTCGCGTTCGTGAAGTCGACATCGGGCTTGCAACGCGTCACCTTGATCGTCGGGTTGGTCCTGATGGTGGGGTTCGTGATCGCCGCAGTGTTCGCTCCGCTTCTCGCGCCGTACGGGTTCTCGCAGACCAGTGACGCCGGGCAGGACTTCGCCCGCCAGGCAGCACCGTCCGCGCAGCATTGGTTCGGTACCTCGGTCCGCGGTGAGGACGTGTTCTCTCGGGTGATCTACGGTGCGAGAACAGCTTTGATGGTGATTGCGTCGTCGTTGATTCTCTCGCTGATCATCGGCGTTCCGCTCGGTCTGGCCTCGGGGTACATCGGCCGGTGGTTCGACCGAGTGCTCGTGCTGTTCATGGACGCGATGTACGCATTCCCGTCGCTGCTGCTCGCGGTGGTCATCTCGATCGTCGTCGCGGGTGGTCAGTCGTCCAGTTTCGGCGGTATCGCATCCGCAGCCATAGCCATCACGGCGATCTTCGTGCCGCAGTACTTCCGCGTGGTACGCAACGCCACCGTGGCGGTCAAGACCGAACCGTACGTGGACGCCGCCCGGGTCACCGGGGCCGGCACTCCGCGAATACTGTTCCGCCACATCCTTGCCAACGTGGTGCAGACGCTGCCGGTCATCATCACCCTGAACGGGGCCGAGGCCATTCTGACCCTGGCCGGACTCGGATTCCTCGGGTTCGGCATCGAGCCCACCTCCGCCTCGGAGTGGGGCTACGACATCAACAAGGCGCTGCCCGACATCTCCAACGGCATCTGGTGGACGTCGGTGTTCCCCGGCCTGGGCATCGTGCTCGTTGTGCTCGGCCTGACCATGGTGGGCGAAAGCGCAAGCGAGACACTCAATCCGCTGCTGCGCACCCGCAAGAAGTTCAAGAAGGCGGTGAAGGTATGACATCGAGCGTTGTGACTCCACGCGAGTCCGCACTGTCGGTGAAGTCGTTGTCCGTCACGTTTCTGACCGATGCCGGCGAAGTCGATGCCGTCACCGAGGTCTCGTTCGAGGTGTATCCCGGTGAAGTCCTGGCCGTGGTGGGCGAGTCCGGCTCGGGCAAGTCCGTCAGCGTCAGATCCGCCATCGGACTGCTACCCGACACCGCGCGCGTGGAGGGCCACGTGGTGCTCGGGGGCCAGGACGTCACGACGCTGAGCAACAAGGCGTGGGCGCAGTTGCGCGGCAACAAGATTTCGATGGTGTTCCAGGAACCGGGCAGCGCTCTGGATCCGCTGTTCACCATCGGGTATCAGATCGTCGAGGCACTGCGGGCGCATACGCGCGACGACGGAAAGCGAATGTCGGCCAAGGACGCCAAGACGCGGGCCGTCGAACTGTTGACGATGGTCGGCCTGCCCAGCCCCGAACAACGCTTCTCGTACTATCCGCACGAGCTCTCGGGTGGGCAGAAGCAACGCGTCATGATCGCGATCGCCATCTCGTGCGAGGCGAAAGTCATCATCGCCGACGAGCCGACCACCGCGCTCGACGTCACGGTGCAGGCCGAGATCCTCGAACTACTGCGCGATCTCAAGGATCGGCTGGGTTGTGCCATCGTGCTCATCACCCACAGCATGGGCGTCGTCTCCGATCTGGCGGACCGCGTCGTCGTCATGCAGAACGGTCGCGTCGTCGAGGAAGCGCCGGTGGCGCAGCTCTTCGATGCGCCCGCAGACGACTACACCAAGAAGCTGCTGGCCGCGGTGCCGACGCTGGCCGCGGTGGAGTCGGACAAGACCGTCGACACGTCGGGCGAACCGGTACTCGACGTCTCTCGGTTGGTGGTGCAGTTCTCCGGTGGTGTCGGCTCGCCTGCCTTCCGGGCGGTCGACGACGTCTCGCTCACCATCCACCGCGGCGAAACCCTCGGCCTGGTGGGTGAATCCGGCTCGGGTAAGTCCACGATCGGCAGATGTGTTGCGGCACTGCAGAAGCCGACCAGCGGAAGCGTGACGGTGATGGGGCAGAACATCGCAGGGGTGAGCGAACGCAAGCTCAAGCCCCTGCGGAAGCGCTTCGGGTTCGTCTTCCAGGACCCGTCGGCGTCACTGAACCCCCGACTGACCGTCGGACAGTGCATCGCCGAGCCGATGATCGTGCACAAGTACGGCTCCAAGGATGCGATCGCGGCCAGGACGACCGAGTTGCTCGACGCCGTGCAACTGCCGTCCGGCACCGACAAGCGTTACCCGCACGAGCTCTCCGGTGGGCAGCGGCAACGCGTCAGCCTGGCGCGGGCACTGGTACTGGGACCGGATCTGGTGGTCGCGGACGAGCCGACCAGTGCACTGGACGTCTCGGTGCAGGCGGCCGTGCTCGACCTGTTCGAGGCACTGCAGCGGGAGTTCGGATTCGCGTGCCTGTTCATCAGCCACGACCTCGCGGTGGTCGATCGCGTCGCGCACCGCGTGGTGGTGCTGCGGGGCGGGGGAATCGTCGAACAGGGAACACCGTGGAAAATTCTGCGATCACCGGAGGCGGACTACACCAAGAAGCTGTTGGCAGCGATTCCCGGTAAGCGGCTGCACACGTGAGTTCTTCTCCTGACCGGGCACTCCGGTACCGTTAGGGCGCTATCTGTGCCGTCACGGGCGCTGACATGATCGAGTACACAGGCTGGAGCCGAATGACCGAGGAATCCCAACCCACGAGCGCAACTCACTCGGGCGGTGCCTCCTACGCGGCGGCCGGGGTCGACATCGCCGCAGGAGATCGAGCAGTGCAGCTGTTCGCGCCGCTCGCCAAGAAGGCCAGCAGGCCCGAGGTCATGGGCGGTCTCGGTGGTTTCGCCGGCCTCTTCGCGCTCAAGGGCGACTACCGCGAGCCCGTCCTGGCCGCCTCGACCGACGGCGTCGGCACCAAGGTGGCCGTGGCGCAGGCGCTCGGCAAGCACGACACCCTCGGCCTCGACCTGGTCGCAATGGTCGTCGACGACCTCGTCGTCTGCGGTGCCGAGCCACTGTTCCTGCAGGACTACATCGCCGTGGGCCGCGTGGTTCCCGAGCAGGTCGCGGAATTGGTCAAGGGCATCGCAGAAGGCTGCGTCATCGCCGGCTGCGCGCTGCTCGGCGGCGAGACGGCCGAGCACCCGGGACTGATGGCCGACGGCGATTACGACCTCTCGGCCACCGGCATCGGCGTCGTCGAGGCGGATTCGATCCTCGGACCCGAGCGGGTGCGACCCGGTGACGTCGTCATCGGCATGGGATCGTCGGGCCTGCACTCCAACGGCTACTCCCTCGCTCGCAAGGTGCTGCTGGAGATCAACCACATGGATCTCGGCGGACACGTCGAGGAGTTCGGTCGCACGCTCGGTGAGGAACTGCTCGAACCCACCAAGATCTACGCCAAGGATTGCCTCGCACTCGCTGCGGAAACCGACGTCCGCACGTTCTGCCACGTGACCGGCGGCGGATTGGCGAACAACCTCTCACGGGTCATGCCCGAGGGCCTGGTCGCCGAACTCGACCGCACCACGTGGAGCCCGGCTCCGATCTTCTCGCTGATCGCGCAGCGTGGACGCGTCGAGCGGGCCGAGATGGAGCAGACGTTCAACATGGGTGTCGGCATGGTGGCCATCGTGGCACCCGAGGACGTCGACCGCGCCCTCGCAGTGCTGACCGCCCGTCACATCGACTGCTGGACGCTGGGCACGGTGAAGAAGGCGACCGGTAAGGACGTCGCCGACGAGCGTGCGCTGTTGCTGGGTAACCACCCGCGGTTCTGATCGCGGCGTTATCGCACGAACAAATGAGGGGGAGCCGCACTGCGGCTCCCCCTCAGTCGTTCAGTGCACAAAACTAGCGTCGCCAGTCCTCGTACTCGTCTTCCTCGACTCGGGAATGCACATCCGAGTCAGAGTGGATGCCACGATGGGAGTTGGACGAACCACCGGAGAGTTCCTTCTGCAGACTCTCCAAGTCCGTTGTCGGCGAGCTGTACTTGAGCTCACGAGCGACTTTTGTCTGCTTTGCCTTAGCCCTGCCTCGGCCCATGGCGGTGCCCCCTCGCGGACTTGCGGGGCGGCCTGGGGAAATTTGGCGGCCCCGTTAGAGTTGGTATTTCTTCCTGGCACACACTCTAGCGCGCGAATCGCCGCGATGCGCATACGGCACCTCGTGTCGGTGGCATGCGACCGGGCGCGACACGCCCGGGGCAGGGGTCGACGCTGCCTGTACCTGCACATATCCGTGCACAGGCAAACTATCTACGTTTCGCGACACGAAAACTACGTGCTGCGCGTTATGGCCTTCTCGCGGATTTCAGTGCTCCCGCCGCGTCGCGGTAGACCTTCGGTGCCAATCCCGGCTCGTCGAGCAGAGTCGCCATCGCCACCGCATCCTTCCCCTCGAAGAGCATGCGCACCGTCACCCCGTGTTCCGGGACGGACTGCACTGCAACCGCGTCACCGCCGGCGAACACCCCCGGTTCGACGACTCGGAGATACGCCCCCACATCACCTCGATCCGTGAAACGACGGATCCACCTCGGCTCGTCCATCCATCGAGCGAACGTCCCACAGGGCTTGCGGGCGATCGTCACCTCCAAGGTCACCGTTCCCACGCGCCACCGCGACCCGATCACCGCGTCGGTCACCGGTACACCCTCGGTGCGGAGATTCTCGCCGAATCGACCCGGCGGAACCGGCACCCCGAGCTCGGAGGCCCAGTACCGGGCCTCCGCCTCGTCGTAGGCGTAGACGGCCTGATCGAGCCCGCCGTGGAACTTCGTGTCCCGGCAGTGATCGCCGCCGATGCCGAGCTCGTGGACGTCCACCGGTCCGTCGACAGGTCTCTTGTCGATGCCGCTGTCGACCACCGCGCGGCGTCCGAACGGCACGTCGGCGTGCACCACGCAGACCGCCAGAACGGTTCCGGTCACCGGCCGCGCAGGCGGTCGACGGCAGCGCGACCGGCCTGGACGTCGTCGTAGGACGGGATGGAATCAGGATCGATCGATGCCGCGCACGGACCCGCCTCGAGGGCGGTGTCGACCGGAATCGTCCGCTTGAGCAGAGCCAACGCGATCGGGCCGAGCTCGAAGTGGTCGATGACGGTACCCAGACGCCCCACCGTGCGGCCGCCTGCGGTGACCGCATCGCCGGTGCTGGGCCTGCCGTCCGCCGAACCGTCGAGATGAAGCAACACCAGGTGACGCGGCGGGCGACCGAGATTGTGAACGCGCGAGACCGTCTCCTGGCCGCGATAGCAGCCCTTCTCCAGATGCACCGCGCCGAACTCGGCGGCGCTACCGATCCACCGAACCTCGTGCGGGATGGTCTTCTCGTCGGTGTCCACGCCCACGCGTGGACGCAGCGATTCCACGCGCAAGGCGTCGAACGCCCAGGTTCCGGCGGGACCGGCTCCGGCGTCACGAAGTCGGAGGAACCAGTCGACCAGGTTCGCGCGGGGGATCACCACGTCGTACGAGTTCTCGCCCGGCCACGGCATCCGCCGAACGAAACCGCCGCCGTCGATCGCCGACGCACCGTAGGTCTCGCTCGGGGCGGGCAGGCCGGCTTTGTCGAGAATCGACGCCGCGTCGGATCCGAGGACGGTGAGAACGGCGAGTTCGTCGGCCTCACGGGGTTCGGCCTTGGCCCAGAACACCATCTTCTTCAGGAACGAGAGCAGGTCGGGGCCGGCCACGCGTTCGGTGTCGATGTACGTGACGCCGCCCGAGTCGGTCTGCACGAAGTGATGCTCGATGCGGCCGTTGACGTCCAGGCTCAGATTCTCGGCCGAGCTGCCGTCGGCCAGGTTCGAGACGAGTTGGCTCGAGATCGTGTTCAGCCAGCTCAACCGTTCGTCGCCGCTGATGGCGAGGACGAAGCGATGGGATCGATCGATGACGGCGGCCCCGCTCACGGCGTGGCGTTGCTCGCCGAACGGATTGCCGTAGTGCCAGGCCACTCCGGCGTCGACGCTGTCGTCGGGGGAAGGAACCGCACCGGGGAGGGTGAGAAGAGGACTCGGGGTGATCGTCACGGAATCGGACACCACTCCATAGTAGGAGCAGCCCGGCATGTCCTCGACGGCCGACGGGGCACGAACCGGTCTGCGGAGGGTTGCGGACGTTTTACATACGTGCAACCCGTCCGATATCTGTCTGCGTTTCGGCCCGCCTACGTTGAGCGCGTGAAATATCTGAAGCACCCGGCAGCGCAGATCGGCCTGGCCGCGGTCGGCGGAATCGTGTTCGGTCTGATCGTCGGCGATTGGGCGTCGAACCTGAAGTTCGTCGGCGACCTGTTCATCCGCTTGATCCAGATGTCGATCGTTCCACTGGTGATGGCGTCGGTGATCGTTGCGACCGGGTCGATGTCCGGCACCGGCACGGGAAAGATCGCGGCTCGCACGTTCAAGTGGATGATCGGGTTCTCCTTCGTGGCCGCGGTCCTGGCCTGGGTGCTCAGCAGCCTCATCCAGCCGGGTGCAGGCATGGTGTTCACCCAGGAACTCGATCCCGGTCTCGAAGAAGCGGCAGGCGAGGCGCTGGGCTGGCAGGACACGTTGCTCAACTTCGTCTCGACGAACGTCTTCAGCGCCATGTCGACGGCCACGATGGTGCCCATCATCGTCTTCTCGTTGCTCTTCGGAATCGCGCTGCGCAGTCACATCTCCAAGACCGGTGACACCGGGGTTCTCACGCTCATGGATCAGTTCCAGCAGATTGTGCTGACCATGATTCGCCTGGTGATGGTGATTGCACCGATCGGCGTCTTCTGTCTGCTCGCCGCGCTCGCAGGCGATGTCGGATTCTCCGTCGTCTCCACCGCACTGAGCTACCTGGGCACGACACTGCTCGGCGTGCTGATCCTGTTCGTGCTGTTCGTCGTGGTGGTCACGGTACGAACCCGATTGGACCCGAGGTTGCTGCCGGCCAAGCTCACCGAGCAGACGGTCATCGCCGTCACCACCACCAGTTCCGCCGTCACGTTCCCGACGGTGCTGAAGAACACCGTGGAGAAGGTCGGCGTCAGTCAGAAGGTCGCCAACTTCACGCTGTCGATCGGGCTGACCATGGGGTCGTACGGCGCGGTGCTCAACTACATGATCGTCGTGATGTTCCTCGCGCAGGCAGGCAACATCGAGCTGAGCCTCGGCCAGATCGCTCTCGGAATGGGACTGGCGATTCTGCTGAACATGGGCACCATCACGGTGCCGGGCGGATTTCCCGTGGTCGCGATGTTCCTCGCGACGTCGCTGGATCTGCCGTTCGAGGCCGTCGGCCTGCTGATCGCCGTGGACTGGTTCGCCGGAATCTTCCGCACCTTCCTCAACGTCAACGGAGACACCTTCGTCGCGATGCTGGTGGCCAACGCCGACGACGAGATCGACCGCGAGGTCTACGACGGCACCAAGGTCGTGGTCGCCGAGGAGATCGACCTCGACGAGTACCGCGATGTCATGGCCCAAGCGGATCGGGCGGACTGACCCCGCTGCTCTACAGTGACGGCCATGTCGGAGTCGGTAGTGGTGACGTTGGACGGCCGGGTGCACGACGCGAATCGGCCGTTGCTGTTCGCCGACGATCTGGCGGCCGTGCGTGGTGACGGCGTGTTCGAGACGCTGCTCGTGCGGGACGGGGTGGCGTGCGCGGTGGAGTTGCATCTGGCGCGACTGGCGGGGTCGGCCGAGGCATTGGATCTACCCGTTCCCGACCTGGATGCGTGGCGAGCGGTCGTGCAGCAGGCCACCGAACGGTGGGCGGAGGCGTCGACGGAGGAGGGCGTGCTCCGGCTCGTGCTCAGCCGCGGACGCGAGGGCGGGGGAGGCCCGACTGCCTACGTGACGGTGGGGCCGCTTCCCGGACGAGTGCGGAGCGCGCGTGCGGACGGAGTGTCGGTGATCACGCTCGATCGCGGCTACTCGGTGGATTTCTCGGCGGGTGCACCGTGGCAGCTCGCGGGGGCCAAGACGTTGTCCTACGCGACGAACATGGCCGCATTGCGGCACGCCGCGACGCTCGGGGCCGACGATGTGATCTATCTCAGCAGTGAGGGGCGGGTGCTCGAGGGTCCGCGCTCGACGGTGGTGCTCGCCCGCGGTAAGACTCTCGTCACACCCTCTGTGGAACAGGGCATCCTCGCCGGAACCACGGTCGCCGGGTTGTTCGGGGTTGCCGAGGCTGCCGGGTGGGCGTGTTCGCACGGCCACCTGTATCCCGCGGATCTCATTGCCGCAGATGGTGTTTGGCTGGTGTCCTCGGTGACTCTCGCGGCTCGGGTCGCGTCGATGAACGGTGTCGTCCTCGGGCGTCCCGGCCCGCGCGACGAGGTTCGGGAGATGGTCGATCTGGCCGTCCGGACCCCCGAGAAGGCGTAAGGGTCCAACGACCCTGTCGTAAGACTCTTCCCTACTACTACTCGTAGTAGTACTGTCGAATTCGTCGCGGGTCAACGCCCTGACCTGCGGTGTTGCCCGTCACAGCTCGGGTACGAGAGTTCGGAGTACTGATGGACGCCTTGGATGTCTCGAGGTGGCAGTTCGGTATCACCACCGTCTACCACTTCATACTGGTTCCCCTCACGATCGGGCTGGCTCCGATGGTGGCCGCCATGCAGACCATGTGGGTGATCACCGGCAAGGACTCCTGGTATCGGCTGACCAAGTTCTTCGGCAAGCTGTTCCTCATCAACTTCGCCCTCGGCGTCGCCACCGGCATCGTGCAGGAGTTCCAGTTCGGTATGAACTGGAGCGAGTACTCCCGTTTCGTCGGTGACGTCTTCGGCGCACCACTCGCCCTCGAGGGACTGGTGGCCTTCTTCCTCGAATCCACTTTCCTCGGACTGTGGATCTTCGGCTGGAGCCGCCTTCCGAAACTCGTGCACCTGGCGACCATTTGGCTCGTCGCCATCGGCGTCAACGCCTCGGCCTACTTCATCATCGCGGCCAATTCCTGGATGCAGCATCCCGTCGGCGCGATCTACAACGAGGAGACCGGCCGCGCGGAGCTGACCGACATCTGGGCCCTGCTCACCAACAACACCGCGCTGGCGGCATTTCCGCACGCCGTGGCAGGAGCGTTCCTCACTGCGGCCACCTTCGTCGCCGGAATCTCCGGCTGGTGGATGGTCCGTGAGGCCCGCAAGAACAAGGGTGGCGTCGGACCACAGGATCCGCTTCGGGAATCCAACTCGCGCAGCATGTTTCGTCCGGCCGCCCGCATGTCCTTCGTCATCATGATCGTCGCAGGTGGCGCACTGGCCATCACCGGCGACATCCAGGGCAAGCTGATGTTCGAGCAGCAGCCGATGAAGATGGCCTCGGCGGAATCGCTGTGCGACACCGAGACCGGAGCCAGCTTCTCGCTGCTGACCGTCGGAACCCACAACAACTGTGAATCCGTGGTGCACCTCATCGCGATACCCGGCCTCACCTCGTTCCTGGCGGAGAACGACTTCGGGGCCACCGTGCAGGGCGTCAACCAGTTGCAGGAGCAGTACGAGCAGCAATTCGGACCGGGCAACTACAAGCCGAACCTGTTCGTCACCTATTGGGCCTTCCGAATGATGATCGGACTTGCCGCCGGATCGGCCTTGCTCGCCATCGCGGGACTGTGGGTCACCCGAGGGGGTCGAGTGCCCGACCAGAAATGGTTCTCATGGCTGAGCCTCGCGGCGATCCCGACGCCGTTCCTGGCCAACAGCGCCGGCTGGATCTTCACCGAAATGGGCCGGCAGCCATGGGTTGTCGCACCCAACCTGTCGGGTGTCGATCAGATCCGGCTCACCGTCGACCAAGGTGTCTCGGACCATCCCGTCGGCTTGGTCGTCGCCTCGCTGGTCACCTTCACCCTGCTCTACGCGGCACTGGGCGGCGTGTGGTTCTACCTGCTTCGCCGGTACGTCATCGAAGGACCTCTCGACCACGACGCGCATCCGCACGTCGACCCGCCGGACTCGGAAGACGAAGAGCCCAAACAGCTCTCGTTCGCGTACTAGGGGATAGCAATGTCACTGCCCGAATTCTGGTTCTTCGTCATCGCGTTCTTCTTCGTCGGCTACTTCGTGCTCGAAGGCTTCGACTTCGGCGTCGGCATGCTCATGCCCATTCTGGGACGGCACCCCGACGCCGCGACCGGGGAGAAGCGTCGCCGTACCGTGCTCAACACCATCGGACCCGTCTGGGACGGCAACGAGGTGTGGCTCATCACTGCGGGCGGAGCGCTGTTCGCCGCCTTCCCCGAGTGGTACGCCACACTGTTCTCCGGCTTCTATCTCCCGCTGCTGCTCATCCTGGTGGCCCTGATCCTGCGGATCTGCGCCATCGAGTGGCGCGGCAAGATCGACGACCCGCTATGGCGTCGACGCTGCGATATCGGCATCGGCATCGGTTCCTGGGTTCCGGCGGTGCTGTGGGGTGTCGCCTTCGCGAACATCGTGCGCGGGGTCGCGATCGACGAGAACAAGAAGGTCACCGCCGGCTTCTTCGACCTGCTCAATCCCTACGCCCTACTCGGCGGAGCCACCATGGCACTGGTGTTCGCCCTGCACGGTGCAGTGTTCATCGCACTCAAGACCTCCGGCGACGTGCACGAGGACTCGGTGAAAATCGCAGCACGCCTGTCGGTTCCGGCCGTTCTCGTCGGCGGGACATTCGCTCTGTGGACCCAACTCGCGCACGGGAAGACCTGGACGTGGATACTCGTCGGCGTGGCCGCGGTCGCCCTGCTTCTCGTCGTCGCACTGACCGCGAAAGTACGGGAAGGCTGGGCCTTCGTCTTCACCAGCATCGCCATCGTGGCCGTCGTCGTGCTGCTGTTCGCATCCCTGTTCCCCAACGTCATGCCGTCGAGTACCGATGCCGCCTTCGATCTCACGATCGCGAACGCGTCGTCCAGTCCGTACACGCTGAAGGTGATGACCTGGGCCGCGGCATTCGCAGCACCGGTTGTCCTCGGGTACCAGGCGTGGACGTACTGGGTATTCCGCCAACGCATTTCGAGTGATCGGATCCCGGACTCGATCGGATTGACGGTGAAGTCGTGACCACTCCCGCTCGCTCACGGGGGCCGATCGATCCCAGACTCTGGAAGTACTCTCGGCCCGCGCGTGGCTACATGATGGTCACGGTCGCGCTGTCCACCGTCGTCACGCTCTGCATCGTCGTGAGTGCGTTGACCCTCGGCCGCGTACTGGCCGGTGTCATCACCGACCCGACAGCCAGATCGCTGTCGGTCTGGACGACGGAACTGGCGGTGCTGGCGGGCGCAACAGCTGTTCGAGTGCTCGCGACCGGAGCCCAGTCCCGGTACGCGCACCGGTCGGCGTCGCGGGTGGTGGCCGAACTCGAAGTCGACGTGCTCACCGCAGCAACGCGATTCGATCCTCGCGAGCTCGACGCCGAACGGGAAGAACTGGCCGTCGTGGTGACCCGAGCCATCGGGGGACTGCGGGCGTATCTGACCGGATACCTGCCGGCATTGGTGCTGGCCGCCGTCGTCACACCACTGGTGCTGGTCGTCATCGTCACCCAGGACGTGACCTCGGCGGTGGTCATCGCGGTGACCTTGCCGCTCATCCCCATCTTCATGATCCTGATCGGCTTGTTGACCAAGGGCCGGGCCGCGGCGACGCTCGCCACGATGACCCGGTTGTCTGCGCAGATGCTCGATCTCCTGGCCGGTCTACCGACCTTGCGCGCACTGCGCCGTGAACACGGACCGGCCGCCCGCATCCGAGCACTCGGCGACGCCCATCGACGAACGACGATGCGCGCGTTGAAGGTTGCCTTCCTGTCGTCGATGGTGCTCGAGTTGCTCGCGACCCTGTGTGTCGCGCTGGTGGCCGTCGGTATCGGATTGCGCTTGGTGTTCGGGGAGATGACCCTCGAAGCAGGAATCATCGCGTTGATCCTCGCGCCCGAGGTGTATTTCCCGTTGCGTGCCGTCGGTACCCAGTTCCACGCAGCGGAGGACGGCGCCGAGGCCGCCGACCGCGCATTCCGAGTACTGGATCGGCGAACGACGCAGCCGACCGGTGGGCGCACCGTCGACGCTACGGCCGCGGACATCGAACTCGTCGGGCTCACCGTCGAGAGTCGGGACGGCGACGCTCCGGCAGGGCTGAGTGCGCTGTGTCGGGCGGGCACCATCACGGTACTCACCGGCCCGAACGGCTCGGGTAAATCGACTGCACTGCATGCCGTTCTGGGGCTGACGACTCCGACGAGCGGCGCGGTTCTCGTCGGCGGAGTGCCTGTGGTCGATCTCGACCTCGACCGGTGGTGGGCGCAGGTCGCGTGGCTTCCGCAGCGGCCGGTGCTGCTTCCCGGCACGCTCTACGAGAATGTCGTCCTGCACGGGGTGCCCGACGCCGATGCGTTGGACGCAGCCTGCCGCGCTTCGGGTTTCGGCGCCGTACTGCGAGATCACCCGAACGGCTGGAACACTCGCGTCGGACAGGGCGGAGTGGGACTCTCCCTCGGCGAGCTGCAACGCCTGGCCCTGACGCGAACCTTCGTGGCCGACGCTCCGGTGATGGTGTTGGACGAGCCGACGGCACACTTGGACACGGAGAGTGAACGGACTGTGCTGCAGGCTGTTCGAGACGCAGCGGACCGAGGCGTCACCGTGGTGATGGTCGGCCACCGGCGGTCGGTGCTGCAGGCAGCAGATCGTGTCGTCGAGGCGCGAAGCAGCACGCCGACGGTACGGGAGTTCGATCATGTCTGACCTACGACGAGCGCTGGCCCTGTTCGAGCTGTCACCGCGGCGGGTGGCGCTGGCGTCGGCGGCCGGGGTGGCAACGCTCGGCAGCGCACTGGCACTCGCTGCGCTGTCTGCATGGTTGATCACCCGAGCGTGGCAGATGCCTCCGGTGATGGACCTGACCGTGGCAGTGGTAGCCGTTCGAGCACTGGGCATTTCGCGCGGGGTGTTCCGCTACCTCGAACGGTTGACCACCCACGACGCGGCACTGCGCGGTACGACGGCAGCGCGCACGAGGATCTACGAGAAATTGGCGAACGGAGACGGCACACTCGCTCTGCGGCGCGGTGACGTCCTGGCTCGCACCGGGGCGGACGTCGACGTGCTCGGCGACGTGGTCGTACGGGCGATCGTCCCCATCTGCGTCAGCGTCGTGATGATGCTCGCGGCCGTGGGACTGCTCGCAGGTATCGCGCCGGCTGCCGCGTCGATCCTGGCGGTGGCGTTGCTGGTCGCGGGCGTGGGCGCACCGATCCTGGCCGCGCGGTCCGCACGGATCGCCGAAGAGGCCGGGGCCGACGCCGACGCCCGTTTCGCCGAGACCGCCGTCCGAGCACTCGACCATGCCGCAGAACTGCGAGTGGCCGGACGGCTCGACGCGACGCTCGCCGAAGCCGCAGGGGCAGCACAGGATTCGGTGATCGCCCGCGACCGTGCGGCGCGGCCGTCGGCGCTGGCCGATGCGGCCGGGCCGTTGTCCATCGGGGCGTCGGTGATCGGGTCCTTGCTCGTCGGCATCGGGCTGTACGGACCGACCGGAGGCACTCCAGGCGGCATGACCCCGATGGCCTTGGCGATCATCGTGTTGGTCCCGCTGGCGGCCTTCGAGGCGACCGCGGCACTGCCGGGCGCGGCGATCGCCCTGATGCGTGGACGAATCGCGGCAACTCGAATCATGGCGATGCTCGATGCGGCTCCGCCGCATGTGAGTGGAACTTCGACCCCTGCTACGAATTTCCGCGCACATGCGCGCAGCGCTCTCATCGGGCCCAGCGGATCGGGGAAGACCACGATGCTGCGCGCTCTGGCCGAGGAATACGGTTCGGAGGCAGCACTGTTCGCCGAGGACGCGCATCTGTTCGACACCTCGATTCTGGAGAACCTGAGGGTGGTGCGCGGCGACGTCGACGAAGAACAGGCAACGGACGCACTGCGGCGCGTCGGCCTCGGCCCGTGGCTCGACGCTCTGCCGCTGGGAGTGCACACCACGCTGGTCGGCGGCGCGCAGGCGGTCTCCGGGGGCGAGCGACGCAGACTGCTGTTGGCGCGCGCTCTGCTCAGTACGGCGCCGATCGTGCTGCTGGACGAGCCGACGGAACATCTCGATGGAGCCTCCGGCGAACGCATACTGCGGGAGTTGCTCACCACCGACGGTGGCCTGTTCGGTGCCGACCGAACCGTGGTGGTCGTCACCCATCAATTGCCGGAGAACACCGACGCGGACCAGGTGATCGATCTCGGCGCAGACCCGGAGAAAAAACCCTTTGCCGACTCGGAATCTCCGGCGTACGTTGGGAGTACACGAGAGAGGAGGTGGTCTGAAGTTGATGAACTCTAGGACGCGTGAGGTGGCTGTCAGCTAGCCGCAATCGCTGACGGATTCACTCGGAAGACCGCGCGAGCGGCAGGCGAATCCCAGGCAGCTACCCGGCCCCCGAGCCCCCGACCTGTCCGGTCGGGACCTGAAAGCAGGTATGGCTCGGGGGCCGTTCGCGTGCAGTGGGTAGGTGAGAGTCAGCCGATGTAGCGCGACAGGCGAGCGGACAACCGCGGCGCCAGTGGGCCGTCGGCGACGACGCGTTCCTCGACGTACGCGAGGTCTCCGCCCTCGACGATGCCGTAGAGCCGTCGGGCCCCGCCCACCAATGCGCCCGATGTGCTGCGGATGACGACGTCGGTGGCGAGCTCCCAGGACGACTGGGTGAGTGCGTGGCCGTAATACAGCTCGACGACGCCGGTGCTGTGAGTCAGCAGCAGTTCGACGACCTCTTCGTTCTCGGAGCCCTTTTCGCCGTGGCCCCCACTCATGCGCCAGAATCCGGTCTCGCGGAGGTCCGGATGTGCGAAGTTGCCGTCGGAATCGAGACGCCACGACCGCGATTCCCAGCTCAGGTAGCTACCGCCGTCGTGGGTGACGATGATCTGCTGACCGAAGGGGTAGTCGGTGCCGGACTCCGGGTCGTGCCCCTCACCCTCGCCGCGCCACACACCGACGAGCGGCAGCAGGGCGAGCATGGAGGGATGCAGATCGGGGCCGAGGCGGACATTGGCGGTGTCGTCGGGATGCGGGATGTCCGGCAGGACCGGAACATTGCGCGTCGACGCCTCGGCGAACTTCTGTTCGGCTGCCGCTATCGCTTCGTCACCGCTGGTGATGGGGGTGTCGAGGCCCTCGTCACCATTGCTTGGTTGCCCCGCGACCGGTTCTGTCACGACTCGTCGTTGACCAGTCGGTAGACGACATAGAGCGAGAACGCGATGATGGCTACTGCCGCAAGCGCCAGCAATACCTCGAAGAAGATGACCACGAGTGCGAGTTTAACCCGCGGCGATCATCGTGGAGAACAGCGGCCCGAATCCGGCATGTGTCCTTGGTGACATATAACCGGATTCGAGGATACGAGTGGGCTGGATCACCCGTAGTGGTGGAGAATTCCCGGCGAGCAGGTACCTTCTTCGAGGGGCGTCGGGTGGTACAGGATCAATTCCCGATGTTGTTCACTTGTGTTTCGCCACGAAGGCTGGGGAGGTCTCCGCACCAATGCTGCGTCGTAAACGGGCTCTGACATCCGTGTTTCTCAGGTCGGCGGCGGTGACCGTGGCGTTGGCGCTTGCCGCTCCCGCCGTTGCGCTCGCCGCTCCGGACTCGGGATCGGCAGACTCCGGATCGTCCGACTTCGGGTCCTCGCAGGGCCCGAACATCGACCCGAACAACTACGCGCAGGACTGCCCGGACGTGTTGATGCTGGCCGTGTCCGGGGCCACCGACTCGGACGCGGATCGCAATCCCCTCAACGAGGAGTCGCAGACCGTCGCGTCCAACTGGGTCGGGAACGTCACGGTTCCCACCGGTGAGGTCAACGCAGGCAGCCCCGGCACGGTCGGGTGGCTCTACGTCCCCTACGCATCGACGTACGGCGTCGGTTTCCTGGACGACGTGTTGACCTACCAGCAGACGATCGACGACGGTATTGCCTCGACCAATCGTCTGCTGGACGAGTACAAGACGAAGTGCGGTGACAGGACGAAGTTCGTTCTCGTCGGCTACAGCGTCGGCGGAGAGGTACTCGATCGGTTGGCCGTCGAGATCGGCCGACGCGACCCCGGTGCCTTGGTCACCGGCGACGACATCGCAGGCGTGATGATGATCGGCTCGCCCTACCGTCCGGCCGGCGTGCCGAACTTCGAGGACGAGCCCGGGCAATCACGTGGCGGGTTCATGGACCAGTCGCCCCGGGACTACGGAACGCTGACCGACAAGGTCACGTGGTCGTGCCGGCCCTACGATCTGGCGTGCGACGCACCGGCCGACATCGAGTTCCTGCAGCTGGCGCTGGAGATCATCTCGCAGATGCGGATGACGCTGCTCGACCCGGTGCAGACCGTGTCCGACTTCGCGCGTGCAGTGACGACCATCGCCACCCGCGCGATCGTCGACATCGCAACGAACAAGACCTGGCTCGAATCCGACGAGACCCTTCTGCAGGTTCTGGTGAAGGTGGCGGATGTGGACTACACGGTCGCCGATCAGCAGGCGGCGGACGCACTCACCCCGGACCAGCTCCTGGCAGATCTCAACTGGGCACTGGGGCCGGGAGCCGAGACCGTGGAAGCGAAGCTGCGTGCCGAGGGCGAAGGGCTGGTGGACAACAACAAGGGCATCGTCGACGTCGTGCTCGGGCCGTACCTGCTCATCGGATTCCTGCAGCATCTGTCGTACTGGTACAACGACCCGAACGACGGCTACGAGTGGGAGAGCGAGAAGGTCGTGGCCTGGGTCACCGATCTCGCCCGCACCGAACGGGAGAAGGAGAACGCGCCCGAGGTCGTCACCCCGGAAGCCCCCGAGGCCGCACCCGAAGCCCGACTGCTCCCGGTACCCGGAACGCAGACGAGGGTCAGTGATCTCGGTGCATTCCTCGAGTCCCAGGGCATCCCGCTACCGGAAGGGATGTTCCCGCCCCAGTACTCGACGGTGCCCGATCCGGCAGCCTCGGCATCCGTTCCCAACTAGAACCTCCGCTGGACCGAAAGAACCCCGCACCTGCGAGCAGGTGCGGGGTTCTTTTCTCGTTCGATGCGAGCGGGTCGAATCAGACTCCGACGGTCACGTTCGCCGAGTGCACGCCTGCGCTCTCGGGGGCGATGACGGTGTCTCCGTTGCCCGATGCCGACAGCGCACGCAGCGTCCACTGTCCGGGTGCGGCGAAGAATCGGAAATCTCCGGTGCCCGACGCGACGACCTCTGCGGTGAACTCACCGCTGCCGTCGAGCAGACGCACGAATGCGCCTGCTACGGGCTCGCCGTCGCCTGCGAGGACGCGGCCGGTGATGACCGTTTCCTTCTCGACGTCGACGCCTGCGGGGATGGTCTGGCCCTGTACGGGTGCTCCACACATATCAGTGAACCTCCAACTCGATGGGTGCTCCGACGAGGGAGCCGTACTCGACCCAGCTGCCGTCGTAGTTCTTGACGTCTTCCTTGCCCAGGAGCTCCTTGAGCACGAACCAGGTGTGGCTCGAACGCTCACCGATGCGGCAGTAGGCGATGGTGGCCTTGCTGTCGTCGTAGCCCTTGGTCTTGTACAGCTCTTCGAGCGCTTCGTCGGACTTGAAGGTGCCGTCCTCGTTGGCGGTGGTGCTCCACGGGATGTTGATCGCGGACGGCACGTGGCCACGCTGCTGCGCCTGTTCCTGCGGCAGGTGCGCCGGGGCGAGGATCTTGCCCGAGAACTCGTCGGGCGAACGCACGTCGATCAGGTTCTTGTTTCCGATGGCGTCGATGACCTCGTCGCGGAACGCGCGGATCGACAGGTCGGGGGCCTCGGCGCGGTACTGGGTGGTCTCGCGGCTGACGACGTCCTTCGACAGCGCGCGGCCGTCGAGTTCCCACTTCTTGCGTCCGCCGTCGATGAGCTTGACGTCCTGGTGGCCGTACAGCTTGAAGTACCAGTACGCGTAGGCGGCGAACCAGTTGTTGTTTCCGCCGTACAGGACGATGGTGTCGTCGTTGCTGATGCCCTTGGCCGACAACAGGTCCGAGAACTGTTCCTGGTTGAGGAAGTCGCGGCGAACCGGGTCCTGCAGGTCCTTGCGCCAGTCGAGCTTGACCGCACCGTCGATGTGTCCGCCGTCGTAGGCGCTTGCGTCTTCGTCGACCTCGACGAAGACGGTCTTCGGTGCGTTCAGGTTCTGCTCGGCCCAGTCGGCCGAGACCAGGACGTCGGAGCGAGCCATGGTGTTCCTTTCGGTCTTTCTCTGTGGATCGGTGAGGGTCAAGCAGTGGTGCGCAGCCGCGCAGCGAGGGGGTAGATCATGCAACCGAGGCAGACCGCGAATGCGGCGTTGAGGAAGGCCGCGAACAGTGCGAAGCCTGCCGCCACGGTGCCGACGACGGGAGCGCCGAGCGCGAAGCCGAGAACTCCCACGGCGGCGAACACGAAGCCCACCAATTGAGCGAACTTCAACGGTGCCACCGGTTCGCGTTCACTGGTGGGGGAGAGACGCGGTGCGACGAATGTCGCAAAGATCGTGCCGTACGGACTGTGCTTGGGTCCGCGGACGGCTCCGATTCCGAACACGATCGCCTGTAGCCCGAGCAGGATTGCCGCCGCGGGGACCGAGAACGTGGTCAGGAGCAGAACGACGACCAGTACGGCGGTGGTGATCCACGCTGCGAAGCGAGGACCGCGAACGTCGACCTGATCGATCGTGGTGGGGGTGGTGGTTCTGGTGTCGGGTGTCGACATCGAGTGGTACTCCTGTGCGAGGCCGGGCACGCCGCATCGGCAGTGCTCGGACATGGATTTCGATCATCGGGCCGGACAACACGCACGGGCGTGGCGGCAGAAGGAAATCAGCAGCAGCGACAGCAACAACCGCCCAGTCGGCACAGATCAACTGTGCGTCGACTGGTGAGCATCAGCTCGCGGCGGGAGAACACGAAGAGCATCCTACCTTCTACCAGCAGCGCGTCCTACCGCCGGTCCCGGCAGGTCCGGTCACAGCGCGTCGAGCGCCGACCGCAGGGCCGCCGCAGACGGCACGCCCGCAATTCTGGAGCGCCGACGCAACTCGGTGTCGAGGACGAACGTCGTGGGTAGCGACAGCACTCCCAGTTCGCGGGCGAGAATCGGATGGGCGTCGATGTCGAGTTCGACTTCGCGTGCTTCGGTGCGGTCGGCGAGAACCTGATGCACCACACGACGCACGGCAGCGCACGGACCACACCAGTCCGCCGAGAAGTGCAAAATCGTCGGAGTTCCCGAGGTGACGCCCGCATCGACGAGCAGCGGGAGAAGGTCGTCGGAATCGGTGGACGCGATGGTGCGTACGGCACCGGAACGACGACGCAGAATCAAGCCGGTAGCAACGGCAAGGATCGCCACGACGACAAGAACTGTGATCCCTGTCACGGCTTTTCGATTTCGTTGAGGTCGATCGTCACGTTGTCGCCCGACCCTTCGACGACGATCTGCGAGCCCTCTGCGTAGACGTCGGTCGGCTGGAGTCCGAAGGGCAGACTCTGTCGTTCGATGGTCTTGGTGAACATTCCGAGGACCGCGGGCTCGGCGAAATCGGGGATCGAGAAATCCGCCTGACCCTCCGGGCCGAAGTACAAGTCCGACGCCACGATGGCGACGCTGTCACCTTCGAGCACGAGGTCGGCCTTGACGCTCACCGTCGTCTCGAGCGGACCGATCGGAACCGTTCCGGTCAGCACGACGCCACCGGTGGTGGTCATGCCCGACCCGCCGGAGCCGCCGGTGCCGTCGGACTTGTCGGCCGGTGGCGCGGAAACCTGCAGGTCGACGATGCCGAGGAACCTGCCGAGGTCCGTCGCTTCGATACGGACGCGGCCGTCGAGCTCGTCCACCGGGATCGCCCGCACGTTGTTGTCGATCAAGTCGGACAGCTCGATGTGTACGCCGCGAAGATTGGCCTCGATGGTCGTCGAGCCGACGTACTCGGTGGGCACGTCCTGCGCTCGGATCTCGATGTTCTGGTAGCGGCCGTCCGCCGCCTGGGTGAGGAACGGAAAGCCGTGCACGATCACCTGAGGATCGGAGGTGAGCTCACCGCCGGCGCGGATCGCGCGAGAGACTCGGTACTCCGAGTAGGCCGCAGCGCCGAAATCCACCACGAGCGCGAGGGCCAGCAGGCTGGCGAGTCCGATGAGAAGTGTGCGCACCGGACCATTGTGACCGACGAATCGCGCACTGCCCCCTTCGGCCGGTTGTACGGACAAGCTAGTCTGTGTCCTTGACGATCACTCGAGTCCAGTCTGGGCTGGACCGGCAAGCAGCAAGAACGGAGACGCAGTGGAGCTCCTACTACTGACCTCCGATCCCGATCCGGAGGGCGTTCTGCCGTCCCTCGCTCTTCTGGCGCATCACGTACGTCCGGTACCCACCGAGGTGTCCTCGCTTCTCGAAGCCGGTTCGGCAGACATCGCGCTCGTCGACGCCCGTACCGATCTGGCTGCGGCCCGTGGCCTGTGTCGGCTGCTCGGAAGTACCGGATCGGCCATCCCCGTCGTCGCGGTCCTCACCGAAGGCGGCCTCGTCGCGGTCAACTCCGACTGGGGCCTGGACGACATCCTGCTGCCCGGCACCGGTCCGGCGGAACTGGACGCTCGACTGCGGTTGCTCGTCGGCCGTAGCGGCGGAGTTGCCAGCCCCGAGACCTCCGGCAAGATCACGCTCGGTGAACTGGTCATCGACGAGGGCACCTACACCGCGCGACTGCGAGGTCGTCCACTCGACCTGACGTACAAGGAATTCGAGCTGCTCAAGTATCTGGCTCAGCACGCGGGGCGGGTGTTCACCCGCGCCCAGCTCCTGCAGGAAGTGTGGGGCTACGACTTCTTCGGCGGCACGCGTACCGTCGACGTCCATGTTCGACGCCTCCGCGCCAAGCTCGGTACCGAGTACGAGTCCCTCATCGGTACGGTGCGCAACGTGGGATACAAGGCTGTCCGACCGGCGCGCAACTCCAAGGGTGGACCGGCGGCCTCGGATCCTGCGGGCAGGGATTCCGACGATGCGGAATTCGAGTTCGAGCAAGAGAGTACTCTCTCGTAGATGAGTTCGGATTTTGCGTACGGCGTCCATTCGATCGACGGCGGCGCACCGTCTTCGCACGTATCCCACGAGATTCATCGAATCCTTTCCCGCGCAACCGAAGTCGATGGCACTGCGCCCTTGTCAGAGCAGGCGGTGAAGGCGGTCGACGACGGTGACGAGGTCGTTCGTCTCGTCGCCACCGAGGGCGATCGTGTCGTCGGCTACGTCGGAATCGCCGACGGAATGGCCGAGGTCGTCGTCGATCCTCCTTCTCGCGGTCGTGGAGTCGGGAGCGAATTGGTCTCTCGTGCACTCGATGTCGCGTCCGGAACTCGGGTGTGGGCGCACGGCAACCTGCCCGCGGCGCAGGCCGTCGCGGCGCGGCTCGGGTTGACGGTGGTTCGTGAGCTGCTGCAGATGCGTCGGGCAGCCGCACACCCCGATCTGCCGGATGTCGTTGTGCCGGACGGTATTACGCTGCGGACCTATCGAGGCCATCAGGACGATGCCGAGTTGCTGCGGGTGAACAACGCGGCATTTTCGTGGCACCCCGAGCAGGGTGGCTGGACCGATCGCGACATCGCCTCGCGCCGCGACGAATCGTGGTTCGATCCGGCGGGCCTCTTCCTGGCCTTCGAGGAGGGCAGTGACCGGCTGCTCGGGTTCCACTGGACGAAGGTGCATTCTGCCCAAGATCGGGTCGTTCCGCAGGCTCCACTCCTGCCGGCCGAAGGTGTGGAACCGGCCATCGGTGAGGTCTACGTGGTCGGCATCGACCCGCAGTCGCAGGGTCGTGGTCTCGGTCGAGTTCTCACGCTGGCCGGCCTGCATTACCTGCGCAACCGCGAACTGGGCCAGATCATGCTCTACGTCGAGGCCGACAACACCGCTGCCGTCCACACGTACACCAAGCTGGGCTTCGAGAACTTCCACGTGGACGCCGCATACGCGCGCAACGTCTGAAACGGACATAACCACTGGGGTGTTCATCTTCCGTTCACCCGCGCGGGGGTAAACGTCTACCACCTGCCCCTACCTTTCTCCATGGGCGGCAACTACGTCGCCTGGTGCGAGGTTCTCTTGTCGAGCCGGCACCCACACAGCCACAGCGCGGCCGATCAGGTCCGAGCCGTGGACACGGCCCAAGATTCCTCGGAGGAAACAGGTGAACCTCAAGCGCAACGGTGCTCTCATGAGCGCAGTGGCCATCAGTGCCATGTTGCTGACCGCATGCGGTAGCGACGCGAACGTCGAGACCGTCGGCGCGGAAGATTCTTCCGCCTCGTGCGAGGGCAAGTCTCCGCTCACGGGCGAAGGATCTTCTGCTCAGCAGAACGCGATGTCCAACTTCACCTCGGTCTACTCGAGCGTCTGCTCCGGCAAGTCCGTCGAGTACACCACCAGCGGCTCGGGCAACGGTCGTACGCAGTTCGTCGCCGGTCTGGTCGACTTCGCCGGCTCCGACTCCGCGATCAAGGACGAGCAGGCAGCCGAAGCGGCCACCCGCTGCGACAGCAACCCGGCATGGAACCTGCCGCTGGTCTTCGGGCCGGTCGCAGTGGCCTACAACCTCGACGGTGTCGACAGCCTGGTGCTCACGCCCGATGTCACCGCACGGATGTTCACCGGCCAGATCACGACCTGGAACGATCCCGCGATCGCCGCCCTCAACGAAGGCGTCGATTTGCCGGCCACCCCGGTCACCCCGGTCTACCGCTCCGATTCCTCGGGCACCAGCGACAACTTCCAGCGCTTCCTGTCCGACGCTGCTCCCGAGGCGTGGACCCTGGATCACAGCTCCGACTGGGCCGGCGGCGTCGGCGAAGGTGCCAACGGCTCCTCGGGCGTCGCCCAGGCCGTGTCCGGGACTCCGGGCTCGGTCACGTACGTCGAGTTCGGTTTCGTGGAGCAGGAAGGCCTCAGCGCCGCGAACATCGACTTCGGCAACGGACCGGTCGAGCTGAGCACCGAGAGTGCTGCCGCCGCCATCGACGCCGTGACCTTCTCCGGTGAAGGCAACGACCTCGTACTCGACCTCGACACGTTGTACGCCAGCAACGAGGCCGACACCTACCCGTTGGTGCTCGCCACCTACGAGATCGTCTGCTCGGCGGGCTACGACGCCGACACCTCGGCAGCAGTCAAGTCGTTCCTGCTCAGCGCCGCCAACGAGGGCCAGCAGGGCCTCGAAGAAGCCGGTTACGTCCCGCTGCCGGACCGCTTCAAGGAGCGCCTGGTCACCGCCATCGAAGCAATCGCCTGATTCAATGAGACGTAATCTTGCTTCGGCTCGCGAAAACGCGAGCCGAAGCAAGACCGTCCTCGACCTCCACACGAGACAGTGAGCGGTATGAGCGACACCCACTCGATGACCGGCGTTCCCTCCGCGGCCACCACTCCCTCCGCGGGTGCCGCGCACAAACCGGAAGAACCACAATTGTCAACGAAGAAAAAATCGGGGACCGTCACCCGCCCCGGTGACAGGATCTTCTCCGGCCTCGCCACGGGCTCGGGTATCTTTATCATCGCCCTGATCGCCGCCGTGGGTATCTTCCTGGTCTGGCGCGCGATCCCCTCACTGTCGAACAACACGGTCAACTTCCTGACCTACAACGGTGCCTGGGACACGTCCAACACCTCGGCCATGGTGTTCGGTGTTCTCGATCTGTTCCTGGTCACCATCACGGTGTCGCTGTTCGCGCTCGTCCTCGCGATGCCCGTCGCACTCGGCATCGCCATCTACCTGACGAACTACGCGCCCAAGCGAATCGCCGGCCCGCTCGGCTACGTCATCGATCTGCTCGCCGCCGTCCCGTCGATCGTCTTCGGACTCTGGGGCCTGTACGTTCTCGCCCCGGTGATCAGCCCGTTCGCCGAGTGGCTGAACACCAACCTGGGATGGTTCCCGCTCTTCGGTACCGGGTCGGTCTCCATCGCCGGCGGCGGCACCATCTTCACCGGTGGCATCGTGCTCGCCGTCATGATCCTGCCGATCATCGCCGCCGTCACTCGCGAAGTGTTCATGCAGACCCCGAAGGGGCAGATCGAAGCCGCTCTCGCACTCGGAGCCACCCGCTGGGAGGTCGTGCGCACCACGGTCATTCCGTTCGGCAAATCCGGTTACGTCAGCGGCTCCATGCTCGGTCTCGGTCGTGCACTCGGTGAGACCATCGCGCTCTACATCATCATTCGCAGCACCCAGGCGACGTTCGGCGGAACGTTGTTCGACGGCGGTTCCACCTTCGCCACGAAGATCGCGCTGGCCGCAGGTGAGTTCAACAACCCGCTGCAAGCCGGTGCGTACATCGCCGCAGGTCTGGTGCTCTTCATCCTGACGTTCGTCGTCAACGCCGGTGCCCGCGCCGCCATCGCCGGAAAGAAGGACTGACCCATGACCTCAACCATGGACAAGCCCGTCAAGGAACCCACGTTCCAGGGCGTCAGCGCTCGCCGCAAGGCGTCCAACCTCTCGGCGACGATCCTCGTCAGCCTCTCGGTGCTGGTGGCCCTCGTCCCGCTGATCTGGGTGCTCTACACGGTGATCTCTCGTGGACTGTCCGCGGTGGTCTCACCCACGTGGTGGCAGAACTCGCAGGCCGGCGTCACCCAGTTCATCGCAGGTGGCGGTGCGTACCACGCCATCGTCGGAACGCTCCTGCAAGGACTGTTCTGCGCCGTCATCTCCATCCCGATCGGCGTCTTCGTCGCCATCTACCTCGTCGAGTACGGCGTAGGTACCAAATTGGCCAAGGTCACCACGTTCATGGTCGACATCCTCACCGGTGTGCCGTCCATCGTCGCGGCCCTGTTCATCTACGCGCTGTGGATCGCCACCTTCGGATTCCAGCGATCCGGCTTGGCCGTCGCATTCGCCCTCGTGCTCCTGATGATCCCCGTGATCGTGCGCTCGGCCGAGGAAATGCTGCGCATCGTCCCTCAGGATCTGCGCGAGGCGTCCTACGCGCTCGGTGTGCCGAAGTGGAAGACGATCGCCAAGATCGTCATCCCCACCGCCCTGTCCGGCATCGTCACCGGCATCATGCTCGCCCTGGCCCGCGTGATGGGCGAGACGGCACCGGTGCTGATCCTGGTGGGATCCGCCACAGCTATCAACTTCAACATCTTCGAGGGGCCGCAGACGTCTCTGCCGCTCATGATGGTCGACCTGCAGAAAGCAGGAACCGGCGTGCTCACCGCTGAGCGCATGTGGGGAGCAGCCCTGACGCTGATCCTGATCGTCGCAATACTCAACATCGGCGCGAAGTTGGTCTCGAAGTTCTTCTCGCCCAAGAGCTTCTGACTCACCCGACTCCAGCGAATTCTAAGGAACGAAGAACATGGCAAAGCGTCTCGATCTCAAGGACGTCAACATCTACTACGGCAAGTTCCATGCCGTCTCCGACGTCACTCTGGCCGTACCGCCGCGCAGCGTCACCGCGTTCATCGGACCGTCCGGCTGCGGTAAGTCGACCGTGCTGCGTTCGCTCAACCGCATGCACGAGGTCACCCCCGGTGCCCGCGTCGAAGGTTCGGTGCTGCTCGACGGCGAGGACATCTACGGCGGTGGCGTCGACCCGGTGGGTGTGCGTCGCACCATCGGCATGGTCTTCCAGCGTCCCAACCCGTTCCCGACGATGTCGATCAGGGACAACGTCGTCGCAGGCCTGAAGCTGCAGGGCGGCCGTGGCAAGAAGGAACTCGACGAGATCGCCGAGCGCTCGCTCAAGGGTGCCAATCTCTGGACCGAGGTCAAGGATCGCCTCGACAAGCCCGGTGGCGGCCTCTCCGGTGGACAGCAGCAGCGTCTGTGCATCGCTCGCGCGATCGCCGTCTCGCCCGACGTCCTGCTGATGGACGAGCCGTGCTCGGCCCTCGACCCCATCTCGACCCTCGCGATCGAGGACCTGATCCAGGAACTCAAGCAGGACTTCACGATCGTGATCGTCACGCACAACATGCAGCAGGCCGCCCGAGTCAGCGATCAGACCGGCTTCTTCAACCTCGAGGCGACCGGCAAGCCGGGCAAGCTCATCGAGATCGACGACACCGAGAAGATCTTCTCCAACCCGACGCAGAAGGCCACCGAGGACTACATCTCCGGCCGCTTCGGATAACCCGCACACCGACGAGAGAACCCCCGCAGAGCGAAAGCTCGGCGGGGGTTCTCTCGTTCGTGTCTGCGCTCGTTGCTCCGATACGAAAGCCGAGTAGCGCTGCAGCAGCGCTACTCGGCCTCGATGAGGGTGGTCCTACGAGGTGGGGATGTTGTTGTGGCTCAGGTCGACGGGCAGTTCACCCGTCACCAGGAAGATCACTCGACGCCCGACCTCGACGGCATGATCGGCGAACCGTTCGTAGAAGCGTCCCAGCAGGGTCACGTCCACTGCCGCAGCGACGCCGTGGCTCCACTCGCGATCCATCAGCACCGTGAAGAGGTGACGGTGCAGATCGTCCATCGCCTCGTCCTCCTCCTGCAGCTTCGCGGCGCGCTCGGGATCGCGGGTCTCGAGGACCTCGCGGGCCGAAGCACCGATCTGAACGGCGAGGCGACCCATCTCGGCGAAGTACCCGTTGACGACCTCGGGGAGGGCGTGGTTGGGGTGCCTGCGGCGGGTGATCTTGGCGACGTGCAGTGCGAGTGCGCCCATACGGTCGATGTCGGCAACGATCTGAATGCCGGCCACCACCGAACGGAGATCGCCTGCGACCGGAGCCTGCAGGGCGAGAAGCGTGAAGGCCTTCTCCTCGCACACCGCGCTGAGCTCGGTGATCCTGTCGTGTTCGGAAATGACCTGCTCGGCGAGCACCAGGTCTGCTTGAAGGAGGGACTGAGTGGCCTTTTCCATGGCCGCACCAGCCAGGCTCGCCATTTCTCCGAGGAGATCGGCAAGCTCGTTCATCTGTTCGTTGTAGGCGACGCGCATGAGCGAAGTTTAGTAGGTCACACCGACCAGTTCTCTGTCCCGAGGGTTAACGGAGCATGAATGAAGTCAGGCGCACGTGTCGTCGGCGGCGTTGGTGTACGAGAGATCCTCCGGGAGGGGCGCACTCTGGGTGGTGCCTTCCACCTGAGTGGGATCGATTTCGGTACCGAACTCCGTCGGGTACTGGGTGTATCCGGGATAGTTCGAGCCGAGCACGACCTCGACGACATTGTTCAAACTCGGTGCCAGCTCGATGGCAGCGCCGGGGATGGCCGATGCGACCGTCGCCGCAGCGGCTTCCTGATCGGGGGAATAGCGCACCACGGTCTGCGCGGCGGTGCCCGAGAAGTTGCCGACTGCCAGGATCTGGAACCCGTAGACCGCGAGTTCGTCGGATGCCGTCTGAGCCATGCCGGCGATGTCGGAAGCATTGGACACCTGCAGTGAGACGGTTCCCGGATCGACGGCCAACAGCGGGGCGTCGGGAGCGGCGGCAGGTGCGGGCTCTTCGGGAGTGACCGGTTCCGCGCGCTCCTCGCCGGGCAACGGAGCGTCGTCGATGATGGCCCGGAAGATCGCACCGATCGCGTCGTCGTTGGGGATTTCGTTGCCGTAATCGTTGGTTCCGGTGGTGGGGATGGTCAGGAACGTGACCGCCCCCGCGTCCACGTTCTGCAGCGAGCGACCGAGCGTCACCAGATCCTGAGTCTTGACGTTCTCCACGAAGGTGTCCGAGGTGAACGCATTGACGAACCCGTTGAGCTTGCCCGGATCGAGCAACACGTTGTTCGACAGAGCCGACCTGAGCAGTGACGACAGGAATCGTTGCTGTCTCTTGATCCGGCCGTAGTCGCCGTTGCCCTCGGATTCGACGTTGCGCGCCCGAACGTAGTTCAGTGCGGTCCGGCCGTCGACCCGCTGTGTTCCGACGTTGGGGAGGATATTTCCGAGTTCGTAGTCGAACAGGGGTTGCGCGGTGCAGACCTCGACACCACCGACCTCGTCGACCATGGACTCGAACCCGGCGAAGTCCATCCCGACGAAATGCCCGATCCGCAGGCCTGAGATCTTCTGGATGGTCTTGACCAGGCACTTCGGGCCACCGAGGGCATAGGTGGCATTGAGCTTGTCGCCATATGCCTCCGGGAACATCTCCCCGGTGTAGGTATTGGTGTCGTTGTCGAACTGCTCGCACTCGGGGCGGGTCACATCGAGATCTCGCGGGAACGACACGGCGACGACGCGACTGCGATCGGCCGGAATGTTGACGAGCATGATCGTGTCCGAGCGGGCCCCTTCGGCGTCGGCGACGGTGCCCGCACCCACCTCGCCGCTGGCCCCGGTGCGGGTATCGGTACCCACGATCAGGTAGGTCTCGTCGCCGTACTGGCCTGCGGCGTCGACGACGTCGGCCGAATCGGGATCGAGCGCAGCGACCTGGAGAAAGCCCTGGTCGGTGTTGCGGAGATATCCCCACACCACTCCGGTCAGGGCCACCGCCAGGATCGCGACGAGGGAGACAATGCTGCGGCCGATCACCCGCACCCGACGGCGTCGACGTACCCGGCTCATCGCCAATCGCGTCAATGCGGGGCGATCGGCTGTATGCGCGCCCACCGGTTCCGGTGCCGCATGTGGCGGCGGCGGCGTTGGCGGCGTCCGGGTAGGCGAGGGCGTGGAATCGGTGACCGGGGCGATGACCTCGGTCGGCTCTTCGACATCGGGACGGTCGGCCGACACCTCCCGCGTCGATCCCGAGCGTGACATCTTGTCCACCAACTCCGCAACGGAGACGGTATCTGCGTTACGCGGCGATCGTTTGCCGAGCCTGCCGCTGTCACCGGGCTGCGGGGGTGACTCCGAGTCGGGAGTGGCAGGTCGCTCGGAGCGGGGTGGGCGCTGACCGGCCCGTCCGATTGCGCCGTTTCGTCCGATTGAGGACAGTGGGCGCTCCCATGGGGCGCGACCCTCGGGCACTGACGGGCCCGACTCTCGATCGTCTCCCACGAATTCGAACCTGGCCTTCCATCACACGCGCGCGCCGTCTACTCGGCAATCCAAGCCATAGTACTGACTCGAGCGGCATGGTCCACTCGTGCGAGGTGGGCTGCTGGTCAGCTGCGAATCAGCCGCCGGAATGCATCAGTTCGGCACCGGCGGGGACGCAGACGTCCTCCGGATCGTCGAGCCACCCGTCGGGCAGCGACACCGCGCCCGGTGAACCCTGCCGACCACGGGGGCCCTCGGCGTCCTTGGGAAACGGAACGGTCGGATCGAGTTGTGCCAGAAGATCGTCCAGTTCGGCGAGCGTGGACACCAACGCCATCGAGACGCGGAGGTCCGAGCCCGCAGGAAAACCGCGCAGGTACCAGGACACGTGCTTGCGCAGCTCACGTAGACCCTTGCTCTCACCGTGATGCTCAGCGAGCAGCTCGGCATGTCGAGCGATGATGGTGGCCACCTCGCCGAGGGTGGGTGGAGTGGGCTCGGGCCTGCCGTTCAGGCGGGCACTGAGTTCTGCGAACAGCCAGGGCCGACCGAGGCAACCACGCCCGACGACGACGCCGTCGCACCCGGTCTCCGCCATCATGCGGACCGCGTCGGACGCCGAGAAGATGTCACCGTTGCCCAGTACCGGGATGCCGGAGACATGTTCCTTGAGTCGAGCGATCTCGTTCCAGTCGGCGGTGCCGGAGTAACGCTGCGAGGCGGTTCTGGCGTGCAGCGCCACTGCGGCTGCGCCTTCGTCGGCGGCGATTCGACCTGCATCGAGATGAGTGTGGTGGTTCTCGTCGATACCGACGCGGAACTTGACGGTGACGGGGATGTCGGTGCCCTCGGTCGCCTTGACTGCGGCAGCAACGATGCGACCGAACAGGTTTCGCTTGTAGGGCAGCGCTGCGCCGCCGCCTTTGCGGGTGACCTTCGGAACCGGGCAGCCGAAGTTCATGTCGATGTGATCGGCCAGGTTGTCGTCGACGATCATCTTCGCTGCGGCGTAGGTGGTGTCCGGATCGACGGTGTAGAGCTGCAGCGACCGCGGAGTCTCGGTGGGGCCGAAGGTCGTCATGTGCATCGTGGCCGGCTGCCGTTCGACGAGTGCGCGAGCGGTGACCATCTCGCAGACGTACAGACCCGACGTGCTGCCTGCCCGCTCCAGCTCCTGCTCCCGGCACAGAGTGCGGAAGGCCACGTTGGTGACGCCGGCCATCGGTGCGAGGACGACGGGGCTGCGCAACTCGAGTGAGCCGATCTGCAATGTCATGGAAAACAAGCCTTTGGAACGGAGGGAGAACTGTCAGGAGAAAGAAGCGTGCCCGGCACCGAAGTCGGTACCGGGCACACCAGTCGATCGAAGACTACGACGCGCGTGCTTCGGCCTTCGCGCGTTCGCGGGCGAGGGAGCGATCACGCATCTCCTCGAACTTGGTGGCCTGACGCTCGAGGTCTTCGAGGAACGCGGCGAGTTCTTCACGCTTGTTCTCACCACGGGCGGTGAAGTCGTTGCGCTCGAACACGCTCCACTTGCGCAGCACCGGCCAGACGACGTCCTCGAGGTGCTGACGCAGGTCGTAGATGCCGTGCTTGGCCATCAGCACACCGTTGCGGCGGAAGTTCGGCATCCCCGCGCCTGGCATGACGAAGTTCGTCACGATGTCGGAGACCGCGTCGAGGGTCTGGTCGGGAGCGATGTCCATCGCCGCACCGGTGATGTTGCGGTAGAAGATCATGTGCAGGTTCTCGTCGGCGGCGATGCGCTGGAGCATGCGGTCGGCGATCGGATCGTCGCAGACCTTGCCGGTGTTGCGGTGCGAGACGCGGGTGGCGAGTTCCTGGAAGGTCACGTACGCGACCGAGTGCAGCAGGCCCGTCTGCGAGCCTGCCGGTGAGGCGAACCCGTTGGTCATGTGGATCATGCGGGCTTCTTCGAGGGCGACGGGATCGACGCCGCGGGTGACGACGAGGTAGTCACGCATGACGATGCCGTGACGGTTCTCCTCGGCGGTCCAGCGGCCGACCCACGTTCCCCAGGCACCGTCCTGAGAGAAGTTCTCGGCGATCTCACGGTGGTAGGACGGCAGGTTGTCCTCGGTGAGCAGGTTGGTGATCATCGCGGCCTGCGCGACGTCGGAGAGCTTGGACTGCTCCGGGTCGTAGTCCTTGCCGCCGAGTGCGGCGAAGTTCCGACCTTCGTCCCACGGAACGTAATCGTGAGGGTGCCACTCCCGCGCCATCGAAATGTGCCGGTTCACATTGTCCTCGGCAGTGGGCACCAGCTCTTGCAGAAGCTCGAGCTGTGTCAGATCCCTCGCCATTAGATCGCCTCCATAGATTGCGTACGACCGGTCCAGCTTACGGCACCGTAGGTTCGGTGTGAACCTCGTCGCGCCTGTTCACTTGCTGTTCCGGCGGTCGTGGTGTTCGGTGTCGATCGACGCGAAGTGCCCCCGGAGCGTCGATCTTCCGGCCGGCCCTCGCGAATCGACGACCGCTGCAGTTCCTCTTGCACGTCGCTCAATCTCGTCCGATCGTTACGTCCGAGTGTACGTTCCGAACAGGTGTGACCACTGTTACCCGGACGGTGTGTGGTGCCCCCAGTAGGACTCGAACCTACGACCTGCGGATTAAAAGTCCGTAGCTCTACCAACTGAGCTATAGGGGCGCGGCTCGAAAGTGTAACGGGCCGCGCAGCGCCGACGGCATGTACCCCCGACAGTGCTACCGATGGGTCAGCGTCCGAAGCTGCTGCAGCCGTTCGGTGCCGGAATGCCGGCCAGACGGTCGTCGATCCAGGCATACGCACCGGGTATTCCGGTCACCGCGACAACGAAATGCTCGCCGACGTATTCCTCCAATCGGACGCTCGCGCCGTTGGCGCACCACTCGTCGTACAGGTTCTCGGCCCCTTCCGCGGGTATCCAGAACTCTTGCTGTCCGTGATAGATGAAAACCGGGACGGTCGGTGTCTTGTCTCCACCCATGCGTGTCGACGCGATGATCTGCTCGGCGATCGGCGTCCGATCGACGTCCGGAATATCCGAAAGGGCCTGTGCTGGAATGGGAGCCACCAGGCCTCCAGGGGCGGTGAGATAGATGCACATGTCCTTGGCGATGGTGGCCAGGCGCAGGCCGTTGGCGTTCATCAACGAGAACATCTCGGGATACTCTCGGGCGACGCCGAGTGTGGCCGACAGGAACAGTGTGGAGCCGACCGTCCCGTTGAGCGAATGCAGCAGAATGCGGTAATCGGTGGGTGCACCGCCGAACGCCACGCCGACGAGATTCACGTCCGGGGCGTAGCTGGGAGCCAGCTGCGCGGCCCATCCGGTAGCGATGGCACCTCCGGAGTATCCCGTCGCGGCGATCGGAGACCCTGCAGGCAAGCCCAGTTCGGGCAGTTTCACCATCGCGCGGAGGGAGTCCAGGATGGCGTGGCCCGCCATCGGTCCGGACGCATATCCCTGGCGCGGCCCCTGATGATCGGTGACGACGACGGCGTAGTTCTTCGCCAGGAACGATTGCACCGGAACGATCTCCGGTGCGATTCCGCGCGGGAGGGTCCACGACGGAGCGCAGGTGTTTCCGAGTGAATCGATGGCCATGTTGTACGCCACTACCGGCCGGCTCCCGGGGCCCGTCCATGGAGCCGTGGGCACGATGATCGTGGTGACACCCGCAACCGGCCGATCCTTGGAATCGTTGGTGCGGAACAGGATTTGCGTCGACCTGACGGGGGTGAACAGCGGCCCGACGGTGACGTGTCGAGTTGCCAGGACGGACCCGGGTGGTTGCTGTTCGTAGCCGGCGGGCGGATCGAACCAGGGCTCGCCGAGCGGGGTGGGCAAGTAGAGGGCAGGATCGGGAACAGGGTTCACGAAGTTGCCGATGGGGTCTGCGATCGCCGTGCCGGTTGCCGGGAGCATCAGAAGCGAGACCGCGAAAAGTGTTGTCATGGAACGAAATATTCGGACCGATCCCCTCATGGCATGCACTCGTTTCCGATAAGCAGAGGCGTAAGTGTGATTCGTTTCACACTAAGCTGATGTGATCGCGAGGGATGCGTGAAGCGGCGAAAGTATCGAAAACGTTATCTATTTATCGTTTCGACATCGTTTATGCAACATGCTATTTGGATGTGCTCCTCAAACGTGCGACTGTAAGGCATTGTTGTGCAATAGATTTGACTTGCTAACGAGCTTGCCGAATCAATCTGTCTCGAGACTTGTTACCGGAAAATGTAATTCGGCTTTCAACTGAAAGCGAGGCACGTGCCCGAGACCGTGGGGCGACGCGTCGACGGTTCCGTTCTCGAGGTGCCGATCGGGCGATGCGTGCGCTCTCGGCTTCGGATCCGGTGCCGACACTGGTTGTCGTAGTGGAGGCCCGATAGGAGCAGGTGGTTGTCGGTGGGCGGTGCCACGGCGGTGAAGCGGCTCGAGTGCGCACCCCCTGCAGCGCACTCGAGCCGCGCAGATCGTACCATCCGGCTTGTTTCTGTTCGCTAACCGATTTTTCTGTCGGCTGCGGTGGCCGAAGCGAACCGCAGGTGAGTCGACTCGAGTGTCGTTCGGGTGAAGTACTCTCTATCTGTACTACCTGTGGATACGCAGGGCGCTTGGGCTCGGAGGCACGGAGTAAATGGCACAACAAGAGCGCGCACGGCGGACCCGGGCGGCCATCGTAGAGGCGGCGGCGGCGGAGTTCGCAAAGCGTGGATACGCAGCGGCATCCGTCAACACCATCTTGGAGGGCTCCAATGCCACCAAGGGTGCGATGTATTTCCATTTCCAGTCGAAGGAAGATCTGGCCAGAGCGGTGCTCGGGGCCGGGCTGGATCGGTACGTCGCCATCACGGAGAAGTGGGCCGACACCACGGCGCATCCCTTCTACGTCATTCGCGGCATCGTGGACGACATAGCGCAGAACTTCCAGAACGACGTGATCGTGCGCGCCGAATTCCGGCTCATAGTCGAGCCGGAGTTCTATGCGGAGGTTCATTCGGGCGGCGGTCGCGTCTGGGGCGCTCAGGGGCACAAGCAGGCAGAGCGCGCTCTGGCGATGGGCGATCTCAAGCCGGAGTTCGACGCAGTCAAGTTCGTCCGAGTGTTGGCTGCGTCGATGGCCGGTCAGCGTTACATGTCGGATCTGGTCGCAGACAACGCCGATCTGCGTGAGCGGTTCGAGGAGTCCGTCGAGGTCGTTCTCCTCGCGATGGCGTCGGAGCGTTGGCTCTCCGAATTCAAACTGCACGGGTGGGAGCATTTCGGCGAAAACTGCGCGAAAACCAGCTCTGACCTGCCGGTTTGAGATTTACAGCGAAAGTGTCCTAAGCTATCCCAGCTCCCAACGGAACGCCGTTGAGGGTAACGTCGAAGCAGTTCGGCGGGCCCCCTTCGTCTAGCGGCCTAGGACGCCGCCCTTTCAAGGCGGTAGCGCGGGTTCGAATCCCGTAGGGGGTACGTAGGAAAGATCGGATTGACAATCCGATCTGCAGTAAGCATTCTCCATCTCGCTCCTGGCGAGGCGTTGATTTGCAGTTCGGAGAGTTGTTGCGCTAGAAATAGCGCGGCAACAACAGCAAGGCCCTGTGGCGCAGTTGGTTAGCGCGCCGCCCTGTCACGGCGGAGGTCGCGGGTTCGAGTCCCGTCAGGGTCGCAACATCGGTGCGAAAGTACCGACATTGCGATGGCATTGTTTCACCGGTGCCGCCCGGCCAGGTAGCTCAGTTGGTACGAGCGTCCGCCTGAAAAGCGGAAGGTCGCCGGTTCGATCCCGGCCCTGGCCACTCTCGGTGTTGGATCGACAGGCACCTGGGATCGACAAGAACGACGACAGCCCCTTCTGGATCTCCGGAAGGGGCTTTTTCGTGTTCACGCGTTATTGTCGACGCGTGGACGTGATCGAGCGAGCGCAAGAGGATCTGGCGCGAGGAGACAACATCGCGGCCCGGGATCGCCTGGTCTCCGCCCTGGCTCGAAACCCGGCGTCGCCCGGCATTCTCGAACTGCTCGCGTACACGCACCTGGTGCTCGGCGATCGTGCCGCAGCCGGAGCGGCCTGGTTCCTCACCGACATCTCCGACGACGACCCGACGGCGTCTGCCGCCTTCGCGGCGTTGGAGAGGCAGTACCGGTCGCCGTTGGCACTGGCGCAGGCTCTGCCCATCCACGCACCCTCCGACTGGTACCCCACCCATGCTCGGCTTCGGCTCGAACGGCTCGGAGCCTCGATCGAAGCCAACGGTCAGCGATGGGTGCCACCGCGAGACGTCGTCTACTTCGACGAGGACGGGCTGGACTCGGACGACTTCTACGGCTCGGACGGCGATCAGGACGACTCCGAGTACGACCGCACGGGGTCGAGTTACCGAACGGTGCGTCAGCGTGCGATCGCGGCGACCATCGTCATTGCCATAGCGGCCACCTCGGCATCGGTGGTGCTGGCTCTCGTGTTCGGGTGACACCCGGTTCCGAGAAGAACCGCTCGACGCCGAGCGTAGAGTCGCGAAAGAATTTCTGGCCGACGATCGAGGGTGACGGGTATTCATGGGCACAGCGAACGGCGCAGCGTCACCCGCTCCGCGAGACGACAACTACGCCGTCAATCTCGAACAGGCGAGGGTGTTCGCACGGGGACTGGCCGAACACATCGAGACGTGTTCGGCATCCATCGAGCGGGCGCAATCCAGGGCATTTCGAGCTCGCGCGGAACGCGCCGAAGCTCGTGCCCGAGCGTTCGAGTCCGAGGCGTCGACGCTCAGAACCGAACTGTACGAAATGTACCGACACATCGATGCAATGACGGCCCGCTTCCCGGAGCTGCGGACCGATCCGTCCGTGCGAGGGTAGGTACCTCGGGGATCAGAGGGCTGCGGAGTCGGTGACCAAGCCGAAGGTCGCCTCTGCGCCACGACGGCCGAGTGCCGAGCCCCACACCTCGTACACCGCGTCGGTGGCCGAGGTTCGCTCGATATCGCGGCCCTCTGCGACGGTGATGAGCGTGCGCGAGAGCTCGAACAGGCTGACCCGGTGATTTCTCGCGGTCGTGAACAGCTCTTCGATGGCGTCGGCGACGGATCCACCGTGGATGCCGATCAGCACTCCGGTTGCGATGTCGACGTCGGTGCGAGATGCAGGCGAATCGGGCAGTCTGTCGGTCATCTTTTTCCTCGAGATGGTGTGGTCGGTGCGGATGACCGAAGCGGATCCTGGCGTCGAGCGGCTTCACTGTCTCACACGGACATGACATTTCATACCGTCGGTTTTGCCCGCACGTGCATTCGCTCACCCTGCGGTCCGAACAAGCTCAGAAGCTCCACAGGCCGGTTGCCGACGGCACCGAACCAGTGCGGCACACGAGTGTCGAATTCGGCTGCCTCACCGGCCTTCATCGTCAGATCGTGCTCGCCGAGAATCAGGCGCAGGGTGCCGTCGAGGACGTAGAACCATTCGTAGCCCTCGTGCGTGCGCGGACGCGGCTCCGAGTCCTCGGGGCGGACCACGAGCTTGTACGCCTGCAGGCCGCCGGGACGCAGCGTCAACGGAAGGATGGTGACGTTCTCACGAACCGTGGCGGTGGTGCGCACCCTCGGGTCGGCGACGGGTGGCGCAGTCACCAGATCGTCGAGGGCCATCTGGTGGGCTCGCGCGATCGGCCACAGAAGTTCGAGGCTGGGCTTGCGGTCACCGGATTCGAGCCTCGAGAGCGTGCTGATCGAAATTCCCGTGGTCTCGGACAGCGACGCCAAGGTGGTGTTCTTCTCCATCCTGATGCGCTTGAGGCGGGGACCGAGGCCCGCAATGACTTCGTCCAGGCTGGTGACCGATTCCTTCATACCCCTATTGCAGTTTCAGCAATCGGATTTGTCAAGTGTGGAAATAGTGACTCGGCCGAAAACGGCCCGTGCAGGACGGCAGGCGGCACATACTCGATCGATGACCGGTCGTTCGGGGACCACATTTCGCAGCGTCGTGATCCGTGATGCCTACGGCAGTCCTGCATCCGAGGCATTCATGGTCGTCGCCATCGCGACCATCCTGATCACCAGGGCCTATCTGGAGTTGACCAACTATCCCCAGGTGGGTGGTAAGTCGCTGCACATCGCTCACGCCCTGTACGGCGGAGCGGCGATGATGTTCGCACTTCTCGTCGGATGGATGTTCGTCGGTTTCGGCGTTCGGGTGTTCACCGTGCTGCTCGGCGGTATCGGATTCGGACTGTTCCTCGACGAAGTCGGCAAATTCGTCACCAAGGACAACGACTATTTCTACGGCCCCTCGTCGGAGATCATGTACGTCCTGGTGGTCCTGCTGTTGGTGTTCAGCAGGATCGTCCGCGAGTTCCGCCGGCCCTCGGTCGAAGAATCGCTGGCCAACGCGGCTGCCATCGCCGCCGACGGCGTCGCGCACGGCCTACCCGAGCATCGACGCGATTGGGCGCTACGGATGGTCGCGCGGGCCGAGGCGGAAGGAGCCGATCCGGATACCGTGGCCGGCATCAGGATGTTGCTCGGTACCTGTCGTCGCTCGACGTCACGCACCCACTCCCTGCGTCAGTTCGTTCCCCGGCTGATTCCGGCGTTCTTCACCAGTGCCCGGTGGGTTCCTGTCGTCGGCTGGGGCCTGGTTCTGGTCTCCGGGGCCGGCGTGGTGTTCGGAATCGTCGAACTCGTCATCGGCGAACTGCACATCGACCGACGAGACCTGGCGATCGACGTCGACGGAATGGGAATCGCCAGTGGAATCCTGTTCGTCAGTGCCTGCCTCACCTTCGCCACGGCGCTGCCGGCGATGCTGAGGTTGCGTGCGGACGGGGCGCTGTGGCCGCTGCGTATCCTCCGTGTCTCCGCGTTGATCTTCACTCTGCTCAACGCTCTTGTGGACTTCGCTCAGGAGGGATTCGCCGCGCTGGTGAACGTGGCGATCGGACTGTTCGCGCTTGCGGTCATCTCCCATCGAATCACCGTCCGCACGGTCGAGATCAACTCGGAATCTGGAGTGCTGCAGGAGGGTCGAGTCTCCGATCACTCTCGAATCGCCGAACCAGGCCGCTGAGCGGATCGACGAATTCGATCGAGCGGGCCAGCAGGCGGAGCGGCTCGGAGTAGTTGTCGTCGGCGACCTCACGGAACGTGGGGTAGAAGTTGTCGCCGACGATCGGAATACCCAACGAGCACAGATGAAGCCGAAGTTGATGAGTCTTCCCGGTTCGCGGATGCAATCGATACAGGCCGTGGGATCCGACGGTGTCGACCAGATCCACGAGTGTCTCGGCGTTGGGCTCGCCCGGTACCTCTCGGGCCTGAAGAACGCCGCGCTCCTTGATGATTCTGCTGCGCACCGTCAACGGGAGATCGAGATCCCGGGCGAGTGGGGCGATCGCGTCGTACTGCTTGGTGATGGTGCGTTGAGCGAACAGCTCTTGGTACGGCCGGCGGGCCTGCTGCCTGACGGTGAACACCAGAACCCCGGCGGTGAGTCGATCCAGCCGATGCGCCGGGCTCAGCTCCGGCAGGTCGAACCGGCGTCGAAGCAGGACCAGGGCCGATCGCGCGATATACGCGCCGCGCGGGGTGGTGGCCAGGAAATGAGGCTTGTCGACCACCAGTAGATTCTCGTCGCGATGGAGGATGTCGAGGGAGAACGGCACCGTCGGCTCCACCGGTGGGTCGCGGTAGAGGTAGATGTCCGCGCGTGGTCTCGCCACCGTTGCCGAATCGACGGGTACGCCTGCCGCGTCGACGATCTCGCCGCAGGCGACCTTCTCGGTCAGCCTGGCCGCGTCCTGCGGGAACCGGGCGCACAGGTACTCGAGCACCGTCGCTCCGGTCGCGACGTCGGGCATCCGCACCCGAGTGGGATCGAGACCGTCGCGCAAGGGAAGGGGAGCGGCGGGCATATGTCGACTCTAATCGTCGGGGCATGGAAACACCCCGGTCGGAATTCCCGACCGGGGTGTGGACTGCGGTAGAACTCTTCGGGTCCGAGCTAGATGGTGACGACCATCTTGCCGGTGTTCTCGCCCTTCATCAGTCCGATGAACGCCGAGGGTGCGTTGTCGAGACCGTCGACGACCGTCTCGTCGAATTCGATTGCGCCACTGCCGAGCCACTCGGTCATCTTCGCGCGGAACTCATCGGTGAGGTGCGAGTAGGAACCGACGATGAACCCCTTGAGTGTCAGCTCCTTGCCGATGGCCAGCGCGAGGTTGCGCGGTGCCGGTGTCGGTTCGGTCGAGTTGTACTGAGCGATGGCTCCGCACATGGCAATTCGGCCGAACTTGTTCATCGAACCGATGGCGGCTTCGAGGTGCTCGCCGCCGACGTTGTCGAAGTACACGTCGATGCCGTCCGGTGCCGCCTTGCGGAGCTGCTCGGCAACCGGACCGTCGTGGTAATCGAACGCTGCGTCGAAACCGAGCTCGAGCAGGCGGGCGACCTTGGCGGGCGATCCGGCACTGCCGATGACGCGAGAAGCACCGAGCGCCTTGGCGATCTGGCCGACGAGCGACCCGACTGCCCCGGCAGCGCCGGAGACGAACACGACGTCACCCTCCTTGAACGAGGCGACGTCGGTCAGTCCGGCGTACGCCGTCGTGCCGGTCATTCCCAGTGCGCTCAGGTAGGCGGACGCCTTCGCGGCCGAGAGATCGACCTTGCTTGCGGCGTTCGCCGGGACGATGGCGAGGTCGCGCCAGCCCTTGCCGTGCACAACCGCGTCGCCGACCGCGAATCCGTCGGCCTTGGACTCGACGACCTCACCGACCGCGCCGCCGTCGAGTGGGGCGTCGAGCTGGAACGGCGGTACATAGGACTTGACGTCGTTCATCCGACCACGCATGTACGGATCGACGGACATCACGATGTTGCGGACGAGGATCTGCCCATCCGCGAGTTCGGGGAGTTCGATGACCTCCGCGCGAAAGTTGTCTTCGGTCGGCCAGCCTTCTGGGCGGGACGCGAGGTGAATTTCGTGTGCCTTCATGGTGTTTCCTCTTACTCGTCTTCGGTGACGGTGACGGTGACGTCGATGTTGCCGCGGGTGGCGTTGGAGTACGGGCAGACCTGGTGGGCCTTGTCGGCCAGGGCCTGGGCGTTCTCGCGGCTCAGGTTCGGCAGCGTCACCTCGAGGGTGACGGCGAGCTGGAAGCCGCCTGCGTCGTTGGGTCCGATGTCGACACGAGCGCCGACGGCCGAATCGGTGACGTCGGCCTTGTCCTGGCGCGCCACCATCTGCAGTGCGGAGTGGAAGCACGCGGCATAGCCGGCGGCGAAGAGCTGCTCGGGGTTGGTGCCGTTGCCGCTGCCGCCCATGGCCTCCGGGATGGCCAGGTCGAGATCGAGGCGTCCGTCGGAGGTGCGGGCGTGGCCGTTGCGGCCCTCTCCGGTCGCGAGAGCTTCGGCGGTGTAGATGGTCTTCATGATTCTCCTTCTGTCGTGCTCGAATCGGTGTGATGCAGAGCGCTCGTCAATGCGTCGAGCGACTCTTTGAGCTTGACGAGATCGTCGACGTTCATGCCGGTTTTCTCGGCGAGCTTGCGTGGAATGTCGAGTGCCTTTGCGCGCATGGCGCTACCGGTCTCGGTGAGGTGGATTTCGACACGGCGTTCGTCCGTGCTCAGCCGTCGGCGCTCGATGAAACCGAGGCCTTCGAGCCGCTTGAGCATCGGCGACAGAGTGCCGGTGTCGAGATCGAGTTCGGCGCAGATGTCCTTGACGCCGCGCCCGTCCTTCTCCCACAGCACCAGCAGTACGAGGTACTGCGGGTACGTGACGCCGAGCTCCTCGAGCATCGGGCGATACACCGCGGTCGTAGCCCGCGATGCGGAGTACAGCGCGAAGCACACCTGACGGTCGAGTGCGAGTTCGTTGGTCACGTCAAGGACAGTAGTGCACGGTTAAGTTGTGCGCAACCTATCTGTCCGATGTGCGTGGAACTTCGTAGTGGACTACGAAGTTCCACGCACGTGGGGGTCAGCCCTGCAGGGCGTTCTTCAAGCCGTCGAGCACGATGGTTGCCGCGGTCGGACCGGCGTTGAGGTACCACGGGTCGTCGTCGACGCGCACGATGTGGTTCTCGGTGGCCGCGCTCATTCCGGTCCACAGCGGGTTCGTGGTGTACGACGCGGCGCTCGAATCGGCTTCGGCGTCCTGGCTCGAGACGAACACCCAGTCCGCGTTCGCCAGTTGAATCTCTTCCTCGCTGAAGTCCTGGGAAGTCTTGTCGAACTGCTGGCTTTCCGGCCGCGCCAGTCCGGCGTCCCAGGCGATGTAACCGGCGAACGACGGAACGCCGAACACTCGCGCGCGATCAGCGGTGAAGCGAACGAAGGAGACCGTGGGCGTGCCGCCATCGGCAACCGAATTACCCAGTGCCGCAGCGTCGGAGGTAAAGGTGTCGAGGAAGCTCTGGGCTTGCTCGGTGCGGCCGAGCGCGTCGCCGAGAAGCAGGAAGTCCTGCTTCCAGTTCACTCCGGTGCCCTCGGTGAGCACGGTCGGAGCGATGGTCGAGAGAGTCGAATAGATGTCCTCCGAGCCTGCCTTGTTCGCCAGGATGAGGTCCGGTTCGACAACGGCGATCGCCTCGATGTCGACTTCTTGCCGGTTGCCGACGTCGACGAACTGCGACATGCGATCCGCGTACTGCGGGAACGAGAAGCTGATGTAGTCCGGAACCAGTGCGGCACCGTCCCCGTAGGCGACTCCGGTGGGTACGACGCCCAGAGTGAGGGCCGCGTCGAGCTGGCCGGTGGCGATCACGACGATCTTCGTCGGTTCGGCGGGGATTTCGGTGGACCCACCGAAGTGCCCGACGGTGCGGGGAAACACTCCGTCCGCGGCTCCCGAACCCATCCCGTCGGGAATGCCGGTCGGGCCTGGTGCGTCCGTGACGGCGTCGCCGGTAGTGGATTCATTGCTGGTGGACGGAGTGGCCGTCTGCTCGTCGGTGTCGCCGCAGGCAACGGTGGTCAGTGCGGTGACCGCGGCGATCGTGGTGGCCAGGAGTAGACGTTTCACTTCGTTCTCTTTCACGGGTCCGACAGAGACAGGTAACGCTAGCCTAAACCTCGACGGGCCGAGATCGGTGCTATGCGTCTGCTACGGTGCTCTCATGCAGCGCACGTATTTCTGGTTTAGCAGGCCGGCCCCGGGTGGGTCAGCCAGCGACGCCATGCGCTGAACTTCCACCCCACGAGCCGGATACAGACCGGCTCGAAGTGCGTGTGGAGCATGATGAGCCGGCCTGGGAACAGGAACGCCCTCTCATGACACTCTCTCTCGACACCCCACCTCTCGACGATCAGCGGACCATCAGCATCAGTCCACTGATAGCCCCGTCAGTGCTGCGCCGCGAACACGCTGTGGACGACGCGATCTCGGCCACCGTCCGAACCGGACGCGCGGGAGTGGTCGACGTGCTGGACGGCACCGACGATCGGCTGATCGTCGTGGTCGGCCCGTGCTCGGTGCACGACACCGACGCGGCTCTCGACTACGCCCGCCGACTTGCCGCCACGGCAGCCGAATTGGGCGACCGACTGCACATCGTCATGCGGGTCTACTTCGAGAAGCCCCGGACGACGCTCGGCTGGAAGGGACTGATCAACGATCCGCACCTCGACGGCAGCTTCGACATCAACGCCGGACTACGAGTGGGACGCCAACTGCTGCTCGATATTTCGGCGCTCGGTCTGCCGGTCGGATGCGAATTCCTCGACCCGATCACTCCGCAGTACATCGCAGACCTGGTGAGCTACGGCGCGATCGGTGCACGGACCGCTGCGAGCCAGGTGCACCGCCAGCTGTGCAGTGCGCTGTCGATGCCGGTGGGGATCAAGAACTCCACCGAGGGTGACATCCAGGTAGCGGTCGACGGAACTCGCGCCGCCGCGGCGAGTCATGTCTTCCCCGGCACCGATCTGGACGGCCAAGCAGCGCTCATTCGTACCGTCGGAAACCCGGACTGCCACGTCATTCTCCGCGGGGGCGTCGACGGACCGAACTACGACGCCGAATCGGTCGCCGATACCGTTGCGCGGCTGAATAAGTCGGGCCTACCGGAGCGCGTTGTCATCGACGCCAGTCACGGCAACAGCCGCAAGGACCACAACAAGCAGGTGGACGTCGTCACCGACGTGGCCGCCCGGGTAGCGGCAGGCGAACACGGCATCGTCGGTCTGATGCTGGAGAGCTTCCTGGTCGAGGGGCGTCAGGATCTCGAACTCGGCCGCCGCGACGATCTGGTCTACGGGCAGTCGATCACCGATGCCTGCCTCGACTGGGACACCACGGCAACACAATTGAACGTGCTGGCTGCGGCGGTCGAGGAGCGTCGGAACTCCCGAACCGCTCGCTAACGAACCCCGCGCGGTCGGAATTGCACGCTGATGCGTGGGCCGGTCGCGCGGGTGGACTTGGGTACGGCATGTTCCCACGTCCGTTGACACGAGCCACCCATCACCACCAGGTCTCCGTGACCGAGCGTGAATTTCAGCGACGTACCGCCGCCGCGCGGTCGAAGCATGAGTTGCCTTGTGGCACCGAGCGATACGATCGCCACCATGGTGTCCTCGGTCGCGCTGCGGCCGATGTTGTCGCCGTGCCAGGCGACGCTGTCGGACCCGTCGCGGTAGTAGCACAGTCCGGCGGTGGCGAAGGACTCGCCGAGTTCGGCGCGGTAGTGCTCGTCGAGGGCGTCGCGCGCGTCGTACAGCGATGCGTCGGGCCAACGCTCGCGCTCGCCGTAGAACCGAACCAGCCGTGGCACATCGACCACGCGGTCGTACATCTGTCTGCGTTCGGCGCGCCAATCGACGTCGGTCACCAGCGAGTCGAAGAGATCGGTATCGGACAACCAACCCGGGCGAACGTCCACCCACGCCCCGAGTGTGAGTTCGCGACGGGTGACGGACTCGAGCGACCCGACGCCGCCGTCGGCGTCACCGAACAACGAGCCTTGCATCGCGAGCGACATGGTTCGACTGTATCGAACAGGTGTTCCCATTTCCAGTGACCGGCGGTATTGTCCCACCATGGGATACGTATTTCAGGTCGTCGTGGACAGCGTCAACCCCCATGCGCTGGCGAAGTGGTGGGCGCAGACTCTGGGTTGGCAGTCCGAACCCAGCAACGAGGACTTCATCCGTGAGATGGTCGCCGCTGGACACGCTCGCGACGAGGACACGACCACCTTCGAGGGCGTTCTCGTGTGGCGGGCCGGCGCGGGCATCGTCGACGCCGAGTCACCCGGCACCCCGCGAGTGCTCTTTCAATCGGTGCCCGAGGCCAAAACGGTGAAGAATCGGTTGCACCTCGACATCCGCGTCGGCGACGAGCGCGAATCGGTGGTGACGGAACTCGAAGCGCGGGGCGCGACGGTACTGCATCGAGGACAGCAGGGCCCCAGCGTCTGGATCACCATGACCGACCCGGAGGGCAACGAGTTCTGCGTCAGCTGAGACGGTATGCGCCGGGGGTCTGGCCGGTCCACCGCTTGAAGGCTCGGCGAAAGGCACTCGGCTCGGAGAAGCCCAATCGGGTCGAGATGTCGTCGACGCTGTCGCCGCGGCTGAGCCCGGAGATCGCTGCATCGCGCAGAACCTCTTCTCGCAGTTGGTTGATCGAGGTGCCCTCCTGTCGGAGGATGCGTCGCAGATGCGGCGGGCTGATGTTGAGCATCGCCGCGATTTCCTCGGTCCCCGGTGCGCCGCCCTTGAATCCGGTTTCCAGAGCGCGGCGGACCTGGCTCGAGGCCGTGCTGTCGTAATCTCGCGACGAGAACAGCAGATTGGGCGATTCCGCGAGATACTCCGCCAGAGTGGCCTCGGTCTGCACGATCGGTGCTCGCATCACAGCAGTGTCGAATTCAAGTGTGGCGAGGTCGGTTCCGAACTCGACGTGGGTGCCGAAGATGGCGTCGTACATCTTCCCGGCCTCCGGTCCCGGTAACGCGTAGGGCAGCTGGACCGACAGCAGTTTGACCCGGCTGCCGATGAGCCAGGCCGCGAATCGGTGCAGCAGAATCAACAGAAAATCGGTCAGCAAGCGTTCGGCGAGTTCGTTGGCTTCCGGGCTCAGGTGCGTGGTGGGGGTGACGTGCACCGTCAACACCGTGGACTCCTCGGTCCGATCCAACGTCATGGGACGTACCGGAATCAACACCCGCATGGTCTCGGACATCCGAATCAGTGCCGCCCACAGGTTCTCGGTGTGGATGAGCGTCTGACACACCACGCGAAAGCTCCCGCGCCGCACCGGTACTGCGGCGAGGCCGAACAGTTCGTCGCCGGTCATCGTCCAGACCGCCTGGGTGAACGCGGTGACCTGCCGGGTGGTCAGACGCTCGGCCGGGTTGTCGAGAATGGTGGATCCGATGCCCGCCATCGACAACGGGTAGGTCAGGTCGACACCACTGTTCGTCGCGAGGTCGACGGCTTGTCTGACGAAATACGCCGGGATCGTCGGCTGCGGAGTCACAATGTCCGCAGCCTCTCGGCCGCGTCGGAGAGTACCTCGTCCTGCTTGCAGAAAGCGAAGCGCACCAACGACTTCCACGGAGCGGGCTCGTCGACGAAGGCCGTGACCGGAACGGCCGCGACACCCACCAGGTCCGGGAGGGAACGGCAGAACTCGTAGGCGTCGCCCCGCCCGATCGGTGCGATGTCGGCACAGACGAAATACGTTCCCGCGCTGTATTTCACATCCGCTCCAGCGGCGGCGAGAGCAATCGAGAGGGTGTCCCGCTTGCGTTGCAGCCCGTCGCGCATGGCGGTTATCCAGGCCTGTTCGTGCTCGAGCGCGTAGGCCACGGCCGGCTGAAAAGGAGTGCCGCCGACGAAGCTCATGAACTGTTTGGCGGCGCGGACGGCGTCGATCAGCTCTTTCGGTCCGAGCGCCCAACCGGTCTTCCATCCGGTGGCGTTGAAGGTCTTCGCCGCACTCGACACGGTGACGGTGCGCTCGAACATCCCGGGCAGTGTCGCGATCGGGGTGTGCACGCCACCGTCGAAGACGAGGTGCTCGTACACCTCGTCGGTGAGGACCAGCAGATCGTGTGCCACCGCGATGTCGGCGATGCGGATCATGGTGTCGCGGTCGAAGACCGTGCCGGTGGGGTTGTGCGGGGAATTGACGATCAGCATGCGCGTGCGAGGCCCGATCGCGCGCGCGAGGGCGTCGGTGTCGACGGTCCACCCGTTGCCGTCCGAGACCAGGGGCACGGCGGTCCTGGTGGCACCGGCGAGGGCGATGGCGGCCGCGTAGGAGTCGTAGAACGGCTCGATCAGCAGGACGTCGTCGCCTGGCTCGATCAGACCGAGTAGTGACGCCGAGATCGCCTCGGTGGCACCGACGGTGACGAGTATCTGTGAATCGGGGTCGTAGCTCAGTCCGAATCGGGCCGCTCGGTCGTCGGCGATGGCAGCGCGCAACACCGGCATGCCGGGGCCGGGGGAGTACTGATTGAGTCCGTTCGCGATGGCCTCGCGAGCTGCCTCGAGCATGGCGGGTGGGCCGTCGGTGTCAGGGAAGCCCTGCCCGAGGTTGACGGCATTCTTCTCGACGGCGAGTGCGGTCATCTCGGCGAAGATCGTCGAGGAGAACGGGCGCAACCGTGCCACTGTGCGCGAGGGCAACAACTCGGACATTCCTGCAGCGTAGTTCACCGAGCAGAACGGCTGGATCAGGTCGGTATCGACCCGCTCGGCTCTGGAACTCGCTGCGTGATCACGCGCTCGCCGCCGAAGCCTGCCCGCGGGAGTCTCGGTGGGCTCACGACCACGTTCACACCGTTCCGATCGCGACGGACGAGGCGACGCACGAAGCGTGGTCGCTGAAGTACGGCGCTGGAGGAGCATGGAATGACGTACTACTGACCTCACCGACCACAATTCGAATGATCACACGGCATTCCGTCGTAGGCTTCGAATAGTGCGACCCGAGGTCAGTTGTCGACAAGTATCGAGTCGAGCCACAATTCTCGAATCGCATCCCCGCGATGGCTGTTTCGACGCTGAGCGTACGAGAGGTGCCCCGATCAGCGCAGGTCGTCGGGAAGATCCGCCGGGTCGATGAGCAGCTGCTGGTTCTTGGCCGTGCGGACTTTTTCGGACAGACCGATGTTGGCGTGCAGTAGCGCCCATTCGCCCTCGGTGATCTCGTCGACGGCGCGTGCGATGACCGCCTTGTCGGTGGTTCCCCAGGCTATGGGCATCGCCGAGGCCAGCTGCCACGTCCGCCCACCGGTGTTCCGGCCCCGGTCCGCGAGAACCGACACCGCAGGCACCTGCGCGCCCCGCTCGACGGCGTGGCCGGGAAGCGCCCGCACGACGCGTGTGATCAACACGTAGTGCGGCTCGTTCACCCCTGGCTTTGCGATGTCGACCAGGGCCAGCAGTATTGCTCCACTCGGTAGCTTCTCGGCCACCACCGCCGGCACGAGATCGCCTGCAGCATATTGTGATTCGATGGACCCCATCTTTCGCGGTGCCCACAGCATCACCCAGAGCGAAGTGGCCGCGCCGATCAGGAACACCGCGCCGAGGATGTACGACCACGGGGCCGCGATCCAGATGAACCAGGCCCCCAGCGCGATCAGGAAGACGGCGGTGAGCGCCGCAGAGGCCCGTAACCGGCGAAGCTCGGTGAACGTCTCGTTGACCGATTTCGCGTGGGCTACGTCTACGGGGAACTCGAACTTGCGCACACAGGTATTCCTAGCACGGTGCCGAGCCGACCCGAAGTCTCAGATCGCCGGGCCGAGCAGATCGTCCGCGTCGGTGATGCGGTAGGCGTAGCCCTGTTCGGCGAGGAAACGCTGGCGGTGGGCCGCGTACTCGGCGTCGAGGGTGTCGCGGGAGACCACCGAGTAGAAGTGCGCCTGACCGCCGTCGTGCTTCGGTCGGAGCAGTCGGCCGAGGCGCTGGGCCTCTTCCTGCCTGGAGCCGAACGTTCCCGAAACCTGCACTGCAACGGACGCTTCCGGAAGGTCGATCGAGAAGTTAGCCACCTTGCTCACCACCAGCGTCTGGATCTCGCCCTTGCGGAACGCGTCGAACAACACTTCACGTTCCTTGTTCTTGGTCGAGCCCTGAATGACCGGAGCGTTCAGCGCTTCGCCGAGCTCGTTCAACTGGTCGAGGTACGCGCCGATGACCAACGTCGGGGCGTCCTGATGTTTGGCGAGGATCGATTTCACGACGGCGATCTTCGTGTGCGCCGTCGAGCACAGCTTGTAGCGCTCCTCGGGCTCGGCGACCGCGTACGACATACGCTCGGCATCGGTCAGGGTGACGCGAACCTCGATGCATTCGGCGGGCGCGATCCAGCCCTGTGCCTCGATGTCCTTCCACGGGGCGTCGTAGCGCTTGGGTCCGATCAGCGAGAAGACGTCGCCCTCGCGGCCGTCCTCGCGGACGAGCGTCGCGGTCAGGCCGAGGCGTCGACGCGACTGCAGATCGGCCGTCATGCGGAACACCGGCGCGGGCAGCAGGTGCACCTCGTCGTAGATCACCAGTCCCCAGTCCCGGGAATCGAAGAGTTCGAGGTGCTTGTACTCACCCTTGGTGCGACGCGTGATCACCTGGTACGTGGCGATTGTCACAGGGCGAATCTCTTTGCGCTCGCCCGAATACTCGCCGATCTCCTCCTCGGTGAGCGAGGTGCGTGCGATGAGTTCGCGCTTCCACTGCCGACCGGCGACGGTGTTGGTGACCAGAATCAGCGTGGTCGCCTTGGCTCTGGCCATCGCGGCGGCGCCGACCATCGTCTTGCCGGCGCCACACGGCAGTACGACGACGCCCGAGCCGCCGGCCCAGAACGAATCGGCCGCCATCTCCTGGTAGTCGCGCAGCGTCCAGTTGCCGCCCTCGGTGTCGAGCTCGATGGGGTGCGCTTCGCCGTCGACGTAACCGGCGAGGTCTTCGGCAGGCCAGCCGATCTTGAGCAACATCTGCTTCACGTGGCCGCGTTCGCTGGGATGCACGATCACCGTGTCCTCGTCGACCATCGCGCCGAGCATGGGCGCAATCTTCTTGTGCCGCATCACCTCTGTGAGCACAGCGCGGTCCAGGCTGATCAGTACCAGGCCGTGCACCGGGCTCTTGACCAACTGCAGTCGGCCGTACCGAGCCATGGTGTCGACGATGTCGACCAGGAGCGGCTGCGGCACTGCGTAGCGGGAGAAGTTCACCAGCGCATCGACCACCTGCTCGGCGTCGTGGCCTGCGGCACGTGCGTTCCACAGTGCCAGTGGGGTGATGCGGTAGGTGTGCACGTGCTCGGGGGCACGTTCGAGCTCCGCGAACGGTGCGATGGCCGCCCGCGCTGCGCCCGCGAGATCGTGATCGACCTCGAGCAACAACGTTTTGTCGGACTGGACGATCAGCGGGCCGTCGGTCACGGTTCCTCCTAGAGACATCTGCTGCGCCCGAAAGAGCGCAACTTCTCCATTGTCCACAGGTAGGGGCGTGCGTGCACGTGAGCCCGGTCTACTCGACCAGCGCGACCGAGGTGATTCGATGCAGGGTGAAGCGTCGAACCCCACCGGTGGCGGGGTCGAACGCGTCGAGTTGACCGCCGCCGATGCTGATCGGATCGACGATGCGATGCGTGGCAACCCCCTGGGCATCGACGTAGCCGATGCTCACACTCCGCTTGACCTTCGCTGCGGTCTGCAACAGCGTCATCGTCGCGGTGCTGCTGGCCCGGGATCCGTCGGCGCGTACCACTGCGCCGCCGTTGCCTGCCGCTCGGTCGGCGGCGCGCATTCCGCGCACCAACGACCCCAGCTGTTCCTCGGTGGGGACGGCCGGAGTGCGGAACGCCTGGCGCGGCCGCCGTGCCGAGACCCGCGACCCGCGCGCACGCAGATCGACGATGGTGCCGGACGAGTCCTCGCCTGCCGGCGCGAAACCCGCTCCGGCCAACACCGTGAGCACCTCGGCGAGCGGAGCCTGTGAGATCGCGACGGTGGGGGCCAGTGCCCTCAGCGCCAGCGATTCGGCCGCCGGGGACGCCATCACCTCGGCGAGCAACGCCGGATCCTCGCACCGAACGAACGACGCGGCGACGCCTGCTCGAAGGCGGCCGTGCCGACGAGCCACGTCGTCGATCAGATAGGTCAGGGCCTGCGGCACCGGCGTCCGCGAGTGGGTGGCGAACAACGCGTGCAACTCGGACGCGCTCAGTCCCACATCGAGTGCGCGGCGCAGGCTCGTGTCGCTGATCCGGTACATCGTGGCTGCGCCCGCGGATTCCACGTCGGCGACGAGTTCGATCCGATCCTGCAGGTCCGGCTCGAGCGGGCCGGGTGCCACCAGCGTGAGGTCGGCTTGCACCAGGACGTAGTCGATGGGTTCGGGTAGAGCCGCACGCATATCGGCTTCGGCATTGCCGTCGTGCAGCAACGAGCGACCCGGGGTCGACATCGCTCCACGGCCGACGATGCCGAGCGCCGTCGCTTCGGCGAGAACATGGCCGACGGGGGTGACGCCGAAGCGTCCGGACCACCGAGGTCGACGCCACGCCAGGGTGCGAGCGAGGTCGGCGGGCTGCGCTGCGTGCCCACTGCCGAGTTCGGCGAGCAGTTCCAGGATCATGCGTCGATCCCGCGGTGCGGCCGGAGAGCGGACTTCCTCGGACAGGGCGGCGATGGGCTTGTCGTTGGGGTCACGCATCCCGATGACCCAGGGTGCCCGTGGCACTTCGAGCCAGGCGGCGGCGAGCGTGTGCCAGCGGGCCGCCGGTGCGGCGGCGAGCCACGCGTCGACGGCAGGCGTGGGTGCCCAGTAATCGTCGCCGTTGTCGGACGCGGGAACCGGGTCCGGTGTTCCGCTGGAGATCAGGTGGGCGGCGGCGAGCAGCTCGACGAGGACGCTCACGCGGTCGTCGTCGAGTCCGGTGGCCTTGGTGATCTTGCGGAGCTCGCGCACTCCCAGGCCCCCGGCTTTGAGGGCGGGTGCCGGTGCGGTCGAGAGCGCGTCGATGATCGCTACGCAGTGCCTGCCCAGCTCGAGTGCCTCGCCTGCCGCGGCGGCGTCCACGTCGGCGAGTGAATGCGTAGTGGTGTCGAGCGTGGGTTCGGCGAGAGAGCGTGGGTCGGACATCGGCTCGCCGCGCAGAATCTGCCCCACCTGGACGGGAAGCTCGACGGTTTGCTCGTCCAACCAGATCAGCAGGCCCTTGGCGAGCAGCTTCTGGACGGGCCGATCCGGGGGTGTGCCGGGCGCAGCGTCCCTGGTACGCCCGGTCGGCGACGATCTGGCGAGGGTGTCGAGGAGGTTGCGTTCACCGTCGCCGAGTTCGGCCAGTGCAGCGGTGATGGATGCCTCGGTGAGATTGTCGACCGGGTCGAGTACGCGCCCGATGCGCCACGGCACGGCATCCGCCGCTGCGGGGCTGATCCGGAACCCGGCTGCGTCTCCCCACACCAGCAGCCGTTCGCGCAGTTGGGCCAGCACCCGGTCGACGCTCTTGGCCAGTGCGCGCTTGGCCACCACCGCAAGCAACGTTGCGCGGGTGACGGGCCGCTCGTAGGCCTCTTCGACGGCGAGGATTTCGAGGACCGTGAGTGCGAGGGTGTCGAGGGTGTCTGCGGTGTGCAGGATCGACCGGCGCTGCTCGGCCCGTCCGGCCAGCACGGCCAGGGATGCGGGCGGCGGCGCGGTCAGATCCGGACGCAGCGACATGGCCTTGATCAGCTCGGCGTCGGTTCGAGCTGCGATCCACTGAGGCAGATCTGGGGGCGTGTCGGTGTGTCGGTGCGCAGTCGTGTCGGTCATCGTCTATCAGATTAGAGACCTGGGCTGGTGCTCGCCGCAGGGCAGGTGTCAAAATGGGCGCATGGTGAACAAGTCGAAGAAGCCCTATGTCGATCCAGGCTGGCCGGAAACCGCTCGCGGTGACCACGCGGTGACCGAACTCTCGTCCGCGCGATCGGGTGGCTTGTCACCCTTCGGTGAGGACACCGAGTTCCCGCTGCCCGTCGAAGACCTGCCCTACGCCCATCCGGTGACCGTGGTCAATCGCTGACCGCTGCCCTCGAACACGAAAAAGCCCCCGACATCGTCGGGGGCTTTTTTCGTACGAGCTGGAACCGCCAGGCAGCTTACTGGGGCAGGAATGCCTTGTTGGCCTGGTAGAAGTTCACGACCTGCGGATCGAGCTGGATGCCCTGGGCCGCGTTCTGCACGAACGCAGCGATCTGCGGATCGTTGGTGATGTTCTGGACGGCGGTGACGATGCCTTCGACGACCTCGGCGGAGCTGTCCACGGCCGGGATGGACGACAGGTCGGGGAGCGCGGGAACTTCCGGTGCCTTGGGGGTGACCGGAACGCTGCGCTCGGTGGGCGCGCTGTTCAGTCCGAGGCTGGAGGAGCAGGACGGCCATGCACCCCAACCCTGCGAGTCGAGGACCTTCTCTGCGACTGCGATCTGCTCTTCGCGGCTGGCCTGGTTGGCCGTGGCCGCGTACTGCTGTCCACCGTGTGCGTTCCAGGTGCTGGGGGAGAACTGCAACCCGCCCTGGTAACCGTTGCCGGTGTTGATGCCCCAGTTGCCGCCGGCTTCACACTGAGCCAGGCGATCCCAGTCGGAATCCGGTGCCGCGTTGGCAGTGCCGGTGAAGGCGATGCTCGCGGTGCCCATGATGGCTCCGGTGACTGCGACCTTTGCGACGGTCTTGCCCGTGGTGCTCGGCTTGCGATGACGTCCGCTCATACGAGTTGAAATCCTCTCCACACGCGCCTGCGAGGTCAGCTGTCGGGTTCGGGCTGAGAGGTAGCCCGGCCGTTTCGCTCACTCCTGAAAGTGGGCAATTGGGCTTCACCCCAAGGGAAGTCGGTGCGGCTTCGTGAGTCGCTACAACTTCCCGGTTGTCCGTGGAGGACGTGGGTCCCCCGTCCTCGTCCCCTGGGTGATCGTCGAGGGTTTTCCGGTTCCCGCGGGACGAGGTTTGGCGCTGCGGGCCGGAATTCGGCCGAACTTTCCGGCCGCTGCTGACCGTACTGAAATTCCCGCCTTACGTCACTATTTGGTAACTGTCGGTTTCGGGGCGTCGCCGCGAGCGCGTTTTGTACCTCTTTCAGGTCTCTCGCGTCCGCCCAGCTAGTGGACGTGCCGGGCATTGAACCCCTGTCCGTTGCCTGTCCGTTACCGGAGCGTGATGTGATGGAAGTCACATCGGCGGCAACCGATCCGAGAGGTCACCGAATGGCAACGATGTCCTTGCCGAGGGGCATCAGCGATACGGGAATCATCTTCAGGTTCGCGATCGCCAACGGAATACCGATGATGGTGATCGCCATGGCGACGGCCGTGACCACGTGAGTCAGGGCCAGCCACCAACCGGCGAGGATCAGCCACAGCACGTTCCCGACGAGTGCGCCGGATCCGGACCCCGGCTTGTCGACGATCGTCGAGCCGAACGGCCACAGTGCGTAGACGCCGATGCGGAACGACGCGATGCCGAACGGAATGGTCACGATCAGGATGCACAGCAGAAGTCCGGCGAGGAAGTAGCCCAGTGCCAGCCACAGGCCGCCGAAGACCAGCCAGATGACGTTCAGGATCAATCTCATGATCAGCGCGCCCGTCGTCCGGATGCCAACGCGTAGACCAGGGCCAGCACGAAGCCGGTCGGCGCGGAGAACATGGCCGTCAGATACAGCCCGAGTGGGGGCTTGGCGGCGGAGAAGATCGGAAACACGAGGATCGCGACGATGGCGACGAGGCCGATCGCGAACAGGGCCAGCGCGATGCGCAGCAGTACGGTGCTGCTCTTACGAGTCGATGTGTCCACATGCACCACGGTAGTGCGAAGCGTGCTGCGGTGAGGGCGCGGTGAGGCGAACAACTCGAATGCTCTATCCGGGCTCACCGCGCTAGACTGGCGTATTCGCGTCCTACGTTCTCGTGGGGCGCGAAACTTGTGCGGACCGAACATCGGTTCCACGAACAACGCAACCATCGACAGCAACAGATGAACGGGTGAGCTCAGTGCCGACCGGCAAGGTGAAGTGGTACGACGTCGACAAGGGATTCGGATTCCTCTCGCAGGAGGAAGGCGAGGACGTCTACGTGCGTTCCTCGGCGCTGCCCGAGGGCGTCGAGGGCCTCAAAGCCGGTCAGCGCGTCGAATTCGGTATGGCCGCAGGCCGTCGCGGGCCGCAGGCGCTGAGCCTGAAGGTGCTCGAGCCGGCACCGTCGGTGCGTCAGAACACCGGAAGCACCCGCCGCGAACCCGTCGAGCGCAAGCACACTCCCGACGAACTGCACGGGATGGTCGAGGACATGATCACGTTGCTCGAGGCCACCGTGCAGCCCGAACTGCGTAAGGGCAAGTACCCGGACCGGAAGATCGCGCAGCGCATCTCCGAGGTGGTCCGGGCCGTCGCGCGCGAGCTCGACAGCTGATCCAGGAGAACGACTAGGGCAGCATCCCGATCGACCAGATGGCGTGGCTGACGAAGCCCTCCTGATTGGTGTCGGTGTCGATGATGCCGGTGGGCAGGCGAACCTCGATTCCGAGCAGGGTTCGATCGCTGTCGTCCATCGTCGGCACCGTGACGCTCAATCTGGTTCCCGGCTCGTTGAACCGGCTGTCCTCGACGATGTTTCCGCTGTCGTCGCCGTAGACCAGGGCGAGTACCCACGGTGCCGAGTAGACGGCCTCGGGGAGTGAGAGTTGCACCGTCGCTGCCGTGCCGACCCGAATCTCGGTGGTCTCTCCCACGTTGGTACACAGCGGGTCGCTGACGGCGCAGTACAGGTACGGCTCGACCTCGACAGTCCGGCCGTTGGAGTACGCGGAGATGACGGGTTCCTTCTCCGGTGCGTTTCCGATCAGCAGGGCGAGCACCGCGACGAACGCGGCGGCGACGACGAGCAGACCCGCGGAGAGCAGGGCCGCGATCTTCTTGGTGCGGGGAGCGAGATTCACTTGGTCACGTTTTCGCCGAAGGTACCGTCGGACAGTTCTTGTTCGACGTGGTCGGGGCGGTTGCCGCCGAAGCCGGGCAGAAGCGATCTGCCGCGGTAGGTGAGGAATGTCTGCACGAGCCCGATCGTAAGCAACACCGAGACCACGCTGAAACCGAGCCAATACTCGGTGGGTAGCAGGACGCCGAGCGTGCCGCCGAGCACCCAGCACAGCTGCATGACGGTCTCCGATCGGCCGAATCCCGACGCGATCGACTCCGGCGGCAGATCGGCCTGCAAGGACGCGTCGAGCGAGACCTTGGCCAGTGCGCTGGCGCTCGACGCCACGAGCGCGGCCACCGCTGCGGTGAGCAGGCTGTCGGTCACTGCGGCGACGACGGCCACCACTGTGACGGCGAGGGTGCAGCGAAGGACCACAAGGGATGGCCGGCCGAGTTTGATCCTGGCACCGAGCGCGTTGCCCGAGAAGTTGCCGAGGCCTGCTGCGGCTCCGACGAGTCCGAGCATGGCGGCCTGCTGCAGCGGTTCGTGTTCGGTGCGGGATTTGGCCACGAAGGCGATGTAGAGAGTCAGGAAGCCGGTGAGAATCCGGATGGTGCCGTTGCCCCACAGGCCGACGATCACTGCCCGGCCCAACGGTTGTCTGCGATTCTTGGCGGGTCCGTCGGCCGGTGGCGTGCGTCTGATGGTCTCCGTCGGAGCCCCGTTGCCGGGGTAGTCGTTGCCGCGGTCTCGATCGGCGTGGTGCTGATCCGCGTGGTAGCTCAGGGTCGCGGGCACCTCGCCCTCGGTGATCTCCACCCAGGACGGGATGCGCATGCTCAGGTAGGCACCGAGAACGGTGATCGCGGCGACGAACCACAGAGCCCCTGGGGAGTCCGCAACGAACGCGATGCCGCCGGCGACAGCGCCGGCGGCGATGGTGCCGCCGAGCAGACCGAACACGGTGAGTCGAGAGTTGACGCGCACGAGGTCGATGTCAGGTGGCAGCACTCGTGGCGTCACCGCACTCTTGAGTACCGCAAAGGACTTGCTGAGGACGAGCATGCCGAGCGCGGCCGGATACAACACCCAGCTGTCGAAGTTGAACACCAGCACCACCGCCAGCACGGTGCGCAGCCCGAACGAGGTGGCGAGCGCGATGCGTCGGCCGTGTTGCAACCGGTCGAGCAACGGTCCGATGAGCGGCGCGATCAGCGCGAACGGCGCGATCGTGATGACGAGATACAGCGCGACCTTGGTCTTGTCCTCACCGGTGGCAGCCGAGAAGAACAGAGTGTTGGCCAAGGCGATCGCGAGCGCGGCGTCCGAAGCGAAGTTCGCCATGGTCGCGTAGGTGAGAGCCGTCAGTCCGGACTTGTCGGCACCGTCGGCTTTCGCGGCTCGCTGGAACGACGCGATTCCCTTGCCGGTCAGTTCGCGTCCGCGCATGGCGGCGACGCGGGTGACGGTCAGCTTCTTGGGCATCGGCGGCGGCTTGCGGGCACCGGACTTGCCGCGCGCCGCCGTGATCTGCTCGGTTCGCGGCGGGTGCAACGGCGGCAAGGGTTGACGCCTGCTCGGGACATGGGTGGGCGTGACAGGAGTCGCGGGTGGGTAGTTCGCCAGACCCGGATGCGCGAGTGGGTCAGGAGAAGTGCCTGCGGAGTGATCCTGGTGTTGGTCGTGAGCGGAGCCTGCGGAGTGATCCTGGTGTTGGTCGTGAGCGGAGCCCGCGGAGTGATCCTGGTGTGGGTCGTCCGCACCCGGTGGGGTGTGGGGGAGACGTGGATCGGTCACGGTGTCAATTCTGTCCTACGGGCGCGGTTTCGGTGAATCGCACCTCGAAGATCCTGGGCCAGTATTTGCCGGTCACGAGGAACCGGTCGGTGCCGGGAATCTGCGCGATGCCGTTGAACACGTCGGCGCCGTCTCGTTCGGAGGCCGACATCGAATTCCACAGTGGGGTGCCGTCGATGACGGCTGTCACCGCGCCGGTCTCGGGGTCGATGCGCATGATGTCGAAGGTCTGCCACACGTTGGCGTACACCGATCCGTCGTCGGCGCACTCGAGTTCGTTGAGCCGCTCCACCGGATTGCCGTCGAGCGTGACGTCCACGGCGGACTCGGCCTCGAACGAGGTGGGGTCGCGGAAGGTGAGGGTGGACGAGCCGTCGCTCATGACGAGGCGCTCGTCCTGCGAGCACAGTCCCCATCCTTCGCCGTCGTAGTCCACTCGGCGTCGCTCGGCGAGGCTGTCCGGGTCCCGTTCGATCGCGACCCCGTCCTGCCAGGTGATCTGCCAGAGGGTGTCGCCGTCGACGGTGATGCCCTCGCCGAACAGGTCGGACGGCAGATCCGCCCGCCCCAGTTCGGTCATGTTCTCGAGCGAGGTACGGCGGACGAACGACGAGCCTTCCAGTCCGGTGCCTTCGTAGAGGACGTCGCCGTCGATCTCGAATCCCTGGGTGAAAGCGTCGTCGCCGCGGTCGTATTCGCGGACGACCTCGGTGGTCAGTGCCGGAACCGAGTCGGACGTCACCGGAGCCGGTTGCGTCGTCGACGAGCATGCGGACACGGCCAGCAGTGAGGTCACGAGGGCAGCGAAGGTGCGAGCACGGACGGTCATTGCACCCATGATGGCAGCCCGAACTGGGCGTCACCGAGTCGATGCGGCAAACTGAATGTGTGAGTTTCACATCTTCTCCAGAGCTCGATTCCATCCGCCCCGTCTTGGCCGATGCCGTGGACCTTGCGCGGCAGGCACTGCTCGACCTGGGAGAGGGAGGTATCGGCGAGTACCTCGGGGTCACCGTCGAAGACTCCAGTGCGGCCACTCACCGGTTCGCCAGCGATCTCGAGGGGTACCGCGGTTGGCAGTGGGCCGTTGTGGTCGCGGCCCCGGAGGACGCGGATCACGCCACCGTCAGTGAGCTCGTTCTCCTGCCCGGCCCCGACGCCCTCGTGGCACCGTCCTGGGTGCCGTGGGACGAGCGCATCCGTCCCGGCGATCTGGGGCCCGGTGACCTGCTGTCTCCGCGCCAGGACGATCCGCGGCTCGTGCCGGGCTACGTCGCGACCGGTGACCCTGCCATCGACGAGGTGGCAGGCGAGATCGGTCTCGGCCGAACCAAGGTCACCAGCCTCGAAGGACGTCTCGACGCCGCCCAGCGCTGGCACGACGGAGACTTCGGTCCCGATACCGAGATGGCCAAGGCTGCGCCGTCGACCTGTGGGCTCTGCGGCTTCTACCTTCCCCTCGCCGGTTCGCTGTCCGCCGCATTCGGAGTGTGCGGCAACGAATTCGCCGCCGACGGACACGTGGTGCACGCCGAGTACGGCTGCGGAGCGCACTCCGACACCGAACTCCCCACCGGAGCCGGATCGCCGCAATTCGAGCCCTACGACGACGCTGCACTCGACGTGGTGGCCTCGCCGGTTGCCCCGGCCGAATCAGCCGAATCAGCCGCACCGGACGCCGTTGTCGAGGCGGACGCTGTCGAGACGGACGCTGTCGAAGCGGACGCTGTTGTCGAGACGGCTGCTGCGGCCGAGGCGACCGATGTCGTCGATACGACCGTCCCGGATCAGGCCCCCGATGAGGTCGAGGCCCCGGACGAGGGACCGGCCTCGGATGACGTCCCGGCCCCGGCCCCGGACGCGATCGCGTCGGCAGAGTCGTCGGCCACCGAAGCCATCTCGGCCGATGTCTCGCCCGTCACCGATGATGCGTCGAGCACCACCGATCGTGCTGCGCAGGAAGAAGATTCGGCATCTCCGAGCTGATCGATCCGTTCGATACCGAATCGCTGCGGGAGTCGATTCTCGCGGCGTGGGCATCGTCGCCCACCCGGCTTCGGGAGGACTCAGCGTCCGAGTCCGATCTGGTGCGCGGTGGCTACCGCGATCGTCTGCTGACCGAGCTGGCACAGAACGCAGCCGATGCCGCGCAGCGGGCAGGCGTCCCGGGTCGGCTGGCTGTGTGGACCGATGAGAACGGCGCCCTGCATATCGCCAATACCGGTGCTGCGCTAGATATCTCCGGTGTGCACGCGTTGACCGCGTTGAGGGCGTCGGGCAAGACTGCCGCAGATTCGGGCGTCGGGCAATTCGGTGTCGGGTTCACTGCGGTGCGATCGGTGTCCGACGAGATCGAGGTGCGATCGCGTGGCGGCGGCGTGGCGTTCAGCGCGCACCGCACGCGCGAGGCGCTGGGTGAACGAGACGTGCGCCCGCCTGATACCGGCGTTCCGGTGCTGCGGCTCGCATGGCCGGTCGCCGCCTCGCCCGCCGATGGGTTCGATACCGAGATCGTGCTGACACTGCGAGGTGATGTGGCGGCGGATTCCTTCGCCGCAGGGTCTGCGGATGAGGCGGTCGACCTGCTGCTCGAACTGGAGGCGTTGCACTCCATCGAGATCGACGGCGTCGTGATCGACTGCGCAAGAACGCAACTCGAAGGAAACAGTGCCGAGATCGTGATCGGATCGCGAACCTGGCGACAGTTCACGACACCGGCCGCACGATGGCTCGCTCCGGTCGTCGACGGTCTGCCCGTTCCCGCGTCGCCCGATGTGTTGCGCGCTCCGACCCGCTCGGACGAGCTGTTGTCGTTGCCCGCGTTGGTCATTGCCGATGTGCCGATGCAGCCCGATCGGCGACGCGTGTTGCCGGGTGTCTCGCTCGACGCGGTCGCGCACGGCTACGTGGACTTCGTGGCCTCGCTGCCTGCCGCATCCAGGGTCTCGTTCGTACCCGAGGTCGGATTCGCCCGCAGTGCGGTCGACGGTGCACTGCGGGAACTCGTCTTTCATCGATTGTCCTGTGCACCATGGCTTCCTGGCGCTGACGGACATGACCTCGTGCCCGAGCGGGCGAACGTCGTCGCGGACGCCACCGAGGAACTCACTTCGGTGCTGGCGGGCGTCGTGCCCGATCTGGTCGCGGCATCGCTGTCGGGTGCGCGGCATGCGTCGGCGCTCGCGGCGGTGGGGGTGCACCGGATCGGTTTGGCGAGGCTGGCGGAGATGGTCGGTGGGCTCGATCGCGAGCCGAGTTGGTGGCGGCGGCTGTTCGACGCGTTGGCTCCACTCGTGGTCGACGGTGTGGCTGCGGAAGAGCTTGCCGCGCTGCCTGTTCCGCTGGCGGACGGTCGTACGGTGACCGGTCCGCGGATGACGGTGATCGGCTCCGACGCTGCTGCTGCTGTCACCTGGGTCCGGCTGGTGCATCCGGATGCGGTGAGCCCGTTGTTGACGCGGCTGGGTGCTCGCGAGGCGACTGCGACCGAACTGCTCACCGACCCGGCGCTCGAGGCTGCTCTGGACGATCTCGACTGGGATGAGACCGAGGATGTCGACGGGCTGGTCTCCGCCGTGCTGGCGCTGGCGCGGGCGGTGCAGGCGGGTGAACTGCCGAGTTGGCTCGGCGGTCTGCCCCTCGAAGACGACGAGGGCGAATTGCGGAGTGCCGACGAATTGTTGCTTCCCGGAGCGCCGTTGGCGGAGCTGCTGATCGAGGATTCGCCGTTCGGCGTCCTCTCGACTGCGGTGGTGGACAGGTTCGGTGAGCGGGCGCTGCGAGCAGTGGGCGTCGGGTGGGGGTTCTCTGTGCTGCGCGACGAGCTGCCGACCGGGCCGGATCACGATCTCGACGACGAGTCGGCGTGGTGGTCGAGTCTGTCCGAGGAGCCGGAAACGCTTCTCGCGGTTCGGGATCTCGACCTCGTCCGATCGGACGTCTGGTCCGAGGCGCTGACCGTCCTGCTGGACGATCCGAGTACCTGTGCGGCACTGACCGACCGTGACGGTTACACCGCGTGGTGGATCGGACGGCATGCGCGAGTCCATGATTCGCGTCCGATCGTTTTTCGGGCACCGTCGGACGAGACGTTCGCCGGGTTGCTCGATCCGCTGGATCATCCGCGTGCCGACGAACTGCAGGCGGTGCTCAGCGCGTCGGTATGCGACAGCGCCGAAACGGCTCGCGTGCTGCTGGCAGCGCTGTCGGACCCGAAGCGGCGTCCGACGCCTGCGGTGATCGCCAGAACCCACACGTCGATCGCCACCGCTGTTGCGGAGCGCCGCATCGAGGTCTCGGACATCGATCCACCGGATCGTGTCCGCACGCTTGTCGGCGACGTCGTGGATGCGTCGGATGCGCTCGTGATCGACTCCCCATGGCTGGCGAGCGTGGTGCCGCAGGAGATCGCCGTGCTCTCGGACATGGCCTCCGGGGCCGCGCTGGCCGACGTTCTCGACATCCGGACGGCGTCGGAGGCGATCGGTGGCGAGGTACTCGGAACCGGACGGGTCAGCTCCTGGGATCGCGAACCCGGGGCTCTGTTGGCCTGCGCGGTCATGGGATTGCCGCTGCCGTCCGGTGGGGTGGTGGTGCATCGCGAACTCGTGGTGCGGTTGTCGGGTGCGGTCAGCGGCGAGCGCAGAGTCCCGTGGTGGGTGACCGCCGACGGAACGGTCCACTGCACGGAGAGTTGGGAGCGACCACGTGGGGCCTGACGGGGTGATCCTGGACTGGATGGTCGAGCATCGAGTCGAGTGGGTCACGACGATGTTCTGGATCATCACCACGCTGGGCAACACGGTGTCGATGTTCCTGCTGTCCGCGGTGGTCGTCGTTGCGTTGCTTCGCGTCGGACGCAGATCTGATGCCGTCCTGGTGGCGGGCTCGATGCTCACCGGGTGGGGTCTGATGAATGCGCTGAAATTCGCGTTCGCGCGGGAGCGTCCGCCGATTCCGGCGCGGCTGGTGGATATTGCGAGCCATTCGTTTCCATCGGGCCACGCGACGATGTCGATGCTGCTTGCCACGGTGGCGATCGCGGTGATGCTGCGATCGCCGGATCCGCGGCTGCATCGGCCGGTACTGCTTGCGCTACCTGTGGTCGCGTCCCTGCTGATCGGATTCTCTCGGATCTATCTGGGTGCGCACTGGACCACGGATGTGTTGGCCGGCTGGGTGTTCGGTGCCCTGTGGGGGCTGGGATGGATCTATGCCGTCAGGCTGATCAGCGCGAGAAATCCGAGCGCTGGGCGATGACGAGCAACTCGTCGCGCATGGCCGGGCTGGAGACAGCGTTGGCGCGTGCATAGAGGGCGCGGAGCGAGCGGACGTGGTTACGGCGATTGCGGTACTGAGCGACGAACTTCATGGCCTGGCTTTCGTGGATCGAGAGGTTATCTGAACTGACATAACCCATGGTCCACGTTAACTTTGTGTTACTCAACCGGCTGACGGGTTAGTTTGCCCACGTCAGAGGCCATAAGGTGATGGCGCTTACGTGATGCTGGTCTCAATCGAGCCCGCGTTGGGCGGTTCTGCTCCCGCGACGTGACGCCGCTCTCTGCAGCAGGAAGATCCCGAACCCTACTGCACCCACCGCGATGCCGGACCAGCACGTTGCGAGGACGTCACCGTCCCGGTCTCCGGTGGCCGTGAACACCACCAGTGCCACGATCCACCCGAGGATGCCGATCGCCAACACCGGCACGGGATCGGTGAGGCTGCGCGGGATCTGGGGGAGGTCGGCCACGAAATCACGCTACGCCACCATATTTCCCCAAGTCTCGCGGTGTGCTTTATCGTTCGCTCATGCAATTGTCGTCGCGGCTACTCGACAACTACTTCAAGATCACCGAGCGTGGCTCGACCGTCGGATCCGAGGTACGGGGAGGCGTGGTCACGTTCGTGGCCATGGCCTACATCGTCGTCCTCAATCCGCTGATTCTGGGCAGCTTCTCGGCCGACGATGCAGCGGCCAAGACCGACGTGCTCGGTAACATCCTGCCGGTCGCCCAGGTCGCCGCCGTGACAGCGCTGGTGGCCGGGTTCATGAGCATCGCCTTCGGCATCATCGCGAACTACCCTTTCGGCATCGCCGCGGGTCTGGGCATCAACACCCTGCTCGCCGTCACCATCGCTCCTCAGGTGACGTGGCCCGAGGCCATGGGGCTCGTCGTCATCGACGGCATCATCATCGTGCTCCTGGCCGTCACCGGGTTCCGCACGGCGGTGTTCAACGCAATCCCGGCCGAACTCAAAGCGGCGATCGCGGCCGGCATCGGCGCGTTCATCGCCTTCATCGGGCTGGTCGACTCCGGGTTCGTCCGCCGCATCCCCGATGCCGCAGGCACGACGGTTCCCGTCGGCCTCGGGATCGACGGGTCCATCGCGTCGTGGCCCACGGTGATCTTCGTGTTCGGGCTGTTGCTGATGGGTGTGCTGGTGGTGCGCAAGGTGCGCGGCGGTCTGCTGATCGGCATCGTGGTCACGACGGTGCTGGCGGCGATCGTCGAAGCCGTCACCGATGTGGGTCCGTCCAACGGCGTCGACCCGAAGGGCTGGAATCTGTCGGTACCGCAGTTGCCGGGTCAGTTGGTGCAGTCGCCCGATCTGTCGCTGGTCGGCAACGTCGATCTCCTCGGAGCATTCACGCGCATCGGCGTGCTGGCCGCGAGCTTGCTGGTGTTCACCCTCGTGCTCGCGAACTTCTTCGACGCGATGGGCACGATGACCGGTTTGGGTAAAGAAGCCAAGCTGGACAAGGACGGGACACTGCCGAACATCGGCAAGGCGCTGGTGGTCGAGGGAGCGGGAGCGATCGCCGGAGGTGGGGCCTCGGCGTCGTCGAACACCGTGTTCGTGGAATCGGCGTCCGGCATCGCCGAGGGTGCCCGCACCGGACTGGCCAACGTCGTCACCGGATTGCTCTTTCTGCTGGCCATGTTCTTCACTCCGCTCACCGCCGTCGTTCCGATCGAAGCAGCGGCTCCGGCCCTGGTCGTGGTGGGTGCGCTGATGATCGGGCAGGTACTCGACATCGACTTCCGACGCTTCGACTACGCGTTGCCTGCCTTTCTGACCATCGTGGTCATGCCGTTCACGTACTCCATCGCCAACGGGATCGGCGTCGGTTTCATCACCTGGGTGATACTCGCCGTCGGGTCCGGCCGGGCGAAGTCGGTACATCCCCTGCTGTGGATCGTCGCATTGCTGTTCGTCGCATATTTCGCCGTCGGACCCATCACGGAGGCGGTTACATGATGCGTGGTCGGTACCAAGGCGTATCCTCTGCGCTGTGACGTCGGGAAACATTGTGAAAGACAATCGGGAATTGGCAAGCGATCTGTCGCTTGCGGTGGTGAGGCTGACTCGCCACCTTCGGGGTAGGCGAGTGGACTCGCAAGTATCACTGACTCAGCTGTCGGCTCTGGCCACGCTGAGCCGGGAGGGCGATATGACTCCCGGTGCGTTGGCTGCGCGGGAGAGGGTGCAGCCTCCGTCGATGACGCGGGTGATCGCATCGTTGGCCGAGCTCGGTCTGGTGGTGCGCACGCCGCATCCGACCGACGGACGTCAGGTGATCGTGTCGCTCTCGCCGGCCGGCCGAGAGCTGATCGCCGACGAGGCCAGTGCCCGCGAGGCGTGGATGACCGCGCAGCTGGCAGGGCTCGGACCCGAGCAGCTCGACACGCTTCGAGACGCGGTGAAAATCATCAGCGCATTGGTCAGCGACTCCGAGTAGTTACCTAGGTTTATTATTTGAACGGTGGCCCCTGCTTCCCGTACTTCCGGCTCGACGATGTTCGCCGCCCTGAAGACTCGCAACTACCGATTGTGGGCTTCGGGGCAGATCGTCTCGCTGGTCGGCACCTGGATGCAGCGGGTCGCCCAGGACTGGCTCGTTCTGACGCTGTCCGGCGGCAACGGCTTTGCCGTCGGCATCGTCATGGCCCTGCAATTCGGGCCGACGCTGTTCCTGTCGGTCTGGGGAGGGGTACTGGCGGACCGGTACGACAAGCGCAAGCTCCTCATGATCACCCAGATCTTCGCCGCGGTCTGTGGCCTTGTCCTGGGTGTGCTCGATGTCGGGGGGATGGTCGAGCTGTGGCACGTCTACCTCATCGCCTTCATCCTAGGCTGCTCGTCGGCGATCGATGCGCCGGTGCGGCAATCGTTCACCATCGAGATGGTCGGTAAAGAGACCCTCGCCAACGCAATTGCGTTGAACTCCATGACCTTCAACATGGCCCGCATCGTCGGGCCTGCCGTCTCCGGAGTGCTCATCACCCTCGTCGGCACCGGCTGGGTGTTTCTCATCAATGCCGTGTCGTTCGCGGCCGTGTTCGGTGCTCTCGTGGCGATGAACGTCGGTCAGCTCTTCCGCGTCGAACCCGCCCCACGCGCCAAAGGGCAGGTGCGGGAGGGCTTTCGGTATGTCTGGGGGCGCGGCGACCTGAGGGTCCTGCTGGCAACGGTCTTCATGGTCTCGACATTCGGGCTGAACTTTCCGCTGAGTCTGTCGGTGTTGGCGCGCAACACGTTCGGCAGCGGAGCAGACGCCTACGGTCTGCTGTCGACCACCCTCGCGGTCGGTACCTTGGCCGGAGCGACCCTGGCGGCCCGGCGCGCCACGGCACCGCGATTACGGCTCTTCATCGGTGCAGTCATCGCGTTCGGGATTTTCGAGCTGCTCGTGGGGTTGATGCCCAATTACGTTCTGGTGGCGATCCTGTTGGTGCCTACCGGCGCGTTGACGTTGACCTTCACGACGTCGGCGATGAATATTCTGCAGATGTCGGTGCCGTCCGATATGCGCGGACGCGTGATGGGTATCTACATGCTGTGCTTCCTGGGCGGAACCCCGCTGGGCAGCCCGGTCCTCGGCTGGCTCGCCGATGTGCTCGATCCGCGTGCCCCGCTCGTGTTCGGCGGCATCATCTCCCTGGCAACGGGACTCTTCGCGGCCGTATATCTACTGCGGCACAACAACTTGCGGATCACCGTGGTACCGCCCGCCGGCGGACACCGGCTGCCGACGCTCGATACGGTGGCCGCCACCGCCAAGGTGTGACGCGTTCAGATCCACCCGTGGCGTCGGGCCAGTGCGCAGGCCTCGTGCCGATTCGCCGCGCCGAGCTTCGCGGCGGCGGCGGACAGGTAGTTGCGGGTGGTGCCGGGCGACAGATGCGCGCGCTGTGCGATCTCCGCTATCGATGCACCGTCGGCGGCGAACTCGAGTACGTCCGCTTCACGCGGGGTGAGCGGTGAATCCCCGGCTCCGATGGCTTCTGCAGCGAGCGTCGGATCGACGTAGCGTCCGCCGCCGTGCACGGTGCGCACCACCTCGGCGAGGGTGGCGGCCGAGGTGGTCTTCGGCAGGAACCCGCGCACTCCGGCCTCCAACGCCTTCTTCAGATAGCCGGGTCGACCGTGGCTGGTGACGATGATCGACGCACACGTCGGTAGGGCTTCTCCAATCTTCTGGGCCGTCTCGATGCCGTCGATTCCGCCCATCTGTAGGTCCAGCACTGCCACATCGGGGGCGAGAGAGGCTGCGATGGTCAACGCTTTCTCGCCGGAGTCGGCCTGCCCGACGATCTCGATGTCGTCCTCGAGATCGAGCATGGTCGCCAGAGCAGTTCGGATCAGATTCTCGTCGTCGGCCAGTAGAACTCGAATCATGGTGTGGTCCTCGGCTTCTGGGTCGATGTCGGTAACGCCGCAGTGAGGATGAATTCCTCGCTCGTCTTCTCTGTGTTCAGCGCCCCTCCGACCGCGACCAATCTCTCGCGCAGACCGCTCAGGCCGGTGCCGTCGTCGCGGCCGGCCGACGCGTGCGGATTGTCGTTGACGAGTCGAATGCTGTTGTCGGTCAGTTCGATCAGACAGTACGTGGCCGCGGAGTGGCGCAGAATGTTCGTCACACCCTCACGGACGATCCAGGCAGCCGCCTCGGCCGCCGGCTCGGACAGAGTGGAGGTCTCGCCGACCAGTTCGGTGGAGATACCTGCGGCGGACAGCAGCGATCGGGCTCCGTCGAGTTCCGATGCCACATCGACCGATCGATAGCCGCGAACGAGCTTTCTGGCGTCGGCCATGGATTCCTGGGCCAGCAGGCGAACCTCGTCCATCTGGCCCGCAGCACGGTCGTCACCCCGACGAGCAAGCGTCGCGGCGAGTTCGCTCTTGACGGCGATGGCGGACAGTGCGCGGCCGACGACGTCGTGCAGATCTCGCGAGAACCTCAGACGCTCCTCGGCGACCGAGAGCGCGGCCGCGGCGTCGCGGGTGGCGTCGAGTTCGGTGACGATGCGCAGCAGCCATGCCGACAGTTGCAGGGTGAAAGCCATGAAGGCGATGAAGAGACCGAGCACCAGCGTTTCGATCGCGGGGCGCCCCAGAGCCGCCGCAAGCGCAGCAGAGGCCACGGCGGCCGCCAGGCACCAGCGCAACGGGATCAGAGCTGCCACGGCAGTCGTGGCGAGGGCGGCGGCCCACAGCATGTTGTTCGAGTCTCCGCTGAACGCCACCACGACAGCGGAGACGGCCATGATCACCAGGGGCACGCGCGGACTTGCCTTCGAGATGCCACCGATAGCGGGAGTGCGCTGCACAATTACGAAAGTGGCTGCGGCGCAGACCGCTTCCGCCGCCATCGACAGATAGTCGTCGTACTGCAGAGATGTGAGCATCGCTGCGATTCCCACAGCGACGGCGAGCGTCAGGAACGATTGACGGGTGTAGACGCGCACCTTGTCCACTGCACTGCTGTCGTTCCAGCCGTGCAGTGGATTGAGGTACTCGTACAGCTTCATGGTCTCCAGCCTTGCAGACGGTCGACGAAGGGTGCGATCTAGGATCGCGGTTCCCAGCGGAAATGCGTGCGGGCGATCAGCAGACTGCCGACGATCCAGGCGAGCATCACCGCCAGTGGCATTCCGGCTTCGCCGAAGGTGCCGGCGAATCCGATCGACGCGTCGCCGGGGGTGGTGGTGCCGAACCAGCCCAGGTTCAACAGGTCCGACACCGCGGCCATCGGAGTCAGCTCGATGACGTTGCTCAATGAATCCGGGACGACGCCACGCAGCGCAGACGACCCGACCATGGCGAGCAGGATGACCGGCAGGCTGGTGATCTGTGCGGCTTCCGCGTTGCGGGTGAAGGCGGACGTGATCAACGCCAGTGCCGCGAAGAGTGCCGCGCCGCCGAGGAGTGCGACGGCGACGAGCAGGGGATTGGTGGGAACCGGCCCACCGAAGGCCACCACCACGGCTCCGACGATCAGGCCGAGCGCGACGGTGAGTACCAGCGAGGGTATCGCCGGGCCCAGCAGTATTTGAACGTCCGAGCTTTCTCCGGTACGAAGTCGCTTCAGTACCAACTCGTCTCGACGTGTGGCATAGACCGAGAGCATGTTGTAGTAGACCAAGAGCACCAGCAGGAACAGTGCGAAGATCTCCAACGCACTCGCGACGCCTGCGTCCCTCAGCCCGCCGTCACCCCGGCTGCCGATGATCAGCAGCACGATGGGGACGATCAACGGCATGACGATCGCGTTGAACAGCAGTACTCGGTTGCGTCCCAGCAGCGTGAACTCTGCTCGCGACAGGGCGGTCATCGTGCTCATGCGCTCATCACCTTCTGTTCTGTAACGTCCGTATTGTCGAATTCGTCTGCGATGGAGAGGAACACGGTTTCCAGCGACGCCGCTCGGGCGTCCAGGCCGTGCAGTGTCACCCCGTTGTGTCGAGCCCACAGCAACAGATCGGTCAAGGTGTCCTGCACCGACGACGTCTGAATCGAGATGGTCTCTCCCGAGACGTCGACGGACGTACCGGGCAATGTCGGCAGCGCCGTACCGGGGGCTGTCAGTTCGATCTTCGCGGGGTGGTCGGCAACCACCTCGTCCACCGTTCCGCTGCGAACGACTGTGCCGCGGTGCATGATCGCCAACCGGTCACAGAGAGACTCGGCCTCGTCCAGGTAGTGCGTCGTGAGCATGATCGTCACCCCCGAGTTCTTCAGCTCCTGAATCAAACGCCATGTGTTGCGGCGACTTTCGGGGTCGAGTCCGGTAGTCGGTTCGTCCAGGAACAGCACTCGTGGACGGCTGATGATGGCGCAGGCCAGATCCAGTCTGCGCTGCTCGCCACCGGAGAGAAACTTCACCCGGGTATCGGCGCGGTCTGCCAGGTCGACGCGTTCGAGCACGTCCGCCACCGGCAGTGGATTGCTGCAGGTACCTGCCCACATCCGCAGGCTCTCGGCGGTCGTCAGATCCTGTGGCAGGCCGCCCTTCTGCAGCATGATGCCCAGAGAGGGGCGGACCTTGCGGCGATCGGACACGGGGTCCATTCCCATGATCCTGACCGAGCCCTTGCTGGGCCGCGAAAGACCCTGAATCACTTCGAGAGTGGATGTCTTGCCCGCACCGTTGGTGCCCAGCAACCCGAACAGCTCGCCCTCGGCGATGTGCAGATCGAGAGCTTTGACGGCGTCGTACGCGTTCTTACCCGAACCGTAGCGTCGAGTCATTCCGTCGACATCGATGATGGTCATGATTGCCTCCCCCAGTGGCGCATTCCGATGACGAACCGGACACCCATGAAGGCGACGATGACGCCGAGTGCGACGAACGCCGGAAGCGAGGTACCGACGATCGCGAACAGCACGGCGACGATGGCGATGGTGATGACGATGACGACGATCTCACGCGCCATCGTCGGAGCCGGCCCGAGCTCCATCAGATCGGTGAACAGGTTTCCTTCGTCTGGTTGCTTCATGACTACGAGTCTGCTGCGCCCGAACCACCGAAAACAGTGCAGCGCATCATGACCTGAAGTGACACCGTCACAGTCCAGCCATGACAAACGTCATGTGCTTTCCGACTGCGCCCTCGTTGCCGGGAGTTCGGGTACCTTCAGCACGTGAATCGCACCGAGCCGGCGAGCCCCGACCGTCGTACGCAGGTACGCGCTATTCTTGCGGGCTCCGTGCCGAACCTGGTGCAGTGGTTCAATCTGTACCTCTACGCAACGTTCGCGCCGTACTTTCGGACCGAGTTCTTCGATCCGGCCTCGACCGATTCTCTCGTGTACGTCTATGGACTCTTCGCACTGACCTTCGTCGTTCGCCCGCTCGGCTCGTGGTTGTTCGGCAGGCTCGCGGACGCGCGTGGCCGACAGTTCGCGCTCGTCGCGGCGGTGACTCTGATGTCGGCCGGATCGGTCGCTCTCGCGCTGACTCCCACCGTCCACGCGATCGGAGCCTGGGCGGCGGTGATTCTCGCGGTCGTGAGCATCGTCCAGGGCATCGCGACCGGTGGCGAGTATGCGGCGGCGACGGTGTTGCTCTCCGAATCGGGCACACGAGGCCATCGCGGATTCTTCGCCTCGTTCCAGGCCGCGACCATCGTCGGCGGCCTCGTGCTGGCGCAGACCTGCCTGCTCGTACTCCTCGCGAGCAGCGACCGTGCAGAAATCTCGGAGTGGGGATGGCGCCTGGCGTTCGTCGCCGGAGGGGCAGCCGGCCTGGCCTCGTTGTGGTGGGCCCGCGGACTCGATCGCACGCAACCTGCGCCGAGAACGCCACGAGCAGAGCGAGAATCCACGCTGGGGGCGCTGTTTCGCGATCACTGGCGTCCACTCGTCTGGGTGTTCCTGCTGACCGCAGGAGGAAGTGCAGCGTTCTACACCTATACCGTCACCGTTCCCTCGATCGTGCGCGAGACGTTCTTCGCCGCGGACGGTGACAGGGGAGAGCTCACGGCGACCGCTGTCGTACTTGCCGCCTTCGTGGTGCTGATGGTGCTGCAACCCATCGGCGGCGCACTGAGCGACCGTATCGGGAGGAAGCCGCTACTCATCGCCTTCGGGGCACTGGGCATCTCGGGTACCGGGGCGCTGCTGGTGGCGACCACTCGGGTGACGTCCCCACCGGTGGTCCTCGTCATCCTGATGTCGGCGTTCGTCGTTCTGACGTGCTACCTGTCGGTGAACGGCATCGCCAAAGCCGAAGTGTTTCCCGCACACATCCGTGCGCTCGGCGTCGGCTTCGGCTACGCGGTGGCGAACTCGCTCTTCGGCGGAACAGCACCGTTGATCTACCACGCCACCAGCGGTCACGGCAGTGTCGACTTCATCGTGTACATGACCGTGCTGATCGCGGTGACGCTGTGCGCCGCCCTCTGGATGCGAGGTGGCTCGGCGTCAGCGCTCGATGCGCCGAACGGCTCTAGAAACCCCAACCCATGACGGCCGGGCGTGCAGTTCCGAACGTCAGGTCGAGTGCATGCAGTGATTCTTCGTTGCGGGCGGTGAGGCGGTTGGCTGCGGCGAACAGTCGGGCCCGATGGGTGCCGAAGTAGATGCTGGCCAGCACGTCGATGTCGAGTTCGATGTCCGGCTCGGATTCCACCCGGGTACAGGTGGCTCGGCCGTCGGTCACGGTCAGCGAGTAGGTGCCGCCCGCATCGAGGAAGGGATCTCGCACAGCGATGATCAGCGAGGTGTCGAGTGCGTAGGTGCGAGCCTCCAACGCTGCCTCGACGTGCATGATGCGGCCCCACAGCGCGTCGTGATGCGCGGTGACTTTCGGTAGCCGATTGTTGGTCAGCAGGAACGGAAGTGCTTCGTCCCGTGCCTGCCGTACCTCGATGGTGTCGACCAGGTCGACCCCGACCAAGATCTGCCACAGCGCGGCGTACGCGTCGTCGGTCACCGCGATGAATTCCTCCACCACCACTCGGCTCGGGTTGCGTCCGCGTCGATAGGCGACGTAGCCGTCGGGATGGGCGATGAAGAACAGCGCCGTCAGCCCGCCGCGTCGGTTCTCACGATCGGCGAAGAATCGCTCCCAGCGGATCGGCGGCTTGGGCTGCGCGCCTGCGGTCTGCTGCTGCCAGCGATGGTAGATGTCGGGGAGCAGTTCGGTGGCCTCGGCCGATTCGATCAGTCGTACACCGGTTGCCGGGGGCGCGTCCTTGCGGAACTGCGCGAATCGACGGTCGATCGAGACGCTGATCTCCTCGGTCACCGGTCCGTAGCCGAAGCGTCCGTAGATCGTCGCCTCGCTGGCCGTGAGCAGCGAGAGGGGTGCGCCCGCGTCGTTCAGCGCGCGGTGCTGCTGAGTGAACATCGATCGCAGGATGCCGCGTCGACGATGCGTCGGCGCGACCGACACCCAGGAGACTCCGGACGCCTCGACCTGCGCACCACCGGGAACGGTGACCGACATCGGGAAGTGCATGGCCACACCCACCGGGGTCTCGCCGTCCCACGCCAGGTACACGTGCTCGGACTGGGTCAGGATCTGCGTCTCGGCCAGGTCCTCGGCGTTCTGGTGCTCGCCGAATGCATGGGCGTCGAGCAGCGCGACGGCATCCCAGTCGTCGTCGGTGGCGGTGCGGATGGTGATCGATTCGTCGGTAGTCATCGCTCTTTACTTTTCCATACAGAAGTAGGCCTTCGCCGAGGGACTGCCAGAAATGCCGGGTGACAAGATGAGCGGGTGGTGCATGTAATCGATATCGACGACCCATCGGACCCGCGACTGGACGACTTTCGCGATCTCAACTCGTCGGACAGGCGGCCCGACCTGCCCGAGGGCAAGGGCTTGGTGATCGCCGAGGGCGTGTTGGTTGCACAGCGTCTGTTGACCTCGCGTTTCCCGATGATCAGTCTGCTCGGTGTGGATCGACGGCTCGACGCCCTGCGCGACGATCTGGCAGATTCCGACGTCCCGTTCTACCGGACGTCGGCGGAGGTGATGGCCGAGGTCGTCGGGTTCCATCTCAATCGCGGGGTGTTGGCGGCGGCGAACAGACCGCCTGCGCTGGAACTGGACGAGGTGCTGGCCGACGCGAAGACGGTGGCGATTCTCGAGGGCGTCAACGATCACGAGAATCTCGGGTCGATGTTCCGCAACGCGGCAGGCCTCGGGGTGGACGCAGTGCTGTTCGGAGCCGCGTGCGCGGATCCGCTGTACCGACGTTCGGTGCGGGTATCGATGGGGCATGTGCTCCGCGTGCCGTTCGCGAAGGTGCCCGAGTGGCCGCGCGGCCTCGATCGCGTACGCGCGCACGGCTTTCAGCTGATCTCGCTGACGCCCAACCCGGAGGCGGTGTCGCTGGCTGCGGCGATGACGGGGGAGAAGGTTGCCCTGCTGCTCGGTGCGGAGGGGCCGGGCCTGACCGAACATGCCATGCGCGCCACGGATATTCGTGCTCGGATTCCGATGGCCCCTGGCACCGATTCGCTCAACGTGGCGACGGCCGCGGCGATGGGATTCTACGAACGCGTGCGGTTGACGTGATCGATCACGACGCGAGCGTGCGTTGGACCGGAATCCCGATCGCTGTGATCTCGGCGGCGCTCGTGGGAGTGGCCCTGACAGCATTCGGTCTGGAGCTGGCCAGAATTCATCCGTTGCTCGCGATCGGCCTGAACATCATCGTTGTCGCGGGTGCCGCGCCGACGGTCATGCGATGGCTCGTGACCCCGGTGTGGCGCTGGGCTGTGTACGGAGCCGGTATCGGTTCCATCCTGAGCTTCGTGGCACTGGCGGCGCTGGCGTTCTGACGTTCGCCGGGCACCCGGAGCGGGCAGGGTTGCGCACTACCGGCGACGATCGGCGGAAACCCGTCGACAGGCGGTCGTTGTGTGCAACTGTGCCCACCCGAGCCACTATTTGCGCGAGAACCAACGCTTCTTCGGCCGCGGTGCCTGCTCATCGGGGGCACCGGGCATCGGTTCCTGTGCACCCCGGCCGTTGGAGTTCTGCTGGTTCGGTGGCGGCGGTTCCTGCCCAGGAACGTACATCGAGAATCCGCAGACCGGCAGGGTGTTCGGATCGAATTCGTCCGCGTGCGGCGCGCCGGTGTAGCGGAATCCGAGCCACTCGGCGTTGGCGGCCTCGGCGAATTCCTGCGGGTGGAACGGAAGCGATTGCGGATCCGGCATCACGCCGGGGGGATAGATCAGTGGATGCTCACCGGCCCAGAAGGACCGTTCCCACACCAGGGGCAGGCCTGAGTCCTCGTAGATGTACACCGGTGTGGCGCTGAAGGAGCGGCGGAATTCACCGCGCTCCCAGTAGGCGAACGCTCCCCAGGCGTGTTGGGGATCCGAGGCGACGAGGTAGGTGTGCTCGGATGCCAGAGGGCGAGTGAAGGATTCGGGAAGACTCGACGGCGTGGGCACTGCGAGATTGGATCCACACACCACGGTGACGCCGGGGTAGCAGCCGATGAAGACGTGATCGTCGTCCACGCCTGCCGAGGTCGATATCGGGCCCTGTCCGAGGGGCACTGCCGTCAGGTGGGGGTACAGACGTCCGACGAGTGCGGTCGCAGCATTCCAGTCCGAGGTAGTTGCCTCTCGGAGAACAGAAATGGGATCCGGCGCGTCCACGTACCAGATCGTTGATGCTTTGGCCCCCACTACCGGCACCTCTCTCTCCGTTACCTCCTGGGAAGCCTACGGTGCGAGCGTCGGTGATTCTTCACCGCGCGGCACATCTGTCACGTTCAGTTGTGACCGCTGCTGCGAACGCCGAGCAGAACGTCCTCCCACGACGGCATGGCAGGCTTGCCGCGCTTGTCCTTGCCGCTGGTGTGACCCGCAGCCGGCTTGGGTGCGGGCTTGGGTTCCCTGGCCGCCGGTTCGCGAGGCTGCTCGGGCTCGGTGGTTTGCACAGCGTCCACCTCGACGTCGATGGTCTCGACATCCATTTCGCTGTCGGCGGTGGTGCCGTAGTACTCGTCGAAGCTCTGCTGTGAGGCCTCGTCGTCGCCCGAGTCCTCGGCGGACGCGAGTGCGCGCACCGGGGCCAGACCGCGAAGCTGGCGTCCGAAGTCGGGATCGATGAGTTCGTGTGCGGTGTCGTCGAGGGGCGCGATGGTGCCGCCGTGCCCGTCGGGGAGGAACTGCCAGTGCGCCTTGTTGGTGGTGCGGCCGGCCTGCCACTTCAACTGCGCGACCCATTTGTTGTCCTCGTCGCGCCAGGCGTCCCACGCCGCGTCGTCGAGGTTGTGCCCGCGAGCACGGAAGGCGAGGGTGACGATCTCGAGCAGGGTCTGCACGGCGGGGCCGTCGTGGCGCAGCGGATGACCGGCCTGAGCCATCGAAGCGGCCTGCGAGCGCTCGAGCAGCACGGGGTGCGCGAACACCTCGACGCGGCTGATGGCCATTCCGGAGTCGGCGGCAACCTGTTCGATGGTCGCTCCGCTGCGGATGCGCGCCTGAATTTCTTTCGGCCGAAGCAAGCTGTCCATTTCGATCTCAATCTGTCCTAGTCGAGCGATGTCGCCGCGGGAGGCCGCGCGGAGCTTGTCGTCGGCTGGAAGCCGGAATCTGTCGCCGGTCTTGGGATCTGCACACACGACGAACTTTCCGTCGGCCTCGAGACCCACCACACGTAAGTCTCGCACCTTGACCTCCTCATCGCGCCGGCTCGCGATACCGTCGAATTCGAGCCTAGTTCACTCGCCGTACTCGGCGGGTGTTCGACACGCATCGCGTGTGCCGACGATCGTTTCCCTATCAGAGGGTAGACAGCTGCGGGCCCGGCTGCACCCATTCGGTCGATGTTCCATCAATTGCTTTGTGCGGCAACGTCGATACGTCTCTGCGAAGGTAGACGGCACCCAGGCCGAAGCCGATGGTCAGGGCGATCGCGTGGCCGACGGCGGTGAAGGACGGGTCCGACACTCCACTGATGGTGACGACGCCGATCCACAGTGCGGCCCAGCCCGCACGCCACGGCATCGGCAGGTACCTGATCATCGACCCTGCGACCGCGGCTGCTGCGTAGCTGACACCGACGTCGACGGCCATCGCCAGCGAGTCGGCGAGCCAGTCGTTGTGAATGCCGATGAGCAGGCCCGCGGCCACCGATACCGTCGCACCGAGGTGTCCCGCACTGAAGGTCAGCAGAAAGCGGTGCCAGCCGGAGATCCACTCGGCGACGGCGAACAACAGGGCGACCGCGGCCAACCACGACCAATTCACCCGTCCTTCGGTGAGAAAGACGCTCGTGACGAGGGTGGCGAGGTGGCCGTCGGTCAGATTGTGCAGATTGGTGCTCGCCGCGTGCAGTACGTGCCAGCGATCGTGCGGGCCGATCTGGCCCAGCGCGACGATTCCCGCTGCCGCGAGAGCGCAGTACACCAGAGTCACACGAATCCGTAGCGCGAATGCCAGGAGCCTGTACATATGAGCGCTCCCTCCGCGGTCGTTACGCTTGCTTACTTGATAGCAAGTGTATGCCGCGAAGGGAGCGCTGTAGCTGTGAGCTTGCTGCGAATGGTCGTTCCGCAGGCTCCACTCCTGCCCTGGTAATCAGCTCAGTGTGGACACGACCCAGTCGATGCTCTTGGTCAGTGCGGTGATGTCGTCCGGCTCGATGGCCGGGAACATACCGACACGCAACTGGTTGCGGCCGAGCTTGCGGTACGGCTCGGTGTCGACGACGCCGTTGGCGCGCAGGATCTTGGCGACCTGGGCTGCGTCGACCTTCTCGTCGAAGTCGATGGTGCCGACGACCTGGCTGCGGTGATCCGGGTTGGTCACGAACGGCGTCGCGAATTCGCTCTTCTCGGCCCAGTCGTACAGACGTGAGGACGAATCGGCGGTGCGGCCGGTGGCCCAATCGAGGCCGCCCTGCGCGTTCAGCCACTCGATCTGGTCCGCGAACATCAGCAAGGTCGCCACGGCCGGGGTGTTGTACGTCTGGTTCTTGCTGCTGTTGTCGACGGCGATCGGCAGCGACAGGAAGTCCGGGACCCATCGATCCGTGGCAGCGATCTCGCTGACGCGCTCGAGTGCGGCCGGGCTCATCAGCGCCACCCACAGGCCACCGTCGGCGGCGAAGCACTTCTGCGGTGCGAAGTAGTAGACGTCCGAGTCGGCGACGTTCACCGGCAGACCGCCGGCACCGGAGGTGGCGTCGATCGCGATGAGGGCGTTCTCGGAGCCGGCCGGACGGCTGACCGGAATGGCCACGCCCGTCGAGGTCTCGTTGTGCGCCCAACCGATGAGGTCCACGGACGGGTCGGAGGTGGGCTCGGGCGCGCTGCCCGGCTCGGCCTTGACGACGATCGGGTCACCGATGAAGGGGTTGTTCTTGGCCACCGAGGCGAACTTCGAGCTGAACTCGCCGTTGGTCAGGTGCAGCGACTTCTCGCGGATGAGGCCGAACGCAGCGGCGTCCCAGAACGCGGTGGTGCCACCGTTGCCGAGCACGACCTCGTAGCCCTCGGGAAGCGAGAAGAGATCCTTCAGACCACTGCGTACACGTCCGACGACGTCCTTGACGGGCTTCTGCCGGTGGCTGGTGCCGAACACGGAAGCGCCGACGTCGACCAGGGATTGCAGCTGCTCGGGGCGAACCTTGGACGGGCCGCAACCGAAGCGTCCGTCGGCGGGCAGAAGATCGGCGGGAATGATCGGCAATTCGGCCATGGAGTAGCGCGTCCTAGCGTCGATGGAATATGGCATCCACAGGCTAGTCGGGTGTCATGACACCGTCGACTACCGGATCAGCTCCCAGCCGTCGACGGACTCGGGGGTGCGGGGTTCGGGGCCGGTGTAGAGGGCGGCCGGGCGAACCAGCTTGCCGAGCCGCTTCTGCTCCAGGATGTGGGCACACCAGCCCGCTGTGCGACCGCAGGTGAACATGGCGGGCATCATGTGCGCCGGTACCTCGGCGAAGTCCAGAATCACCGCAGCCCAGAACTCGACGTTGGTCTCGATGGCGCGGTCGGGGCGGCGCTCACGCAGTTCGGTCAGCGCGGCCTGTTCGAGCGCGGCAGCAACCTCGTAGCGTGGTGCGTTCAGCCGCTTCGCAGTTGCCCGCAGCACGCGGGCGCGGGGGTCCTCGGCGCGGTAGACGCGATGTCCGAAGCCCATGAGCTTCTCTTTGCGGTCCAGGATCCCGGTGATGAGAGCGCGTGCGTCACCGGTCCTCTCGACTTCTTCGATCATCGGCAGGACGCGGGCGGGCGCGCCGCCGTGCAGGGGCCCGGACATCGCACCGATGGCACCCGAGAGGCAGGCGGCGACGTCGGCTCCGGTGGAGGCGATGACCCGCGCGGTGAACGTCGACGCGTTCATCCCGTGCTCGGCAGCCGAGACCCAGTACGCGTCGATGGCGGCGACGTGAGCGGGATCCGGTTCACCCTTCCACCGGACCATGAACCGCTCGGTGACCGTCGCGGCCTCATCGATGCGGGTCTGCGGTACGGCGGGCTGATAGATGCCGCGAGCGGACTGGGCGACGTAGGACAGGGCCATCACCGACGCGCGAGCGAGGTTGTCGCGAGCGGTGGAGTCGTCGATGTCGAGTATCGGCTGGTAGCCCCAGATGGGTGCCAGCATCGCCAGACCCGCCTGTACGTCGACACGGACGTCACCGGTGTGAATCGGCAGCGGGAAGGGTTCGGCCGGGGGGAGTCCGCGACCGAATTCTCCGTCGACGAGCAGTGCCCATACATCGCCGAAGGTGACGTTCTGTGCGACGAGTTCTTCGATGTCGACACCGCGGTACCGCAGTGCGCCACCGTCCTTGTCGGGCTCGGCGATGTCGGAGGTGAACGCGACGACACCTTCGAGACCGGAGACGAAATCCTCGGGAACTCGTTGAACAGCCATGGCCTGTGGACTCCCTCGTCGCAACTGCACCCGGCTCTGCGCCGCATCCGGGCGTACTTCGTCAGAACCATAGCCGGGATCTACGCGGGAGTAGCGTCTGGGCTTGTGTCTGCAGAAGAACAGCGCCTGGCGAACATGCGGGTGGACTACGGAGAGCCCGAGGACCTCGATGTCGATGCTCTGGCGGGCGGGTGGTGTTCGCTGGCGCAGCAGTGGTTGTCCGACGCGATAGCCGCGAATCTGCCCGAGCCCAACGCCATCGTGTTGGGCACTGTCGACGAGGCGGGTAGACCCGCCACCCGCACCGTGTTGTGCAAGGACTTCGATGCAGACGGGGTGGTGTTCTACACCAACTACGACTCGGACAAGGGCCGTGCGCTCACTGCGACGCCGTACGCCTCGATCACGTTCCCCTGGATCGGAATTGCTCGCCAGCTCACGGTGCGCGGCCCGGTGGTCAAGGTCGACTCCGAGACCACCGAAACGTACTGGCACACGCGGCCCCGCGGCTCGCAGCTGGGGGCATGGGCGTCCGAGCAGTCGCGTCCCATCGGCTCGCGGGAAGACCTGGCTGCGCGTCTGGCCGAGGTCACCGCGACGTTCGACGGTATCGAGGTACCGGTGCCGCCGAACTGGGGCGGCTTTCGCGTCGAACCGGAGACGGTCGAGTTCTGGCAGGGCCGAACGAGCCGTATGCACAATCGAATTCGCCTGACGGTGGCAAGCGGTGTGATCGAGCGTCTGCAACCGTGAGCGGGTTGCGCGGCATCCTTGCCGACACGACTCCGCTGAAGACTCCGGCGTACCAGCGGTTGTGGTTGGCGAACATCGTCACCGTCATCGGGGCGCAGCTGTCCATCGTCGCTGTGCCGCAACAGGTTTTCCAGATCACGCTGAGCTCGGCCTACGTGGGTCTGACTGGTGTCTTCGCGCTGGTGCCGCTCATCGTGTTCGGTCTGTGGGGCGGGGCGCTGGCCGATGTGATGGACCGTCGCACCCTGCTGATGATCACCACGTGCGGCCTGATCGGAACGTCGGCTCTGTTCTGGTTGCAGGCGTTCCTGGACCTGAACAATGTGTGGATCATCCTGGTGCTGTTGGCCGTTCAGCAGGCGTTCTTCGCAGTGAATCAGCCGACGCGCAGCGCGATTCTCCCACGAATCCTGCCGGCCGAGCAGCTGCCGGCCGCGAACTCGCTGAACATGACGGTGTTCAACTTCGGTGCTATCGCCGGACCGCTCAGTGCAGGCATCCTCATCTATTACATCGGGCTCGAGACCCTCTATCTGATCGACACCATCGCACTGTTCGCCACCCTGTGGGCAGTGATCCGGCTGCCGGGGATACCGCCGGCGAAGTCGGGTCAGCGCGCTGGATTGCGTTCGGTGTTCGACGGTTTCGCCTACCTCGCCACCCAGAAGGTGTTGCTGGCCTCGTTCGTCGTCGACATCATCGCGATGGTGTTCGGTATGCCCCGGGCGCTCTTCCCACAGATCGCGCACGAGAGCTTCGGCGATCCGGCGTCGGGCGGTCCGGTTCTGGGCATGCTGTTCGCAGCGATGTCCGCGGGCGCTGTGGTGGGTGGGGTGTTCTCCGGCTGGCTGCCGCGAGTGCGCAGGCAAGGCCTCGCGGTGCTGATCTGCATCGTCGTGTGGGGCGTGGCGATGATCGGCTTCGGTCTGGCCGTCGGCGCGGCCACCGACGGGGCCACCACCGTCGCCCTCTGGTTCGCAATGGCGTTCCTGGCCCTCGGCGGTGGAGCCGACATGATCTCCGCGGCGTTCCGTAGCACGATGCTGCAGACCGTTGCGACCGACGAGATGCGTGGCCGACTGCAAGGTGTCTTCATCGTCGTCGTCGCGGGAGGGCCTCGCATCGGCGATGTCCTGCACGGTGCCGCAGCCGCGTCGGTGGGGACGGCAGCTGCCGCTGCGGGCGGCGGAGTGCTGGTCGTCATCGGGGTCTCGATCGCTGCCCTGGCACTTCCGGCGTTCATTCGCTACCGAGTGGGTGCGGTGGTAAAGAATGGCTCTCATGGCTGACGCGCAGACCTATTCGTTGACGAGCGGCAAGTATCGGGCAGACATCGCTGCCGTCGGAGCGGGCCTTCGGGTGCTCGAGTACGACGGCTCGCCGCTCACCGAGACCTGGGAGGCGGGCTCGAAGCCGCCGCTGTCGGCGGGACTGGTATTGGCCCCGTGGCCGAATCGAACGGCCGACGGCACGTTCGCCTTCGAAGGCGTCGAGCATCGGTTGGAGATCACCGAGCCTTCGCGGAACAACGCCAGCCACGGATTCGTCCGACGCGTGGCGTGGACTCTCGTGGAGCACACGGACAGTCGCGTCGAGCAGAGCGTGGACATCGGTGTGCATCCGGGTTGGCCGTTCTCGGTGACGGTCACCGTGGTGCACGAGTTGTCGGCGGACGGTCTCACCGTCACCGCGTCGGCGAAGAATGCCGGTGATTTCGCGGCACCGTTCGGTATCGGTTTTCACACCTTCGTCCGGGTGGGGGATGTGCCGCTCGACGAGTGCACGGTCGAGCTCTCGGCCGGGACGCGGCTACCGCTCGATCCGGTGCGCAATCTCCCGGTGGGAAACTCGGTCCCGACGGCCGATACCGAGTACGACTTCCGGCAGCCGCGAAGCCTGGAGGGCGTGCAGCTCGACACTCCGTTCAGTGCGTCGCTACCCGACGCCGACGGTCGTGCGAACCATGTGCTGCGTGGTCCCGACGGCACTGCGACCGTGCTGTGGACCGACAGCAGCTTCGGTTGGGTCCAGGTGTTCACCGCCGATCCCGCCAACGATCAGGCCTATCCCGATCGGGGACGAGCGCTGGCGATCGAGCCGATGACCTGCCCACCCGATGCGTTGAATTCCGAGATCGATCTGATCGTGCTCGAACCAGGGCAAACCTGGTCCGGCACCTGGGGAATGAGGTACGAGAAGTGACGATTCTGGTGTGCGGTGAAGCGTTGGTCGATCTGGTCCCGGTGCACGAGGGTCCGCTGCTCTCGCCCAAGCTCGGCGGCGGACCGTTCAACGTCGCTGTTGCGATCGGTCGACTGGGTTCGCCCGTCGCGTACCTCTCGCGGATCTCCCGCGACCCGTTCGGCGAGCAGATTCTGGCGAGTCTGCGCGACGCGGGCGTCGACGTGTCGTGGGTGCAGCGCGGCGACGAGCCGACGACGTTGGCGATGACCACGCTCGCCGAGGACGGCAGCGCCGAGTACTCGTTCTACGCCGACGGCACTGCCGACCGCCTGGTGGCCGATCCCGGTGACCTGCCGGACGAGATCAGCGTGCTCTCGTTCGGCACACTGTCTCTGCTCTACGAGCCCGGCGCGTCGATGTACGCGGGCCTGCTGCACCGCGCTCGGGCTGCGGGCAAGCTCACAATGCTCGACCCGAACATTCGGCCTGCTGCCATCGACAGCACCAGTGGCGACATCACCGCCGACGGTTTTCGCGATCGCTTCCGTTCGTGGTTGCCCAGCATCGACATTCTCAAGGTGTCCGAGGACGACTCGCATTGGCTGGGTCTCGGAACGCAGGGCACCACCGTCGACGACTGGCTCGCGGCAGGGGTCACCGCGGTGGTGATGACCCGCGGCGGCGACGGCATCTCGGTCTTCACCGCCCCCGAGCAGAACTCGACCTCGGGAATCGTGGCAGCCGAGGAAACATCTGTTGCGGGTGTGGCCGTCGACGTCGTCGACACGATCGGCGCTGGTGACACCGTGCACGGGGCTCTGCTGAGCTTTTTGCAGAAGGAGAGCATTATCACATCGAACGCGGTGAAACAGATGAGCAAGCAAGATTGGCAGTCAGCGCTCGAGTTCGCTGCGAAGGCAGCGGCAATCACGGTTTCGCGCCCCGGTGCCGACCCTCCCTGGGCGTCCGAGGCGTCGAGAGACTAGTTTCACTATCGACGTTAGAACTGTCCGCTTCAAGTACGTGTCCGTTACACGAGTTCGAGAGGGACCATTCGTGCCCGCTGAGAATGATGCCAAAGCCACCCTCACCTATCCCGGTGGCGAATACTCCATGTCGATTGCCGAGGCCTCCGAGGGCAACAACGGCATCGAACTGGGGAAGTTGCTGGCCACCACCGGCTACACGACGTTGGACGGCGGGTTCGTCAACACCGCGTCGACCAAGTCGGCCATCACCTACATCGACGGCGACGCAGGCATCCTGCGCTACCGCGGATACCCGATCGAACAGCTCGCGGGCAAGTCGTCGTTCATCGAGGTCAGCTACCTGCTGATCTACGGAGAGCTGCCGTCGGAGGTCGAGCTCGAGAAGTTCACCGACAAGATCCGTCGGCACACTCTGCTGCACGAGGACCTCAAGCGGTTCTTCGACGGCTTCCCGCGTAACGCGCATCCGATGCCGGTGCTGTCGAGCGCCGTCAACGCGCTGTCGGCGTACTACCAGGATTCGCTCGACCCCAACGATCCGGAGCAGGTCGAACTCTCGACCATCCGTCTGCTGGCCAAGCTGCCGACCATCGCGGCGTACGCCTACAAGAAGTCCGTCGGTCAGCCGTTCCTGTACCCGGACAACTCGAAGAGTCTGGTCGAGAACTTCCTTCGCCTCACCTTCGGCTTCCCGGCCGAGCCGTACGAGGTCGACCCCGAGATCGTCAAGGCACTCGACATGCTGCTCATCCTGCATGCCGATCACGAGCAGAACTGCTCGACGTCGACGGTCCGGCTCGTCGGATCCTCGCAGGCCAACCTGTTCACCTCGATCTCCGGCGGCATCAACGCACTGTGGGGCCCGCTGCACGGCGGAGCCAACCAGGCCGTGCTCGAGATGCTCGACAAGATCAAGGCCGAGGGCGGCGACGCCACCGACTTCCTGCGTCGAGTGAAGAACAAGGAAGACGGCGTCAAGCTCATGGGCTTCGGACACCGGGTGTACAAGAACTTCGATCCGCGCGCGACGCTGGTCAAGGAAACTGCACATACGATCCTCGGCAAGCTGGGCAACGGCGACGAGCTGCTCGAGATCGCCCTCAAGCTCGAAGAGACCGCGTTGACCGACGACTACTTCGTCGAGCGCAAGCTCTACCCCAACGTGGACTTCTACACCGGCCTGATCTACCGCGCGATGGGCTTCCCGCCGCGCATGTTCACGGTGTTGTTCGCGATGGGCCGTCTCCCGGGCTGGATCGCGCACTGGCGCGAGCAGAACGAGGACACGACCGGCAAGATCGGCCGTCCGCGCCAGATCTACACCGGCTACACCGAGCGCGACTACCAGGACGTCAGCTCCCGCTAGTTTCTGCCGTACTACGACGCCGCCGGCTCCCATGTGGAGCCGGCGGCGTTGTTGTTGGTGCCGCTGCGCCGAGTTCGCACTTACGCAGGCGATTTGGCCACTTTCGGCTGCACAACTGCGATCTCGCTGCGTGACGGCCGAGTGCGCGCGTCGAGTTCGAGGTTATGGACGTATTTCGGCCGGAATCCATCCATAACTTCGAGTTCGCGTCAGCATCAGGCGTCGAAGTGCTTGCGGTTCTTCAACACCGGCAGCGTCTTCCGCACGGCGTCGACCAGTTCGGTGTGAATGTCGATGGTCAGCATTCCGGGGGTCGCGTCCAGTTGACCGAGGATCTCTCCGGTGGGCGAGCAGACGATGCTGTGTCCCACGCCCAATGGTGCATTCCCTTCGGCGGCAGCGGGTTCGGCTTGATCGCAGGCTGCGATGAAAGTCGTCGAATCCAACGCGCGTGCCCGTGCGAGCAAGGTCCACTGTTCGATCTTGCCGTCTCCCGATCCCCAGGATGCCGGAACGACGACGAGTTCCGCACCGAGGTCGCCGAGCTTCTGGAACAGAGCCGGGAATCGAATGTCGTAGCAGGTTGCGAAGCCCACTCGAACTCCGGCGATGTCCACCACCAGCGGGTCCGAACCCGGTGCGACGGTATCGGATTCGGCGAATCCGAAGGCGTCGAACAGGTGAATCTTGTCGTAGCTCGCATCGATTCCGGGGCCGGTCACGAGCAGGGTGTTGGTCACCCTGTCCGCTGCCGCGGGCGTGAACATCCCGGCGACGACGGTGATGCCGGTGGCGGACGCGATGTCACGTACAGCGTTGGCCCATTCGCCGTCGAGGGATTGTGCGAACTTGCGTATCGGCCCGCCGAAGCACCGCATCGTCGCCTCCGGGAACACCACGAGGTCCGAGCCGGCGTGCGCGGCTGCCCGGGCATGAGTGTCGATGAGTTCGAGGTTCTCGGCGGGGTGTTCGCCACTGGTGATCTGGGCGAGACTGACGCGGATCGTGTCGCTCATGCACTACATCGTATGCCCCGGGCCGCCGGCGTCTCCGACCAGCGAATTCGTGTCTTTTTCGGGTGCCAGCGCCCGTCGCGACCCGTCTACGACGTAGAGTCGAACTGCTCGACGTTCAGACAACAGCCATTCAGAGCACCACAGCCGGCGTCGGCGGGCCGGCGCAACCGCAGGAGACTTCAGTGACGAAGCCAGTGATCGAATTTCAGGCCGGACCCGCACCATTGGACCTGGTGACGGTCGACCTCGTCGAGGGTGACGGCGCAGAGGCAGTGGCGGGTGGCACCGTCGAGGTGCACTACGTCGGAGTCGAGTTCGACTCCGGCGAAGAGTTCGACTCGTCCTGGAACCGTGGCGAATCCATCCAGTTCCCGCTGCGTGGACTCATCCAGGGCTGGCAGGACGGCATTCCCGGAATGAAGATCGGCGGACGCCGTCAGCTCACCATTCCGCCGGAGCTCGCCTACGGCCCCGCAGGCGCAGGACACCGACTGTCCGGCAAGACGCTCGTGTTCGTCATCGACCTGCTCGACGTCAAATAACTGCAGGTCCGGTAACAGCGCGGGTTGCCGCGGCGGCGGCCGTACCCCCTCGGCAACCTGCGTAAGACTGCAATAGTCAGCGGTCCTGCAATTCCAGCACCAATCGCGCGCCGCCGAGCGGACTGTCCCTCACATAGGCTCGGCCACCGTGCAATTCGGCCTGTTGCGCTACCAGCGCCAGGCCGAGCCCCGAGCCGCCCGTCGCGGCCCCGGTGCCACGCTCGAATCGCCCGAACACCGTGTCGCGCTCCTCGAGGGGAATGCCCGATCCGTTGTCGTCGATCGACACGCGCACCGTCGTACCCACCCGTTCGGCGGTGATGACGATCGAGGTGGCGTTGCCGTGCCGTACGGCGTTGCCGATCACGTTGTCGACGGCAAGTCTCAGACCGGTCGGCAGCGCGCGCATCGTGATCTCGCAGTCGGCGGCGGACTCCACTCGTATATCGAGTTCGGGGTGCTGTCGTTGCGCATCCTGGGCGGCGACGTCGCAGATGTCGATGATGTCGGTCTCGACTCTGTCCGCCTCGCTGGACAATTCGCCCGATGCCAGTCGCTCCAGGGCGGTCAGAGTGGTCTCCACCCGCCCCTGTGTTCGTTCGAGGTCACCCAGAATCTCTAGCTGCTGCGCAGGTTCGAGATCGAGTGTTCTGAGCACCTCGATGTCGGTGCGCATCGCGGTCAGTGGGGTTCGCAGCTCGTGCGCAGAGACGGCCGCGAAGTCGCGTGCGGTGTCGAGAGCGGCATTGGTGCGGTCCTGTGCCTCGTTGAGTCTGGTGAGCATGCCCCCGATCGCGACAGCGAGTTCGTCGGCTTCGGTGACGCCAGTCCGGGTTTCCGGAGCGGTCGGCGGTTGCGCGCTGACCTGCCTGGTCAACGTTACGAGCGGTCTGACGGCCCGGCCACCGAAGAGCCATCCCAAACCGGTGGATACGGCGACTGCGGCCAGCCCCAGCAGGAGTACCTGTTTCTGTTGCTCGTCGGTCACCTGTTGCGCTTCGATGGCCGGCACTCCGATGGAAATGGAGATCGACGAGACCACGGTCGAGACCGCGGTGTAGACCCGGAAGCGTCGACCGTCCACGTCTACGGTCTGCGAACCGGTCTCCAGCGCGGGCAGCCGTGTCGGGGTGGACGCGACGACGATGTCGCCACTGCGAATGGTGACGGCGAACGCGCCCGAGAGCTGGTCTATGAAGGCTTCCAACGTCGACGAGTTCGGGACCAGAACCTGCGATGCCGTCGTCAGACGCTCGTCGAGTTGATTGACGTTGTTGCGCGAGATGGCAACCGACGTGACCACCGCGAGGGCGGCGACCACGAGGGTGGCACCGAGCGCAGTGGCCGCGGCCACTCTGGCGCGCAGGGAGAAGCTCATGCGGCATCCCGGACGACGAAGCCGACGCCGCGGACCGTGTGCAGGATGCGCGGCGATCCGTCGGCCTCGAGCTTGCGTCTGAGGTAGCCGACGAACACGTCGACCACGTTGGTGTCGGCGACGAAGTCGTAACCCCAGACCAGTTCCAGCAGTCGCTCACGCGTCAGGACGACGCCCTTGTTACGAGCCAGGATCGCCAACAACTCGAATTCTCGCTTGGTCAGGTCGATATCGGCTCCGCCGCGGTGGACGCGATAGCCGGGGATGTCGACCACCAGCGTTCCGACGGCCACGGCGGAGTTGGGTGTGCCCGAATCCGTCACCGGTGCAACCGGACTGGTGCCGCGTCGTCGCAACATGGCGCGAATTCGAGCTACGAGCTCGGCCAACACGAACGGTTTGGTGAGATAGTCGTCGGCACCGGATTCGAGTCCGGCGATGCGATCGTCCACCGAACTGCGGGCACTGAGCACACAGATCGGAATGTCGTTGCCCATGGCGCGCAACGCGGTGACCACGCTGGCACCGTCGAGTACCGGCATGTTGATGTCGAGCACGATGGCGTCGGGCATGGATCTGGACACGACGCCGAGAGCCTCTGCGCCGTCGGATGCGGTGATGACGGTGAACCCGGACAAGCGCAGTCCGCGTTGCAACGACGACAGCACGTCGGCGTCGTCATCGACGACCAGGACGGTGGCGGGGGCACTCGGCGATTCGGTCACCGGTCCAATGCTAGGCAACCCAACTGTCGACGGTGCTGCGGCGTTCCTCGGGTGTCTTGGCGAAGAAGTCCTCGAGGGCACTGCGACGCCCGGTGTCGGCATCGAGTGACCAGGCGAGCGCGGGGGCCTTGGCGTAGAGCTGCTCGTAGTACTTCTCGAAGGTGCAGGTGCTGTCGATCAGGGAGAGGGCACCGGGGAAGGGGCGTGCGTTCGTCATGACGTTCTCCTTGTCTGTTCGGTATATCCCAAGGTAGAGGCCTTAGTTGCGGCCTTGGTGAGTCGTCGTTGGCGGTTCTCTGAGAATCGAACGATCGAGCCGGGGATTGCTCGCGGCGGGGGTGGGTAAGACTGATCTCATGTCGATCGTCTGGTTTCGCCGTGATCTCCGTCTGGGTGATCTGCCCACCCTCACCGCCGCTGCCGAGTCCGGAGATCCGGTCCTCGGGCTCTTCGTTCTCGACGACCGTCTGCTGAAGCCGTCCGGCGGACCGCGTAAGGACTTTCTGTATCGGTCTCTCGAGGCACTGAACGAGCAGCTCGACGGCAGGTTGATGGTGGTGCACGGTGACCCCGAGACGGTGGTCCCGAAAGTGGCGAAGGCCGTCGGGACCGAGGACGTGCACATCAGTGCCGATTACGGCCCCTACGGGCGCGAGCGAGACGCCCGGGTCGGGGAGAAGGTGACGTTGGTCGAGACCGGCTCTCCGTACGCGGTCGCGCCGGGTCGGATCGTCAAGAACGACGGGGAGCCGTACAAGGTGTTCACGCCGTACTCACGCCAGTGGATGGACCACGGCTGGCGCGGGCCTGCCGATACGTCCGCGAACACTGCCGACTGGATCGACCCGGACGAGGTCGAAGGTGTTCGGCGCGTGAAGATTCCTTCCGAGAAGGAGGCGTCCGACGCGGCTGCCGGTGAAGCCGCCGCATCGAAGCAGTGGAAGGAATTTCTCGACGAGGTTTCTGCGTACGACGACGAGCGCAATCGTCCCGACCTCGATTCGACGAGTCGGATGTCGGTGCATCTGAAGTACGGAACCATTCATCCGCGGACGATGCTCGCGGACCTGGGCAAGCTCCGCAACGAGGGCGCAGCGTCGTATCGTCGCCAGATCTGCTGGCGAGACTTCTACGGCGACATCCTGTTTCAGCGTCCCGACAGCGCGCGTGAGAACTACGTCAAGAAGTTCGATGCTATCGAACTGGACTCGGGCAAGCACGCCGACGAGTTGTTCGAGGCCTGGTGCAAGGGCGAGACCGGCTTCCCGATCGTCGATGCCGGTATGCGGCAGTTGAACTCGGAGAAGTGGATGCACAACCGAGTTCGCATGATCGTGGCGTCGTTCCTCGTCAAGGATCTGCACCTGCCCTGGTGGCGGGGTGCGCGCTACTTCATGCAGCATCTCGTCGACGGCGATCTGGCCAGCAACCAGCACGGCTGGCAGTGGACCGCAGGAACCGGGACCGACGCGTCGCCGTACTTCCGAGTGTTCAATCCGATCACCCAGGGCGAGAAGTTCGACCCCACCGGCGAGTACGTGCGCCGCTGGGTGCCCGAGCTACGCGGTGAAGAAGGAAAAGCCGTGCACACATTGAAGTTCGGCCGTCCCAAGGAATACCCGGAGCCGATCGTCGATCACAAGCACGAGCGGGAAGTGGCGATCGCCCGGTTCAAGGCACTTTAGCGCAGGAGCGGAGCCTGCGGAGTGACCCCTATTTTCTGCGGGACAACCCGACTCCCACCAGGCAGATGACCCCGCCGACCACGGCGAGGACGTGGGGAACCTCGCCCAGCAGCAGCCAGGCCAGAACGATCGTGATCGGTGGGACCGCATACGTGGTGATGCCGAGCTTGCCTGCGTTCATTCGCGTCAACGCGTAGGCCCAGGTGCTGAACGCCAATGCAGTCGGGACGAGGCCGAGGTAGATCAGTCCGCCGGTGGCACCGGTCGAGGCAGTCGACAGGTCGTCGAGCAGAGCCGGAGCGAAAGGCAGCGTGCACACCGCGCCGATGGTGCATGCCATCCACGTGACCTGAAGTCCTGGAATGGTGCGCAGCACCGGCTTCTGGCTGAGCACTCCGATGGCGTAGGTCACCGCGGACACCAGACACAGTGCGATGCCGAGGACGTCGGCGTCTGTTTTGGTGGTCGAGGTGGTGGTGACGGCGGTGACGACGCCGACCATGACCGCACCGGCGAACGCGATGCCTGCACCGATCACCAACCACCTCGGAAAGCCCTCGCCCAGAAGCAGACCCGCGAACAGGGCAACCAGAATCGGTCCGATCTGAATGATCATCGACGTCGTGCCGGCGTCGACGCGCTGCTCGGCGGCGTTGAGGGCGACGTTGTAGATGCCGAACCAGAACACGCCGATGCTGATGATCTGCAGCCACTGCGTGCGGTTGGGCTTGACCCATTGTCTTCTGGCCAGAACTATCGCGCCGAGTGCCACAGATCCGATCAGTAGCCGGCCGAGTGCGAGCGGGCCGGCACCGAAGGATTCGCCGACGCCGCGAATCGCCACGAAGGCCGAGGCCCACGAGACCACCGTGACGGTGACCGCGCCGAGGGCGAGCCAGTCGACGGCAGGACGGGTGTCGAGATCTGTCATGCCGACGACGCTATCGCGCGCGAACGACCCCTGGCGCGCGGATTTCGGCCATGGTTGCTCGTATTACCGCCGCTATCTGCCGAGCAGCTTCTCCAGCGCGTCGAGGACGGCCGGATCCTCGATGGTCGACGGCACGCCGTACTCCTCGCCTGAGACGATCTGGCGCATCGTCTTCCGCAGGATCTTGCCCGATCGGGTTTTCGGCAGCGCTCCGACGATCGTCACGTCGCGGAACGTCGCGAGCGCGCCGATCTGATCGCGCACCATGGCCACCAGTTCGCTACGCAGCTGCTCCTCGGTGATGGTCTCCCCGGCCTTGAGCACCACGTACCCGCTGGGGCGCTGGCCCTTGAGGTCGTCGTGGATACCGATGACGGCGCATTCGGCGACGGCGGGGTGGCCGGCCAGCACTGCCTCCATCGACCCGGTCGACAGGCGGTGTCCGGCGACGTTGATGACGTCGTCGCTACGGCCCAGCACGTAGACGTAGCCGTCGGCGTCGATGTATCCGGAATCGCCGGTGAGGTAGTAGCCGGGGAACGTATCGAGATACGAACGCTGGAAACGTGATTCGTCGTTCCACAGACCCACCAGCGCGCCCGGCGGCAACGGCAGCTGCACGACGATGTTGCCCTCGGTGCCGGCCTCCACCGGACTACCCGACGCATCCAGAATTCCGACCTGGAACCCCGGCACCGGAACAGTGGGTGACCCCGGTTTGATCGGAAGTGGTTCCAGCCCGCGGAGATTGGCGCAGATCGCCCACCCGGTTTCCGTCTGCCACCAGTGATCGACGACCGGGCGATCCAGCGTGCGCGAAATCCATTCGTACGTATCGGGATCGAGGCGTTCACCGGCGACGAACAGGGTCTCGAGCGACGAGGTGTCGTACTTCTCCAGCTCGGCGGCGTGCGGGTCCACCTTGCGGATGGCACGCAATGCCGTCGGCGCAGTGAACAACGCGCGGACGCCGTGATCCTGGATCACCCGCCAGAATGCGCCTGCATCGGGAGTCCCGACGGGCTTTCCTTCGTAGAGAACCGTTGTGGCACCGGCAAACAGAGGTGCGTAGACGATGTACGAGTGCCCGACGACCCAGCCGACGTCGGACGCCGTCCACATCACCTGCCCGGGCCCCACGTCGTAGATGTTGCGCATCGACCACGTGAGAGCCACGGCATGACCGCCGTTGTCGCGCACCACGCCCTTGGGCTTGCCGGTCGTGCCCGAGGTGTAGAGGATGTACAGCGGATCGGTAGCGAGCACCGAAACCGGTGGGGCGGCGGTGGCGTCGGCGATGAGGGTGTCCCAGTCGAACCAGTCGTGATCGCCGGGAATTCCCTCTCGTGATTTCACGATCACCGCAGGCGTTTTCGCGGTGGTGAGGGTCAGCGCGCGTGCCACCAGAGGCAAATACTCGATGACGCGACCCGGCTCGAATCCACCGCTGGCGGTGATCAGCAGTGTCGGTTCGGCGTCGTCGATACGTGCGGCGAGTTCCTTGGCTGCGAAGCCGCCGAACACCACCGAATGCACTGCGCCGAGCCTGGCGCACGCGAGCATGGCGACGACGGCCTCGGGAATCATCGGTAGGTAGATCACCACACGGTCGCCCGGCCCCACGCCCTGCCCGCGCAGTACCCCGGCGAAGCGAGCGACCTGGTCGAGCAGTTCGGCGTAGGTGTAGCTGCGGGTGAGACCGACCATCGCCGAGTCGTAGATCAACGCGGTCCGGTCGCCGTGCCCGGCGTCGACGTGCCGGTCCAGGGCATTGAAGCAGGTGTTCAGACGTGCTCCGGGAAACCAGTGCGCGCCGTCGAACGCAGTGGTGGGCGGGGTGTCCCAGTCGATGTCTGCCGCCGCAGACAGCCAGAATTGCTCACGGTTGTCGATACTGTCCTCGAAGGCCTGCCGATACTCGCCACTCATGTTGTGGAGCGTAGTTCGGGGCGGGGTGGTCCGGGCCGGGTTGCGCACTACCGGCGACGACCGGCGGAATCCCGTCGACCGGCGGTCGTTGCGTGCACTGGTGCCCGGTGCACGTCAAGATTTGGTGTCCGGGCGTCAAGATTGCGTCAACACCCCTGTTCGACGCCACCGCCCGGCGCAAGACTTCTTCTCATGACACTTCTCGACATGCTTCCGTCCCTCGGTGCCGCCTACGTTTCGCGGTGCGATCCTGCGCTCTGGCCGGCCGATACGCATTGCGTCTGCGGCCGCATCACGGTCGACGGCGTTGCGCTGGAGGATCTGGCCGATGCGCAGGGCACTCCGGTGCAGTGGGGACCGATTCTGGTGACTCGCGTGCGGTCGGTCATCGCCGGGGAGGTGGGCGTCGATGCGGAGTTCGGGGATCTGCTGCAGGCCGTGGTGGTCAACCGGCATTCGGTGGGTCCGGTGGTCAAGGTCGATGTGCACGGCCCGGGTCGCCGCTGCGTCAGCCCGGTGGAGCTACCGGCCGACCTCCGTGCGGGGGATGTGCTGGCGCTCGTGACCTCGCAGGTGCACGAAAATTCGTAGCAGGCTACGAAGTTGCGCTCACATGCGGCGCAGCCGCTCACCCCAGCGTGCGGTAGCGGCCGAGTCTGGACTGCGTGCGAGCGGCAGCATCGACGGTCGACAGCCCGCGCAGTTCTCGGACGATGGCATCGGCGACTCGTGCGGAGAACGCAGCCGGTTCGTCGGCCGCGTCGGGAAGTTCGGGAACGATGGCGTCGACGATGCCATCGCGCAGTAGATCGACCGAGCGGATGCCCTGCGCCTCGGCCATCTCCGGGGCGTGAGCGGTGTCGCGGTGCACGATGGCACTGGCTCCTTCGGGCGGAAGTGGTGCGAGCCAGGCATTCTGGGCGCACAGCACGCGATCGGCAGGGAGTAGCGCGAGCGCTCCGCCGCCGGTGCCCTGGCCGAGCAGCACCGACACCGTGGGAGTGTCGACGGTGACCAGATCCGAGATCGATCGCGCGATCTCCGGTGCCAGGCCGCCTTCCTCCGCCTCCTTGGACAGTGCTGCGCCGAATGTGTCGATGACGAGTACCAGAGGTAGCCGAAGTTCCTCGGCCAGGCGCATGCCGCGGCGAGCTTCTCGTAGTGCCGCTGGGCCCATCGTTGCCGTGGCGGTGCTGCTGCTTCGGTCGTTACCGAACAACACGCAGGACACGCCGCGGATGCGGCACAGGGACAACAGAATCGAGGTATCGGCCTCGCCCTGGCCGGTGCCGCTGAGTGGAACGTGCTCGCTCGCAGCGTGTTCGATGAGTTGCCGAATGCCGGGGCGATCCGCGCGCCGCGACGACTGCACCGAATGCCAGGCCGACTGCTCCGGTATCTCGGCCGGCTCATCGTCGGTGAGATCGGGCCACACTGTGGCGTCGACGATCACTCGGAGCGCACGGATCAACAGGTGGCGCAGTTGATCGACCGGCACCACGCCATCGATGACGCCGTGCTGGTAGAGATTTTCGGCGGTCTGGACGCCGTCGGGAAATGGCTTGTCGTACAACGCCTGATAGACGCGTGGTCCGAGGAACCCGATGAGGGCACCGGGTTCGGCGACCGTGACGTGAGCCAACGATCCCCAGGACGCGAACACTCCACCGGTCGTCGGATTGCGGAGATACACCAGGTACGGCAGGTGCGCCGCCTTGTGCGCGGTGACGGCGGAGGCGATCTTGACCATCTGCACGAAGGCCAACGTGCCCTCCTGCATGCGCGTGCCGCCGGAGGTGGGGGAGGCGATCAGCGGCAGTCCCTCGGCCGTGGCACGTTCGATCGCGGAGGTGATGCGCTCGGCCGCCGCGACACCGATCGATCCGGCAAGAAAGGCGAACTCGCACGCGATGATCACCACGCGTCGACCGTCGATGGTGCCCTCGCCGGTGACCACCGACTCGTCGACGCCGCTCTTCTCACGAGCCTTGGCCAGGTCCCTCAGATAGGACTCCCCAGGATGGACGTCCACAGGCGTGGAGTCCCACGACACGAACGATCCGCCGTCGAGAACGGAATCGAGAATCTCGGCGGCGGACGTCCGTGGGCTCATGGAAGAACCCTAGCGAGCAAACGCTTCCTTCCACGAGACGGTCTTGCCGATCCGAAGAATGGAACGTTGATAGATCTTCGCGGCACCCATCGCCAGGATCGCGGTCGTGATCACCATCAGGACCGCCGAGCCGACGATCTGTACCGGCGAGGTCACGCCTGCGGCGATGCGCAACGGCATCATGATCGCGGAGAACGGTGGGATCCAGCTCAAGGTGTTGGCGAGGGTGCTCTCCGGATCGCTGACGGAGTAGAACGCCGCGAAGAACATCGCCATGATCAGGATCAACAGAGGCATGGTCGTCGAGTTGACGTCCTCCTGTCGCGAGACCATCGACCCGCCGGCCGCGTAGAGCACCGCGAAGAAGGCGAAGCCCAAGATGAACCAGGCCAGCGTTGCCGCGAAGACACTGACGGCGGCACCGGTGACGGTGAGTACGCCCGTGCCCAATCCTGCACCCACACCGGCTATTCCGTACAGCGCAAGCTGCAGGATGCCGACCGCACCGATGCCGAGGATCTTGCCCCAGAGCAATTGCAGCGGGCGGACGGTGGACAGCAGTAGTTCGACGACGCGTGACGACTTCTCCTCGACGACGCCCATTGCGACGTACATGCCGAAGCCGATGATCTGGGCGTAGAGCAGGAATACAGCGGAGAGGGCCAGCGCGGTCCGTTGACCGGCCTCGGGGTCCGGCGGATCGATCGCGTCGACGGTGACCGTGGCGGCACTTGTCGCTGCCCCGAGCTCGTTCTGATCCACACCCTGTTGCGCCAGTGCAGTATTGGTGGCCTGCGTTGCGACACTGCCTTCGACGACGGCGCGCAACGTGCCGGTCAGATCGGACTCGGTGACAGCGGTGTACGCACCTGCGGTTCCGTCCGGAACCAACGCCACGTCGAGATCCCCGGATTCGACGCCACTGCGTGCGGCCGCCGCGTCGGCGACCTCGCGAACCTCGACCGGAGACCCGACGGCATCACCGGTCGCTTCCACCACGGCCGCGATGGACTGATCGCCCGCGATGCCGACGATGTCGCGCTCTTCGTCACCGCTGCCGGAGAAGATCGAGAATGCGATGATGCCACCGACGATGACGGCGAGAATGATCGCGTTGCTGATGACGAAGCTCTTCTTCATCACCTGAACGGTGAACTCGCGCTTGGCTATCAAGGATACTGCGCTGAAGGAGTTCAGTTGGGAGCTCATGCCACTACCGCCTCTCGGAACAGGTCGCTCAGTGAAGGTTTCTGGATGGAGAAGTCGTGTACCGGACCGGTCGCCAGTGCGGCCCGCAGGATCTCCTGATCGTCGGCCCCGGGTGCCAAACCCAGGACGGTGACGCCGTCACTGTGGCCGAGGGTGCTCACCCCGGCGATGCTCGACGCCCATCCGGGTGCCGCGTTCGGTGCATGGACGCGCAGTTGTGAATCTCCCGAGCCGCGTAGTTCGTCCACGGTCCCGACGGCTTTCATCGAGCCGGCGGCGATGATGCCGACGCGGTCGCACAGGCGCTGCACCAGGTCGAGTTGGTGGCTCGAGAACACCACCGGCACTCCGGCAGCAGCCTTTTCGCGCAATACCTCGCTCATCACGTCGACGGCGATAGGATCCAGTCCGGAGAACGGCTCGTCCAACACAAGAACCGCGGGATCGTGCACCAGCGCGGCCGCCAGCTGCACACGCTGTTGGTTGCCCAGGCTCAATGCGTCGACGGTGTCGTTGACGCGCTGATCGATGCCGAGGCGTTCGGTCCAACGCATCACCGCAGCCTTGGCGTCCTTGGTCGACAGCCCGTGCAGTTCGGCCATGTAGGCCAATTGCGGGCCGACCTTCATCTTCGGATACAGGCCGCGCTCTTCGGGCATGTATCCGATGGTGCGACGGACATCGAGGTCGACGGGCTTGCCGCCCAACAGAACCTGGCCGGAATCTGCCGACAGAACTCCCAGTGCGATGCGCATCGTGGTGGTCTTGCCTGCGCCGTTGCTGCCGACGAAGCCGAACAGTTCGCCCGGCCGGACGTCGAAACTCAGGTTGTCGAGGGCGATCTTGTCGCCGTATCTCTTCGAGACGGAGTCGATCGTGAGGGTGCTCATGGTGCCCTTTCGGTCGTTACTGCTGTTCGAAATCTTCGGTGTCTTCTGGTTCGGGGTCGGGAGTGATCCAGGCGAGAATGATTGCCGGAGTCGATATTCCGATCATCAGTGCCGCGAGAGTCCAGCCGCCGCCGGCGTAGGCGAGACGGGGGAGGTCGGGAAAAGTCGTGGACAGGAAGATCAGGGCGAAGGCCGCGACCATGACCAACCCCTGCGTGACGGTGAGGCCGATGGAGCGAGCCTCGTTGCGCTGCTGTACTTCCCATTCGTCCAATGCTCCGACAGGCGCGTCGCTGTGGCGTCCGGAGACCGTCTGCAGAGCTGTCCAGATCGGAATGAAGATGACTGCGGCGGGAATCCAGACGATCGCGGCCCACGAGAAGAACAGCGTCGAGATGCTGACGACGACGAACGTCAGGTCGGCGGCCATGACTGCGACGGCGAGAATGCGGCGTCGACGCTGCGTGCGCCACTTCGGAAGCCAGTGTCTCGTGTTGGCGTCGTTCTCCAGGAATCGGCGCGTGCGATAGGCCTGATAGCGGGTGAGGAAGTCGATGTGTTCGCTCATTGTCAGCCGTCCTCGGGATCGGGGTCGGGAGTGTTCCATGCGAGAAGCATTGCGGGGGCATATCTCCCGGCGCTCAGAGCGGTCAACACCAATGCCCCTCCCGAGAGCGCCAAATCTGTGTTGTCCAGGAACATTGCCCCGAGAAACAGGTAGGACGCTGCTGCTGTGCCCAACCCCTGAGTGACTGTCAGTCCGATCGATCGGGCGTGGTTACGACGTGCAACCTCGTACTCGTCGAGTGCATCCTCCGGCGCTTCGGCACGGCTGTGAGAGACGATGCCGAGGACGATGGCTGCGAAGAGGAACGCGATGTAGCACACGGCCCATCCGCCGAGTGCCCCCCTGACCGCGAGAGTTGCCAGCGCGAATCCGGCCGCAGCGGCGAGGAGGGTGATCAGCGCGATCACGAAGATGCGGCGACGCTTCTGGACTCGCAGGCCCGGTAGCCAGTTGGCGTAATGCTTGTCGCTGTCCAGGAACATCTGCGTGCGGGATTCCTGATAGCGAGAGAAGATGCTCGGCTCGGGCTTGTTCATCGATCCTTCTCCCTTCGGAAGAGTTCGGCCGAGAGTGGTCCGAGTTCTTCTCGTGAGAACACTGCTTCGATCGGCAGATCGAACACATCGCAGATGCGCATCGCGAGGTCGAGGCTCGGGTAGTGGTCCCCTCGTTCGAGGGCGCCCACCGTCTGGGGATTCACTTCGACGAGTTCGGCCAGTTGCGCGCGGCTCATCTTTCGTTCTGCCCGCAGAACACCCACCCTGTTGAAGATCGGGAGCGCGGTACCGCGCTTGACTGGGCTCATGACAATGAAGTGTTGTATAAACCCAACGATCTGTCAACGGGTAATAACGGATTGCTTGAGTCGGCTACGTTTCCTGCTGCTCCCGAGCGTCGGCAACGATGGTGCGCATGGTCGTCAGAAACTCGTCGATCGTCGCCCGCTGCTCGGGTGTGAAACGCGCCAGCTCGTCGACTGCGCGGCCGATCACGGGGCCGAAGAACGCGGTGCCGAGTTCCGAAGCGTGTGCGGTCACGCGCAGCAGTACTCGCCGACGATCGGCTGGGTCGGGTTCACGTGATACCAACTGGCGCTTCGCCATTCGATCGACGAGGGCGGTGACGGATGCCGATTCCAGGCCCAGCTGTGCGCCGAGCCAGCCGGGCGTGGCACGCGTTCCGGCTCGGTCCGCATCCAGCAGGCAGATCAGCGCCCGGATATCCGTCGGGTGGAGCGCATGTCTTTGCGCGAACTCCGCGCCCAGAAGATCGAGGTCGACCGTCAGTGCGCGTAGCTGGTGGACGGCAGAGGCGGGCTCGGTCATGTGCTGATCCCTCGGTTGATGCTGGACGGAGAGTGTCTCCATTGTCTATTATCTCGATCATCGAGAGAATTGAGGGTTGCTGTGACCGTGGACAAGTTCTGTGCCGCCTACGACCGAGTTCTGAAGAAATGGCCTGCAGATACCCAGGCCATCGACGTGAACACGGTGCACGGCACCACGCGAATCAACGCCTGCGGACCCGTCGATGGCCCGGCTCTGGTGCTGCTGCCGGGGGCCGGTGCGACCTCCACCGTGTGGTTCGCCAACGTCGGGGCACTCTCGCAGCGATATCGGATGTACGCGGTCGACCTGATGGGCGACGTGGGACGCAGCGTTCCCGGTAACCAGTCCATCGACTCCGTGGACGAGCTGTTGGACTGGGTGACGGCGGTGCTGAATGAGCTGAATCTGCCCACCGCGGCGTTCTGCGGCCATTCCTACGGCGCGATGATCGCTCTGGCATACGCGCTGCGTCACGACAACCGCGTCGACGCACTGACCCTCCTCGATCCCAATGCCTGCTTCGGCTCCATGAGTCCGCGCTACCTGCTGCATGCGCTACCGATACTGCTGTTCCCCAACGAGAAACGGCAGCGCGCTTTCGTCCGGTGGGAAACCGATGGCGCGCAGTTGGATTCCGACTGGCTCGACGTACTTGCTCTGGGAGCCACGCATGCCCCGACCACAAAAACCATTGTTCCCAAGCGGCCGAAGCCCGCTGCGTTCGAGAACTTCGGTGTGCGTGCCACCGTGGTCCTCGCGGGGAAAGGGAAGGTGCACAACGCTGCTCGCATCGAAGCGGCTGTGCATGCCGTTCTGCCGAGTGCGAGGACGGTGATACTCGAGAACTCCACGCACCACGGGCTCCCGATGCACCCCGTAGCAGAGGTGAACGAGATCCTGCTGAGCTGACGTGAATCGGGTGCAGCTGACCGCGCTCACCGCGGTCAGCTGCACCCGATTTCGATCACCGCGACTACTGTTCCGACAGTTGTCCGTCGGCCATCGTCCAGTGACGAGTGCTTCGGACCGTGTCGAGCATTCTGCGGTCGTGAGTCACCAGCAGCAGCGTGCCCTCGAAATTCTCCATGGCGCGTTCGAGTTGTTCGATGGCGGGCAGGTCGAGGTGGTTGGTGGGCTCGTCCAGCACCAGCAGATTCACGCCCCGGGCCTGCAGCAAGGCGAGTGCAGCGCGGGTTCGCTCACCGGGCGAGAGCGACGACGCCGGCCGGAGTGCGTCGTCGCCGCGCAGTCCGAACTTGGCCAGCAGCGTGCGTACCTCGGCATCGGGCCACTCGGGAACCGCGGCGCTCAAGGCGTCGGACACCGTGCCGTCGCCCACGAAATATGCTCGTGCCTGGTCGATCTCACCGATTGCCACACCCGAACCCAGCGAGGCTGTCCCCTCGTCCGGCTCCAACCGGCCCAGTAGTACCGACAGCAACGTCGTCTTGCCGGAACCGTTGGGCCCGGTGATGAGGATGCGATCGCCCCAGTCGATCTGCGTCGTCACCGGACCGAACGTGAACCCGGATCGCCGCACCAGAGCACCGCCCAGCACCGACACGACAGTTCCGCTACGGGGAGCCGCGGCGATCTCCATTCGCAGCTCCCATTCCTTGCGAGGCTCCTCGACCACCTCGAGTCGCTCGATGCGCCGCTGGGTCTGACGGGCTTTCGCGGCTTGTTTCTCGGTCGACTCGGCGCGGGTCTTGCGGGCGATCTTGTCGTTGTCGGTGGCCTTGCGTCGTGCATTGCGCACCCCCGACTCCATCCAGTTGCGCTGCATCTGCGCGCGAGACTCCAACGCGGACTTGGTGTCCGCGAACTCGTCGTACTTCTCCCTCGCATGCTGGCGCGCAATCTCCCGTTCCGCGAGATAGGACTGGTAGCTGCCGTCGTACACATCGATGCGACGCTGCGCTCGATCGAGCTCGACGACGCCCGTCACCGTCCGTGCCAGGAATTCGCGATCGTGACTGACGACAACGATCGCCGCCCGCGTCGCGACCACGAACTGCTCGAGCTGCTCGAGGCCCGCCAGATCGAGATCGTTGGTGGGCTCGTCGAGCAGCAGAATGTCGTAACGCGCGAGCAAAATTGCCGCGAGCCCCGCGCGCGCAGCCTGTCCGCCCGACAGATCCGTCATCAGTGCAGACCCATCGACCTCGAGACCGAGATCGGCCAGTACCTTCGCCGTGCGCTCCGCCAGATCAGCGCCGCCGAGTGCCAGCCACTTCTCCAACGCGGGGGTGTAAAGGTCTTCGTCGGCAGGAGCGGAGCCTGCGGAGTGACCAGAGTCGCTGCCACCCAGGGCCTCGGCGGCTGCGTTCATGGAGGCTTCGGCATCGGTGACCCCGGTGCGCCGACCGAGGAAGTCCAGCACCGTTTCCCCGGCGATGCGCTCGGGCTCCTGCGCCAGATAGCCGACGGTCGCGTCGGGCGGGCTGGTGTATATCTCACCCTCGTGATCGGCCGTCCCGACCCCCGCGAGCAGCGTCAACAGCGTCGATTTACCTGCGCCGTTCGCCCCGACGAGCCCGATCACATCACCCTCTGCCACCGTCAGATCCAGTCCGGAGAACAGGGTTCGATCGCCGTGAAATGCGGCGAGATCGTCGATACGAAGCGTTGCGGTCACACCGAAACACTAGGCCGTGCATTCTGGTCGTTCATCAGGCTCCACTCCTGCCCGGGAACAACACCACCCCACCCACCGTTGCCATTCGTATGACGTATTCAGCCGAGACCAGTACTGTCCCGACCATCGTGCTCAACGACGGCACGTCCATTCCCCAGCTGGGGTTCGGTGTGTGGCAGGTGCCCGACGACGGTGCCCAGGCCGCAGTGACCGAGGCATTGAAGGTCGGCTACCGCAGCATCGACACCGCCAAGGTGTACGAGAACGAGGCCGGCACCGGCAAGGCGATCGCGGAATCCGGCATCGCCCGTGACGAGCTGTTCGTCACCACCAAGCTCTGGAACGACGATCAGGGCTACGACTCCACCCTGAAGGCGTTCGACGCCAGCATGGAACGACTCGGACTCGAGTACCTCGACCTGTACCTCATTCACTGGCAGCAGCTCGATCGCGACAAGTACGTCGACACCTTCAAGGCATTCCAGAAGCTGAAGGCGGACGGCCGCATCGGTTCGATCGGCGTCTCCAACTTCACCATTCCCACCCTCGAGAAGCTGATGGACGCCGTCGGCGAGGTGCCCTCGGTCAACCAGATCGAGCTGCATCCGCGCTTCATCCAGGAAGAGCTGCGCGCGTTCCACACCTCGAAGGGCATCGCCACCGAGGCCTGGAGCCCGCTGGGATCGGGCACCATTCTCGACGAGCCGGTGTTCGCGAAGATCGGCGACGCACACGGCGTCACCCCGGCTCAGGTCATCCTGCGTTGGCACATCCAGCTCGGCAACGTGGTGATCCCCAAGTCGGTGACCCCGAAGCGCATCGCCGCCAACTTCGACGTGTTCGGATTCGAGCTGAGCAACGACGAGATTCAGCAGATCAACGCACTGGATTCCGCAGACGGCCGCACCGGCCCGGACCCGGACCAGTTCAGCAGCTGATGTGAGCGGAACTTCGTAGCCCACTACGAAGTTCCGCTCACATGGGGGGCCTAGTCTGTATCCATGTCCGATTCGCTCGACGGCAAGACCGTTGCCCTCACCGCCGAGCGGCGTGCAGACGAATTGGCCACCATGCTCGAACGCCGCGGCGCGAACATCGTTCACGCCGCGGCGATTCACGTTCTGCCTCTGATCGACGATTCCGAGCTGAAGTCCGCCACCGAGGGCATCGTCGAACACCCGCCGCAGATCGTCGTGATCAGTACCGGTGTCGGTTTCCGGGGCTGGCTCGACGCGGCCGCCGACTGGGGGATGCGCGAAGACCTCCTGACAGCACTGGGGCACACGCGAATCATCGCCCGAGGTCCCAAGGCGCGCGGGGCAATTCGTGGTGCCGGGCTCAGGGACGAGTGGTCACCCGCTACCGAGGCCTCGCAGGAAGTCTCCGATCATCTCGAGGCCGAGGGTGTCGCCGGCGTGGACATCGCGGTTCAGCTGCACGGCGTCATCACCGAGTGGGAACCGACGATTCACCTGAGCGACGCGTTGAACGAACTCGGTGCACGTGTCCGCCCGATCCCGGTGTATCGGTGGATCCGCCCCGTGGATCAGAGTCCACTCATCGACTTGCTGGCGCAGATCACCGAGCATCGCGTCGACGCGGTGACGTTCACCAGCGCGCCCGCGGTCGCGTCTCTGCTCTCGACAGCGAAGGACAACGGCCTGCTCGACGCTTTCCTGGACGCACTTCGAGGCCCTGTCGCCGCGATCTGCGTCGGGCCGGTGACGTCGGCACCGTTGGATGCGTTGGGTGTTCCGACCTCCATGCCGAGCCGGGCGAGGCTCGGCGCGCTGGCCAAGTTCGTGGCCGAGCAGCTCGGTTAACCCAGAGTCTCGAGCAGCTCCGTCACCGCCGCGCGACCGGCCCGGTTCGCGCCGATCGTGCTGGCGGACGGTCCGTAGCCGAGCAGGTGGACGCGATGGTTCGCTGCCACGCGGGTGGTGAGCCTGCCGTCCATCACGATTCCGCCGCCGTGTCCGCGCAGGCGCAGCGGAGCGAGGTGGTCGAGGGCGCTGCGAAAACCGGTGGCCCACAGGATCACATCGGCGTGCTGACTCGACCCGTCCTCCCACACCACCGAATCCTCCGTGATGGACGAGAACATCGGCTTTCGGTCGAGCGCGCCGCGCTTCTGGGCGGCAGCCAACGACGGGGTCAGCAGCAGTCCGGTGACCGAGACGACCGACCCGGGAGGCAGGCCTGCCCGCACGCGTTCTTCGACCATCGCGACGGCCTCACGACCGGCATCGTGATCGAACTCGCTGTCCCGGAACACCGGTGGTCGACGCGTCACCCAGGTCGTCGTCGTGACCTGCGAGATCTCGTCGAGCAGTTGGACGGCCGAGATGCCGCCGCCCACCACAACGACGTGCTGGCCGGCGAAGTCGTCGGCCGTCCGATAATCCTTGGTGTGCAGTTGCTTGCCACCGAACGTCTCGGCACCGTCGTAGTGCGGAACGAACGGCTTCTCCCACGTCCCGGTCGCATTGATCAGCCCCTCGGCCATGACGACTGTCTCGCCCGCTTCGACCCGGAATCGGGGCTCGCGGTCGCACACGACGGTCACCGTGACGGGGCGTCGAACATGCAGTTCGAAGCGGTCTTCGTACTCGCGGTAGTACCGGGGAACGGCATCGGCGGCCGCGATGGTCTCGGCAGGCTCGTCGCCGAGGGTCTCGGCGAACGCCATGCCGGGCAGGTCGTGCACGCCGTTGACGGTGCTCAGGGTCAGCGACGGCCAGCGGAATTGCCACGCGCCACCCGGGCCGGGGGAGCGATCCAACATCACGAACCCCTCGCCTGCGGTCAGGCCGGCGCGATGCAGGTGATAGCCGGCCGAGAGTCCTGCTTGGCCGGCACCGATGACGGCGACCCGAGTGTCGATCATGGAGACCAGTAGATCAGGCCCCACACTGTCGATTCCTGTACTGGTGGGTAACCTCTGCACTCGTGATTGGACACACACGTGACGGCGATGTCGTCACCCTCGAACTGCAGCGCCCGGATCGACGGAACGCATTGAACTCCGAGTTGTGCCTCGCGGTGCAGCGCGGAGTCGAACAAGCCGAGCGTGACGGCGCGCGGGTCGTGGTCATCACCGGTCAGGGGACCAGCTTCTGCGCGGGAGCCGATCTGACCGGTGATGCGTTTCCCGAGCATTTCGGGCAGATCCTCGAGGAGATGCTGACGGCGATCGAACGTGTCTCGATCCCGGTGGTCGCGGCGATCAACGGCCCGGCGGTGGGTGCCGGGACACAGTTGGCGATTGCCTGCGATCTGAGGGTTGTTGCGCCGGGTGGATTCTTCGAGATTCCGTCGACGCGGCTCGGTATCGCGGTGAGCAACTGGACCATCCGGCGGTTGGCCGCGCTCGCCGGGGGCGGCGTCGCACGCACGATTCTGATCGGCGGGGAACGGGTGCACGCCGATCAGGCGTACACGTGCGGGCTGGCCAACAAGCTCGGCGACGTCGATGCGGCGATGGAGTGGGCACAGTCGATCACCGCACTCGCGCCCTTGGCGCTGAAGCATCTCAAGCTCGTTTTCAACGATGATGGAGCACATGATGTTCCGACGTCGGAACAGGCCGCTGCGTTCGAGGCCACGTGGAGCAGCGAGGACATGAAGGAAGCGCGCCGAGCACGTACCGAGAAGCGCACGCCGAAGTTCGCAGGAAGGTGATCAACGGCGCGCCCGATGCGGGCGATACTGCATGGTTGCTGGCCAGTACCGCGCTGGTGTTGCTGATGACGCCCGGTCTGGCCTTCTTCTACGGCGGGATGGTGCGCTCGAAGAGCGTGCTGAACATGATGATGATGAGTTTGTCGGCGATCGCGGTGGTGTGGCTGCTGTGGTTGGCGTTCGGATTCTCGATGGTGTTCGGCGACAACGTGATCGGCGGATGGATCGGGAATCCACTGCAGTACGCAGGTTTCGAGGGTCTGCTGGGTGGGGTGTACACCTCCGCCGGGGGAGCGGTGTCGATTCCGTTGGTGGGCACCGTTCCCGCACTGGTCTTCGCGGCCTTCCAGGCGGGCTTCGCGATGGTGACCGTGGCGTTGATCTCGGGAGCCGTCGCAGATCGGATGCGCTTCGTTCCCTGGGTCGTGTTCGCGGCCTTGTGGTCCACCCTGGTGTATTTCCCGGTGGCGCACTGGGTGTTCTCGCTCGACGGCCTCACGAGTGAGTTCGGTGGGTGGATCGCCAACCGGCTGGGCGCGATCGATTTCGCCGGCGGCACTGCGGTGGAGATCAACGCCGGAGTTGCCGGTCTCGTGCTTGCCCTGGTGGTCGGCAAACGTCGAGGTTGGCCGCGAGATCCCATGCGCCCGCACAACCTTCCGGCCGTGATGCTCGGAGCCGGGTTGCTGTGGTTCGGGTGGTTCGGCTTCAATGCTGGATCGTCCCTCGCCGCGGACGGGGTTGCCGCAGTGGCCCTGGTGAACACGATGGGTGCCGGAGCGGTATCCATGGCCGCGTGGCTCGTCGTCGAGAAGCTGCGGGACGGCCGCGCGACGTCGTTCGGTGCTGCATCGGGAGTCGTCGCCGGACTGGTGGCCATCACGCCCTCGTGTGCGGCGGTCACCCCGATAGGTGCCGCAGCGATCGGGGTCGCGTCGGGCGCGCTGTGTGTGCTGGCCATCGGGCTCAAATATCGCTTCGGATACGACGATTCGCTCGACGTCGTGGGCGTGCATCTGGTGGGCGGCATCGTCGGCACGCTGATGATCGGACTCGTGGCCAGCGCGCAGATGCCGGCGGGAGTGGACGGTCTGTTCTACGGCGGCGGGCTGCATCAGCTGTGGGTGCAGGGGATCGCGGTGGCCGCGGTCTTCGCCTACTGCGCAATCGTCACCACCGGAATCGCGTTCGCCATCAAGGCCGTCATGGGCGTGCGCGCCGACGCACAACACGAAGCCGACGGCTTGGACGAGCACGAGCACGCCGAGTCCGCATACGACTTCGGAGTGGGCCACGGAGGCAGCAACAAGCCGGGTCTTTTCGGTAAGTAGAGACAACCCGCGCGAGTCGTTTACGAAACGATTGGACTTCGAAAGTCGTTCTGTCCCTTATGACTCGATGCGTCGGATCGTTGTTCGGTTCGACCCCGTTCGTTCATCCTCGGTTCGCCTGACCCGCGTGTTCCACCCATAGTTTTTCGCTGCTCGCATCGAGTGATGGACACGACGAAAGACTGAGGAACATGAAGCTGACTCGATTCGCGGCAACGTCCGCATTGGTCATTGCAGCGATGACGACCGCCATGGGCACCGCCTACGCGGATCCGGCTCCGGCGCTCGCCACTCCGGTCGGGTGGAACGTCACCCAGGCCGGTAACCAGGTCCTCGTCGACACGACGGCCGGCACCCTGAGCAACGAGGACAACCACCTCGTGGTCCGTGACGCCAACGGCGCACTCGTGGACTCGGTTCCGCTGGCCATTGCCGCCGACGGATTCTCGCACCCCGTCGCCGCCGTGATCGACGGAAACCACGCCACCCTGACCGCAGATGTCTCGCCCGCCGCGGCAACCCCGGTCTCCGCCTCGCTCCCCGGCCTGCAGCAGGTCGACCTGCCTGCCGCTGTCGCGGGTGTCAAGGACAACCTCAGCCTCACCGCCTCTGTCGGCGGATTCCTCGGTGCTGCAACCGGAATCGTCGGTGGATGCCTCCTCGGAATCATCACCGGAGTCGTTGTGACCGCACCGGTTGCAACTCTTCTCGGAGCCGGGCCCATCGGCGGCTGCGTCATCGGCGCGATCGCTCTCGGTGCCATCGGATCGCTCGCCGGCACCTCAGCCGGTGGCCTCGGCGCGGTCATCGGTAACGCCGGACAGTTCATCCAGCTCCTCAACGCTCCTCCCGCAGTCAAGAAGTAGATCGTTCACTGCAGTGCTGTGGCCCGCATCGGATTCCGGTGCGGGCCACAGTCGTCGGCAGGTCTACCGTGCCAGGGCAAGATCTCCCACGTGTGCCCGTCGAGCGGCCGTCACGAGTTCGACGATGGCGTCCGCCACCTCGTGTGCCCGTTCGAGAATCACCATGTGTCCGGCCTGCGCCACCCGGACCAGGCGAGCGTCGGGCAGATGTGCGGCAAGGGTTTCCGAGTGTCGCATCGGTGTCATCAGGTCGTCGGTGCCGCAGAGTACGAGGGTGGGAATCGAGGCCAGCGCGGCCAGGCCGGCTACCTCGTCGAGACCTCGGAATGCTCCGAGAAAGCCGGACATCGTGACGATGGACGTCTCACCCAGCATCGCCGTCGCCAGCGTCACCACCCGCGGGCTGACTTTGTGGGAGCCGCATCCCGCCGTCCTGACGATGGGGGCGCACACCCCGCGACTGAGCTTCTTGGCACCCGACATCAGTCGAGGGGCGCGTCGAACAGCGGCTTGGAACGCCGACACGGCGGGATGCGCGAGGCAACTGCCGAGCCCGTCGTCGGTGATCCCACCGGCCGACGTCGCGATCAGACCGACCCCGACCAGACGTGAGCCGACGGCCTCCGGGTTCTGACGGGCATAGGAGAGCGCCGTCATGCCGCCCATCGAGTGTCCGATCAGAACGAACGGCCCCACCGGGACCACAGCGCGGATCACGTCGGCCAAGTCCTCGCCGAGCTGATCGATGGTGCAGCTGTCCGGCGTTGCTGCACCGGATTCGCCGTGGCCGCGGTGATCGTAGAGAACGATTCGCGTGTCCTCGCCCCAGACTGCCTCGACGTGTGTGCGCAGCTCGGTCCACGACTGCATCCGCAGGCAGTGTCCGTGGACGAACACCACGGTCAGAGCTGCATCGGGGTGTCCGAACTCGCGCACTGCGAGCGTGGTGCCGTCCGCAGCGGCGACGGTGCTCCGGCGACCGACCAGATGGTTCTGCTCACTGGTGTTCATGTGCGCTCCGCGGTGTCAAGGTCACGTGACGCGACGTGGATGTTGTCCGGTACGTCGCTTCCACGACACGCCGTGTTACCTGAATCACATTTTCTTTCGATGTGGTAGCCGATCCGACCAAGCCGAACGGTCGGCAGCGTCGAAGTACCGATGAGCGTTCAGGTGAGGGCGCGCGTTGCCAAGAAGGAGATCGGCCATGAGCACTTCCATGGACACGCTGGAAGACGTCGTACCGCGGGCCGTCGCGGGCGACCGTGCCGCACTCGAACGCGTACTGGTGCTGATCCAGCCACCGGTCCACCGCTACTGTTCCGCCCGGGTCCGGAATCTCGACGTGGCTGCGGACGACGTGGTGCAGGACGTATGCCTCGCACTGGTCACCGCCATTCCCAAATATCGCGACATGGGCAAGCCCTTCATGGCGTTCGTCTACGGGATCGCTGCACACAAGCTGGCCGATGCAGGTCGTAGATCTGCTCTTCGTCAATCGTTCTCGGTCGACGAGATGCCCGAGGAGCAGTCAACCGACGCCGGGCCCGAGCAGGTCGCGCTCGGCGACGAACTGCGCAGCCACGCTCAGGCCTTGATGGATACCCTGCCGCCGAAATACAGGAAGATCATCCTCATGCGAGTGGTGTGGGGTCTCACGGCACCGCAAACAGGCGAAGCGCTCGGAATGACGGCCGGGGCCGTGCGAGTGGCCCAGCATCGGGCGATGAACCTGCTCCGTGCCGAGTTGTCGAACTTCTCGCTGTTGGCGGCACGCGCAGTCGCCTGACGATCCCTCCGTGACGAGCATCTGCGCCGGATGTCCGAATCGTCGGAGTGAGTAACAGTAGCTACATCGTCACAAGACACTCCGGCAATGTGGCGGTTCTACGTTGTTGATCCATGACCGCCGTACAGCCAGCATCGACAGACACCGCGCTCAAAGAGACGCTGGAGGACTACACACTGCGCTTCGCGCCGCGGAGCTACCGTAAATGGGGAACCGGCGTTGTCGCGACGTCCGCGCTCGGCGGCATCGCGTATCTCGCAGACTTCGCCATCGGTGCCAACATCGGCATCTCCTACGGAACCGGTAACGCCCTGTGGGGCATCCTGGTGTTCGCCGTCGTGATCTTCCTGACCGGGCTCCCGCTCGCCTACTACGCTGCGCGCTACAACATCGACCTCGATTTGATCACCCGTGGAAGCGGATTCGGCTACTACGGATCGGTGGTCACCAACGTCATCTTCGCGACGTTCACGTTCATCTTCTTCGCGCTCGAAGGCTCGATCATGGCGCAGGGACTCGAACTCGGCCTCAACATTCCCTTGCCCATCGGGTACGCGGTATCCACGATCATGGTGATCCCGCTGGTCATCTATGGCATGAAAGCCCTTGCCAAGCTTCAGGTCTGGACCACCCCGCTGTGGCTCGTCCTGATGGTGCTGCCGTTCGTGTATCTCGTGATCAGCAACCCCGACTCGGTCGGTGAGTTCTTCGCCTACGGCGGTCAGGACGGGGCCGACGGCAAGGGCGTCAACGTCGGGTCGGTCATGCTCGCCGCAGGCGTGTGTCTGTCGCTCATTGCGCAGATCGCCGAGCAGATCGACTACCTGCGCTTCATGCCGCCCAAGACTCCCGAAAATTCTCGGCGGTGGTGGACGGCAGTGCTTCTGGCCGGCCCGGGCTGGGTCATCTTCGGTGCACTCAAGCAGGTCGTCGGCCTCTTCCTCGCCGTGTACCTGATCGCCAACGTCGTCGACGGGTCCAGCATCGCCAACGAGCCGGTGCACCAGTTCCTGGAGATCTACGAGAACTTCATGCCGGGCTGGCTCGCCATGACCCTCGCGGTGATCCTGGTGGTCATCAGTCAGATCAAGATCAACGTGACCAACGCGTATTCCGGGTCGCTGGCGTGGACCAACTCCTACACCCGCCTCACCAAGACATATCCCGGCCGCATGGTGTTCGTGCTGTTCAACCTTGCCATCGCACTGATCCTGATGGAAGCCAACATGTTCGACTTCCTCAACAGCATCCTCGGCTTCTACGCCAACTGCGGTATCGCGTGGATCGCGGTGGTGGCGTCGGACATCGTCTTCAACAAGTACATCCTGAAGCTCTCGCCCAAGGTCCCCGAGTTTCGACGCGGCATGCTCTACAACATCAATCCGGTCGGCTTCGGGTCGATGGCGGCGTCGGCGATTCTGTCGATTCTCGTCTTCTTCGGCGCATTCGGATCGGCGATCAAACCGTACTCGCCGATCGTGGCTCTCGTTCTCGCACTGGTGCTTCCGCCCATTCTGGCGGTGGCAACCAAGGGCAAGTACTACCTGCGGCGTACCGACGACGGTATCGATCTGCCGATGTTCGACGAGTACGGCAATCCGTCCGACGCGCTCGTGATGTGCCACGTCAGCGGAATGGAATTCGAGCGACCCGACATGATCGCGTCCAACGTGCCGGGGCCCAACGGGGAGAAGCAGTACATCAGTTCACTGTCACTGAGTACCGACAAGACGGGGGAGCACATCCTGCCCGAGCAGTAGGCGACTTCGTCGCAGGTGAGTGGAAACTCGTAGTGGGGGCCGAGTTTCCACTCACCTGGCGAGTCAGCGTCCTCGGAACTCGGGATCGCGACGCTCGAGCATCGCGTTGACCGCCTCGGAATGATCCTCGGTGTGGTGTGCGATGGCCTGATAGGCAGCGGAGAGTTCGAGCAAGGATTCCAGACTCTGCTGCTGGCCCTCGCGCAACAACTTCTTCGTCATACGCAGTACCTGCGGTGGGTTGGCCGCCACACGCCGAGCCAGTGTGTGGGCAGCGTCGAGCAGATCCTCGGGCTCGACGACCCGAGAGACCAAGCCCCATTCCAATGCCGTTGCAGCATCGATGGCCTCGCCGGTGAACGCCATTTCGCTCGCCCGTGCCATGCCGATGGCTCGGGGGAGCAGCCAGGCCCCACCGTCTCCGGGAATGATGCCCACCTTGGCGAAACTCTCGGAGAATGTCGCAGTGGTCGAGGCGATTCGAAGATCGCACATCAATGCCAGATCGCAGCCGGCTCCGATGGCTGGGCCATTGACCGCAGCGATCGTGGGAATCTCGCAGTGATACAACGCCTTCGGGATTCGTTGAATGCCGTGGCGGTAGCCCTGCCGCAACTCGGCCGGGCTACCACCGAACATTCCCTGCTTGTCCCGCATGTGCTTGACGTTCCCGCCCGACGAGAATGCCGAACCGGCACCGGTCAGGATGGCGACCCTGATCGATGGATCCCCGTTCGCGTCGGCGATCGCGGCCTCGAGAGCGTCGATGGTCTCCATCTCGGAGATGGGATTACGGGCCTGGGGGTTGTTCAACGTCCAGGCGACGATGTCCCCGGTTCGCTCGATCAGCAGTGGTGCGTCGGTCATGGCGGGCGGGTCCTCCATCTTCTTGTGCAGCTTGGGTCGTGAGTGGACTTCGTAGCAGGCTACGAGGCAGGAGTGGAGCCTGCGGAACGACCCGCAGGCTCCACACTCACATGCGGCGAAGCCGCTCAGATGGTGCGGGTCAACCGATCCGCCAGCAATCGGGAGAATTTCGCCGGGTCCTTCAGCTCGGTGCCTTCGGCCAACAAGGCCGTTGCATAGAGCAACTCGGCGGTCTCGGCGAGGTGCGGATCATCGCTGCGATCCTCGCGGGCCTTCTTCAATCCCGTCACCAGATCGTGGGTGGGGTTGAGTTCGAGGATGCGCTTGGAGGTCGGCACGAACTGTCCCGACGCCTTGTACATTTTCTCGAGCTGCGGGGAGAAGCTGAACTCGTCGCCGACGACGCAGGCCGGTGACGTCGTCAGGCGCGTCGACAGACGTACCTCCTTGACGTCCTCGCCGAGGGTCTCGGTCAGCCAGGTGAGCAGGTCCGCGAACTCCTTGTCCTGCTCCTCGCGCTTGGCCTCGGAGTCCTTCTTCTCCTCTTCGGTGTCGAGGTCCACCTCGCCCTTGGCGATGGACTGGAACGACTTTCCGTCGAAGTCGGTGACGTTGCCGACCCACACCTCGTCGACCGAATCGGTGAGCAGCAGCACCTCGAGGCCGCGAGCCTTGAACGCCTCCATGTGCGGCGAGCTCTCGATCTGCTGACGGGATTCGCCCGTCATGTAGTAGATCTGCTGCTGGCCGTCCTTCATCCGGTCCACGTACTCGGCGAGGGTGGTCACGCCCTCCTCGGAGTTCGTGGACGCGAACGACGAAATGCCCAACAGGGTTTCGCGATTGTCGGAGTCCGAGATCAGGCCCTCCTTGAGGACCGTGCCGAACTGCGACCACAGCGTCGTGTACTTCTCGGGCTGCTCGCTCTGCAGCTCCTTGACCGTGGAGAGCACCTTCTTGGTGAGGCGTCGACGGATCGCGCGGATCTGCCGGTCCTGCTGCAGGATCTCGCGAGAGACGTTGAGCGAGAGGTCCGCTGCGTCCACGACACCCTTGACGAAGCGCAGGTACTCGGGCAGCAGTTCCTGCGAGTCGTCCATGATGAACACGCGCTTGACGTACAGGTGCACGCCGGCCTTGCTCTCGCGCATGAACAGGTCGAACGGCGCCTGCGACGGAATGAACAGCAGCGCTTGGTATTCGAACGTGCCCTCGGCCTTGAACGGGATGACCTCGAGCGGCTCGTCCCAGGCATGGCTGACGTGCTTGTAGAACTCCTTGTACTCCTCCTCGGACACCTCGTCCTTGGAGCGGGTCCACAGCGCCTTCTGCGAGTTGATCGTCTCCGTCTCGATCGTGACTATGTCCTCGCCGACATCGCCATTCTCATCAGCTGGGCTCTTGATGCGCTTCTCGACGTCGATGCGAATGGGCCAGGCGATGAAATCGGAGTACTTCTTGACCAGTTCCTTGATCTTGCGCTCGGACGCGTAGTCGTGGAGATGGTCTTCCTCGTCGGCGGGCTTGAGCGCCAGCGTCACCGAGGAGCCCTGCGGAGCGTCGTCGACGTCGGTGATCTCGTAGGTGCCCTCACCGGTCGACTCCCACTTGGTGGCGGTGCTTTCACCCGCCTTGCGGGTGAGCAGCGTGACCTTCTCGGCCACCATGAACGTGGAGTAGAAGCCGATGCCGAACTGGCCGATCAGCTCCTCGGATGCGGCTGCGTCCTTGGCTTCCTTGAGCTTCTTGCGGACCTCTGCGGTGCCGGACTTGGCCAGCGTGCCGATGAGGTCGATGACCTCCGAGCGCGACATGCCGATGCCGTTGTCCCGGATGGTGAGGCTGCGGGCTGCGGCGTCGATGTCGATCTCGATGTGCAGATCCGAGACGTCGACGTCCAGGTCCTTGTTGCGGTACGACTCCAGGCGCAGCTTGTCCAGCGCGTCCGAGGAGTTGGAGATCAGTTCACGGAGAAAGCTGTCCTTGTTGGAGTAGATGGAGTGCACCATCAGATCCAGGAGCTGACGCGTCTCCGCCTGGAATTCGAGCTGTTCGGTACTCAATGTCTCCCCTTCTAGCAGCAAAACCGACGCGAATATTCTACGGCAAGGCTACGGGTGAGCTGCGAAGACGTCGGCGCCGCCTACTGTGGTGGCCGTGACGAAGACGAAGTTCGTACTGGGAGCCACAGCAGCACTGAGCAGTGCATGGTTGGCGCGTGCCCTGTGGGGTCTGCCCTCGGCCATCGGTGCCAGGCGCGTGCACATCACCCCGTACGCAGCAGGATCGCCGCGATACCGCGATCGCCGATTCCACAACTCCGACCCCAGCTCCAGTTACGTACCGGGGCGCGGCGAGAAAGGGCAGCAGAACATGTTCGTCTCGCTGCTCACCGAACGCGGCAAGGGAAGGCCCCAACGCCCGATTCCGCTGGCACCGCCGATCGCGCCGGTGGACGCGGGCGAGCTCGCGGTCACCTGGTTCGGACATTCGAGCGTGCTCGTCGAGGTCGACGGCTACCGCGTCCTCGCCGATCCCGTGTGGAGCAATCGTGTCTCGCCGTCCTCGGTGGTGGGGCCCGCGCGCCTGCATCCGACCCCGGTCGGGCTGATCGATCTGCCGCAGGTCGACGCCATCGTCATTTCCCACGATCACTACGACCATCTGGACAAGGTGACGGTGCAGAAGCTGGCGAGTACGCAGTCGGCCCCGTTCGTCGTGCCGCTGGGAATCGGTGCTCACCTGCGGAAGTGGCGGGTGCCCGACGCGCGGATCATCGAACTGGACTGGGACGAGCAGACGAACGTCGGTGGCCTCACCGTCACGTGCACCGAGGCGCGTCACTTCTCCGGCCGTGGCTTGACCCGGGACTCGACGCAGTGGGCGTCCTGGGCCTTCGCCGGTCCGGTTCGACGCGTCTTCTTCGGCGGCGATACCGGCTACACACCGAAATTCGCCGAGATCGGCAGCAATTACGGCCCCTTCGATCTGACGCTTCTTCCCGTCGGTGCCTACGACGTGCGGTGGCCGGACATCCACATGAATCCGGAGGAAGCGGTCACCGCGCACGTCGATCTGACGGCGTCGGGCATCTTCGTCCCGATCCATTGGGCCACGTTCAACCTGGCCTTCCATCCCTGGTCCGAGCCGATCGTGCGGCTGCACGCCGCCGCCGAGGACGTCGGAGTGCAGGTGGCCGTGCCGATGCCGGGCCAGCGCATGGACGCAACTCGAACGTTGCACGACGATCGTTGGTGGGCTCGGCTGGGCTGAGCGAACCGCATTAGGCTGCACGCATGTCTATCGACGCCGATGCGCAGCGGGATGCCGGGCTGACCGAGGCGGAGGTCGCCCAGCTCCGGGCCGAGGGGAAATCCAACGACGTTCCGGCCCGAGCGTCTCGGTCGGTTCGCGACATCGTTCGCGGCAACGTGTTCACCCGAATCAACGCCATTCTCGGGGTGTTGCTGATCATCGTGCTCTCGACGGGCTCGGTGATCGACGGCATGTTCGGGCTGTTGATCGTCGCGAACAGCGGCATCGGCATCATCCAGGAGATTCGTGCCAAGCGCACGCTCGACCGCCTGGCCATCGTCGGTCAGAACAAGCCCCAGGTTCGACGCGAGGGCGTCTCGAAGCAGATCCCGCCCGATGAGGTCGTGCTCGGCGACATCGTCGAACTCGGGCCGGGCGATCAGATCGTCGTCGACGGTGAGGTGATCGAGACCGCAAGCCTCGAGATCGACGAGTCACTGCTCACCGGTGAGGCCGACACGGTGCACAAACTCGAAGCAGCGCAGGTGCTTTCGGGAAGCTTCGTGGTCGCGGGCAGTGGGGCCTACCGCGCGACGAAGGTGGGCCGCGATGCCTATGCGGCCAAGCTCGCCGAGGAAGCCAGCAAGTTCACCCTGGTCAAGTCCGAACTGCGCAGCGGTATCGACAAGATCCTGAAGTTCATCACGTACCTGATGATTCCGGCCGGTGCGCTGATCATCTACAACCAATTGTTCTCCAGCGGTCAGGCTTTGCGGCCTGCCCTCAACGGCATGGTGGCTGCGCTCGTCCCGATGGTGCCCGAGGGCCTGGTGCTGATGACGTCGATCGCCTTCGCGGTGGGCGTGATCCGGCTCGGTCAACGGCAGTGCCTGGTGCAGGAGCTGCCGGCGATCGAGGGCCTCGCCCGCGTCGATGTGGTGTGCGCCGACAAGACCGGCACGCTCACCGAGAACGGCATGCGTCTGTCCGAACTGGTGCTGATCGACCAGCCCGATTCCGACTCCGCCACAGCGGCTCTCGCGTCCCTCGCACGCGACGATCCGCGTCCGAACGCCAGTGTGCAGGCCGTCGGCGAGGCATACCCGGACGCGCCCGGGTGGACGCAGACGGCCGTGGCCCCGTTCTCCTCGGCCAAGAAGTGGAGCGGGCTGTCGTACGGCGAGCACGGGAACTGGCTGCTCGGTGCTCCGGACGTGTTGCTCGACGCCTCCTCCGACATTGCCCGTCGGGCCGAGGATGCCGGTTCCCATGGACTGAGGGTGTTGTTGCTCGCCAGCTCCGACCGCTCGGTCGACCACCCGGAGGCGCCCGGCGTCGTGACACCGCAAGCGCTGGTGATTCTCGAGCAGAAGGTCCGTGAGGACGCCCGAGAGACGTTGGACTACTTCGCAAGTCAGCACGTCGAGGTCAAGGTCATCTCCGGCGACAATGCTGTTTCCGTCGGCGCGGTCGCGGGTTCGCTCGGACTGCCCGGTGGCAACGCTCCGATCGATGCGCGTGACCTCCCCGAGGATTCCGATCGGCTGGCCGACGCCGTGGCAGGTTCGACCACGTTCGGTCGGGTGCGGCCCGATCAGAAGCGGGCGATGGTGGGCGCGTTGCAGTCTCGCGGCCACACGGTCGCGATGACCGGCGACGGCGTCAACGACGTGCTCGCGCTCAAGGACGCCGATATCGGCGTCTCGATGGGCTCGGGGAGTGCGGCAACGCGAGCCGTTGCGCAGATCGTGTTGCTGGACAACAAGTTCGCCACGTTGCCCTACGTCGTGGGTGAGGGGCGACGCGTCATCGGCAACATCGAACGTGTCTCGAACCTGTTCCTCACCAAAACGGTGTACTCGGTGCTGCTGGCGTTCCTCATCGGTCTCTCGGGCGTGCTCTCGCAGATCTTTCATTTCGAGCCGATTCCGTATCCGTTCCTGCCACGGCACGTGACGATCGCGGCGTGGTTCACCATCGGAATTCCCGCCTTTGTGCTCTCGCTCGCGCCCAACAACGAGCGGGCACGCAGTGGCTTCGTGTCGCGGGTGATGCGCCTGGCCGTCCCGTCCGGGTTGATCGTCGGCTCCTGCACGTTCATCTCCTACCTGCTGGTCTATGCCGGCCCGAACGCCAGCGAGACCCAGGTGACGCAGGCCAGTACCACCGCGCTGATCACCTTGATCATGATCGCGCTGTGGGTGTTGGCCGTCGTCGCGCGGCCCTACAACTGGTGGAAGATTCTGCTGCTCGCCGGATCGGTCGGTGGCTACCTGCTGCTGTTCGCAATCCCGTTCTGCCGCACGTTCTTCAAGCTCGATCCGTCGAACGTCGGAGCAACCACCAGTGCTCTGGTCATCGGCGGCATCGGTATCGCGCTCGTCGAGGTCGCCCACCGATTCGGATCGGCACTACGCAACAGGCAGTACAAAACGTAAGCTCCCAGGTGTTCGATCACTCTAGCGACAGGAGAGAGTCATGGGCTTCGCAGACAATCTGAAGGGCATCGTCGACAAGGGCAAGGACCTTGCGGCCGAGAACTCGGACAAGATCGACGACGTGGTGGAGAAGGCCGGGGACTTCATCGACAACAAGACCGGCGGCAAGTACGCCGACAAGATCGACAAGGTGCAGGAAGCCGCCAAGAAGGCAATCCCGGACAAGTAGGACCTATCGGGCGTCCGACGTGAGTGTCGGTGCCGTCGGCCGCGCCACGGGGTGCGGCTGGCGGCACAATCGTCGGTGTGGACGGACCGATTCTTCTTCTCGTAGTCATCTTCGCGATCGCGGTCGCCGGTTTCGCCAAGCGCCTGGACCTTCAGGTTCCGCTCGTGCTGGTCACCGTCGGATCCATCGCCTCGTTCGTTCCCGGAGTGCCGCACGTCAGCCTCTCGCCCGAGCTGATCCTCGGCGTCGTACTCCCGCCGCTGCTGTACTCCGCCGCGCTCGACTTCTCGTTCGTCACCTTCCGGCGCAACCTCGGCCAGATTCTGCGACTGGGTCTGGTCATGGTGATCGTGACGACGCTGGTCGTCGGCTGGTTCGCCAATCTGCTGATCCCGGAACTCACTCTCGGCGCGGCCCTGGTCCTCGGCGCGGTCGTCGCCCCGCCCGACGCGGTGTCCGCGACCGCGGTCGGCCGCAAGCTCGGCTTGCCCGCGCGGATGATGGCCATCCTCACCGGCGAGAGCCTGGTGAACGACGCGGCCGCGCTGACCCTGTTCACCTTGGCCGTTGCGTCGGTGACGGGCAGTCGGATCGAACTGGGCTCGCCGGTGCTGTTCTTCCTGTACGAGATCGTGGGTGGCGTGCTGGTGGGGTTGATCCTCGCTCGTATCGTGCGGTTCGTCCGCAATCGCATCGCGGACTCGGCGCTGGAAACCGTGCTCGGCCTGGTGCTGCCGTTCACGGCGTATCTGGCGGCCGAGGAGATACACGCGTCCGGCGTACTCGCCGTCGTCACCGCCGGTTTTGTGCTGGGCCGTGTCACTGCCGACGTGTCGGTCTCCACTCGGGTCCAGGAACGACAGGTGTGGCCGACGCTCGATCTGCTGCTCGAAGCATTCGTGTTCGCCTACATGGGTTTACAGCTGAAGTTCGTCATCCAGGAAGTGCAACGCGAGGGGCTGCCGGTCCATCACGTGTTCGCGTACGCGGTGCTGGTGCTCGTGGTGGTCATGGTGGTCCGGCCGGCGTGGATCTTCGCCAATTCCGGTCGAGACATATTCATTCGCAAGCTGTTTCGTCGATCATCCCCGGCTGAGGCCGGTCTCACGTGGCAGCAGAACCTGGTGCTCTCGTGGGCCGGGATGCGCGGGGTGGTGACGCTCGCTGCGGCGGCCGGTGTGCCGCTGACCACGGTGGTCGGAGACGAATTCCCCGGGCGGGCAGTGATTCAGGCCGTGGCGTTCGTCGTCGCGGTCGGTACGTTGCTGCTGCAGGGGCTGACGCTTCCGCTGTTGATCCGCCGGCTCGACGTCGCAGATCCACTCGAGCAGCAGCGCAACGACAATCAGCGTCTGCTCTCACAGGCCATCGCCCGTACGGCGGCAGAGGACTACCTCCAGCGCGCGGCGAAGGAAGGAATCGCCGGAGTGGACGGCGAGCGCATCGACGAGGTGATCGAGCGCGTCCGACGCTCGGTGCGCGCTCGGTTGGATGCCGACGAGACCGAGGACCGCGAGAAGCGGATCGCGGCGGCCGGAGCGCTGTTCGACACCCTGCGACACAACGTCCTGGTCGCGCAGCGGGCGGCCCTCATCGCAGCCCGCGACTCGGGGGAGCTGGAGGACGAAGCTCTGCGGGCAGTGTTGAATGGCTTGGACGTGGAAGAAATTGCGGCCGAGGCTCGCATCGCACGACGCACACCGTAGACGACGCACTATGTAGGAGCGCAGAGACAGTGAGGTCGACCGGGCTGGTCGCCGCCGCGGCGCTGGTGTTCACCCTTGCCGCGTGCAGCACTCCTGCTGCCGATCCTGTCGAACCCGGCTCCGCGACCACCGAGACCGCGGCGCCCGAAGGGCTCGAACGCGGGGAGATCGTGTCGTCGACGTTGCTCGGTCAGGTCGACATCGGTGTGGCCTACCTCGGCGGAACGGCCACGAAGATCGTCTACCGCACCACCGACGGGGTGAGCGGCGGCGGTACCGAGACGTCGGGAACGGTGTTCGTGCCAAGGGGTTCTGCGCCCCCGGGTGGTTGGCCGATCGTCTCGGTGGGACACGGCACCACCGGTGTCACCGACGAATGCGCGCCCTCGCTCTACCCGAACCTGTTGGGCACCATCGGATTGGTGACCCCGTTCCTCGAACGCGGCACAGTGGTCGTGGTGACCGACTATCAGGGTCTCGGCACACCGGGGGATCCGGCCTACCTCGACCGCGACGCCGCGGCCTACGACATCATCGACGCCGTGCGTGCGGCCCGCAACGTGGTTCCCGAGGTCGGCACCAGGTGGGGCGCAGTGGGTACCTCTCAAGGCGGACAAGCAGTCTGGGCTGCTGCCGAGCGCAACGCGGATTACGGGGACGGTCTGCAACTGGTCGGTGCTGCGGCGCTCTCGCCCACGGTCGATCTGAGTCGATTCTTCGCTCCCGAGACCGAACAGACCCTGTCGCGTCAGCTGCTGGTGCCGTACCTGTACGAGGGTCTGCGCATCGCGAATCCGAGTGCCGAACGCTCGGACTACATTCGCGGCAATTTCGCGGACAACGTGACCGCGTTGACCGCCTGCAGTGATCTGCTCGGCTTCTCCAAGGCCGACGCCGGTGCCGTCCTCGATCCGGCGGACGCCGTCCCGGCCACCGAGGAAGCCGCGGACCGGATGACGGACTGGCTCGAATCGGTGGCCCTGCCTACCTCCGGCACCGAGGTGCCGATGTTCGTGTTGGTCGGCGAGCGCGACGACCTAGTCGATCCGCGGTGGACCCGCGACGCGGTGGACGCGGCCTGCGGACTCGGCGACGACATCGAGTTTCGCTCCGAACCGCAGCAGGGCCATGCCGAGTTGGCCGCCAACGCGATCGGCGTCGACTGGCTCGTCGAACGCTTCCTGAACACGCCGACGTCCAGCACGTGCATCCGATGACCGCGGCTCTCGCGTGGATGGCGGTGATCGTGGCGCTCATCGTCACGGTGATCGCTCTGATCAGCCTGCGTGGTCGACGCGATCTGACCACGCCCGCCGAACGGGCCGTGCACTCCACACTGCACACCGCCTCGCTGGCGGCCAAGCCACTGCGCGACGGACTCGACGCCCGGTCGGCAGCCGTTGCTGCGCCGCACCTGCGCGTGCTGACGGGTGCCGACGCGCTGGGCATCTGCGATCCCGACGGTTCGCTGCTGGCCTGGGACGGGCCGTGGGACGAGCTGACACCGGCCTTCGTCGAGGCGGCGAAGCGGGCGGTGGACGGGCAGCGGCGCGTCCTGGTGCGTCTGCCGCTCGGTTCGATTCACGAGGTCAAGGCGCTGGTGGTGCAGCCCATGGTCGTCGACGAGTCCCCGGTGGTCGGGGTGCTGGGTGCCGCTGTCGTCGCCGAGCCGGGGCCGGGCATGCTCGGGGCCATCGCCGAGGTCGCGCGCTACGCCTGCGGTCAGATCGAACTCGCCGAACTCGACGCCTCGCGCGCACGCTTGGACCGCGCCGAGGTGCGGGCGCTGCGCGCGCAGATCAGCCCGCACTTCATCTACAACGCACTCGGCACGATCGCGTCGTTCGTCCGCACCGACCCGGATCGGGCGCGGGAGCTGGTGCTCGAGTTCGCCGACTTCACCCGCTACTCGTTCCGCAACGCAGGCGAGTTCACGGTCCTCGCGGACGAGCTGCGCAACATCGACCGGTACCTGACACTCGAACGTGCCCGCTTCGGCGACTCTCTGCAGGTCACGCTGCAGGTCGCTCCCGAGGTCTTGGGCGTCGCACTGCCGTTCCTCGCACTGCAGCCCCTCGTCGAGAACGCCGTCCGGCACGGCCTCTCCGGTAAGGCCGACGGCGGCCGCGTCACGATCATCGCCGCCGACGAGGGCACCGACGCAGTGATCAGTATCGAGGACGACGGTGTGGGCATGGATCCCGACGTGTTGCGCTCGGGAAGCCTGCATACCGAGGACGCGGCCCATGTCGGATTGGCGAACGTGGACGATCGGCTGCGGGCGGCCTTCGGAAACGACTACGGTCTCGTCGTGGACACCGCACCGGGCGCAGGCACCAAAGTGAGCATGCGGGTGCCTAAATTCAGGCCGGGTGTGCGGGCATGACGCAGGCCGCGAACACCACTTCCGGCCGGGGACTGACCGTCCTCGCCGTCGACGACGAGCGCCCGGCACTGGACGAACTCGCCTTTCTGCTGCGCCAGCAGGACACCGTCGCCGAGGTGTTCACAGCGCAGGACGCCACGACTGCCCTGCGGCAGCTCCAACAGACCTCTGCGCAGGCAGTGGTAGACGCAGTATTCCTCGACATCAACATGCCAGGACTCGACGGCCTCGAACTGGCCGGCATCCTATCGGCGTTCGCGCGGCCACCCGCGGTCGTGTTCGTCACCGCCCACGACGACCGAGCGCTCGCTGCGTTCGACCTCGGTGCCGTCGACTATCTGCTCAAGCCGTTGCGAGAGGATCGTCTCGCCGAGGCACTGCGCCGGGTGTTGCTCGCGCGCCGTCGACCGGCCGAGTCCGCGGACACCTCGGCCGACGAGGTCATTCCCGTCGAACTCGGCGGTACCACGACGTTGGTGCATCGGTCGTCGGTCGCCTGGGTGGAGGCCGACGGTGACTACGCGAGACTGCACACCTCCAACGGCTCGCATCTGGTGCGTATACCGATCTCCGCTCTCGAAAGTCGCTGGGCCGAGGCCGGATTCCTGCGCGTGCACCGCTCCTACCTGGTCTCGCTACGGTTGGTCACGGGGATCCGAAGCGTCGGTTCGGGTCTGGTGGTGTGCCTACGGGCCAGCGGAAACCTGGCAGCCTGTGAACTGCCGGTGAGCCGTAGGCACGCCAGAGAACTCAAGGACCGGCTGGTCCGCGGTCCGTTGCAATCGTGGTCGTCCAGGTGACGAGGAGTAGGCAGTGAGCCAGCCACACCGGCAGCGGGTGGTGCTCTCGCAACGTCGCGGCGCACGGATGGTGCGCACCCGCGTCGAGGTGCAGGAGCAAACCGAGGTCGGCGACGCCCTGGTCCGTAGCCTGGTTCGTGCACAACTGCTGCTGTCGGTGCGCCTGGCGGTGATGACGCTGTCGATCCTGTTCGCAATTCCCCTTCTGGGGCTGGGTCTGGCACGTGTGACCGACGTTCAGCTGCTCGGCATCGGGCTGCAGTGGATCGTGCTGGGGGTAGCGATCTATCCGATGCTGTTCGGCGTCGGCTGGATGTACACACGTCGAGCCGAACGCAACGAGCACGACTTCATCGTCCTGATGGACGATTGACGCGATCGACGATCAGATAGCGTTCACAGTCATGTACAGGCCGAGGGCCAGCAGTATCGCGATCAGGACCATGTCGCTGTACTCGACGAACCGGTCGACGACGGTGCTCATGGGTCGTCGGGCACGGTCGCGGAAGACGAGCAGCGCGACGGCAGGTGCAGCGACGCCCAGGCTCGATACGACCACGAACACCACCGTGGCGGCGATCTGGGCGGCCACTACCGAGGACGCGTCGACGATCACCGCCACGGCCGAAAGCGCGATGACGGCACTTTTCGGATTCACCGAACCGAGCAAGAACGCAGTGACGAAAGCCTTGGCCCCGCTGAGGTTGCGGGCCGTTCCGACCCACCCCGGTTCTTCCTGCGTCGGGCCGTTCCGCACCCGCGCGACCAGCTTGCGGATGCCGAGAAGGAGCAGCACGAGACCGAGAGCGACTCTCAGCCAGCGCACCCAGCCGGACGAGTCCGACGCCAGGACCGCAGTGTCCATGACCACCAACCCTGCGGCGGTGACGGCCGCGACGCCTGTCAGCCATCCGGCAGTGAATCGAGCGAGCACGGAACCGGTGTTCAGAGAGCCGAGGCCCGCCGCCACCGCGGCGGTGGGCAGATGCGCGAACACAGCGCCTGCCGCGAACGGCAGACATGCGGCGACGGCCGTCGATACCGTCATCGGGTCACGCTCGGCACGTGCATCGACTCAGTGTCCCACCCCGACTCCGATCACCACATGAGTTTCGGTGCTCGGAGCCACGATCAGGAGATCGGCGTCCAGTGAACCAATCCATCCCGATCGCGACGGTGATAGCGCTGCTCGCCGCAGCTGTGGCCACCGTCGGCATCGGTGTCTACGGAGTTCGGTTGGCCCGCACCACCTCCGACTTTCTGGTGGCCTCCCGCTCCGTCGGACCACGCTGGAATGCCGCCGCCATCAGCGGTGAATATCTTTCTGCTGCATCGTTTCTCGGGGTCGCAGGGCTCATCGCGAAGTATGGAGCCGATGCGCTGTGGTATCCGGTCGGCTTCACGGCCGGCTACCTGGGTCTGCTGCTGTTCGTCGCCGCCCCCCTGCGCAGAAGCGGTGCGTACACGGTGCCCGACTTCGTCGAATTTCGGCTCGGCGCACCGTGGTTGCGGACCGTGGCGATGCTGGTGGTGGTGGTCATCTGCGCGCTGTACCTGGTGCCACAGTTCCAGGGCGCGGGCCTGACTCTGAACATTCTGCTCGGCGTGCCCGGTTGGGTCGGGGCACTGGCCGTGGGGTTGATCGTCATCGCGAACGTCGTCGGCGGCGGAATGCGCTCCATCACCTTCGTCCAGGCGTTCCAGTATTGGCTCAAGCTCACTGCGATCGCCATTCCGGCTCTGGTGCTGGCCGTGCACTTCTTCGCCGACGACCGAAGCGTCGGCAGCCCGGCCCCACCCACGGTGACCGAACAGACCGTCGTCGACATCACCACCGACGTGCTCGTGCAGGTCGACTCGCCGATCGTGGTGTCCGTGACAGGAACCTTGGACGAGCAGAGCGTTGACGGACGTGTGAATCTCGACGCAGGCGAACACCGACTCGGCTCGGGTACGTTGCTCACCCTGGACGCAGGTTCTCCGGTTCCGGTGGTCGCCGGCGCGCCGACCACCGACCGCGCCTGGGCGATGCCGGGCGGGGGACTGGGCGGGGCACACCCGCTCTACCAGGTGTACTCGCTGATCCTGGCCACGTTCCTCGGCACCCTCGGGCTGCCGCACGTGCTGGTGCGGTTCTACACCAACCCGGACGGCCGAGCCGCGCGACTGACCTCGCTCACCGTGCTGGCGCTGCTCGGCATGTTCTACCTGTTCCCGACGGTTCTCGGCGTCTTCGCCCGGCTGTACGTACCGCAGCTGCTGATCACCGGAGCATCGGACGCCGCCGTCCTGCTGTTGCCCGGCTCGGTACTGTCCGGCATTCCGGGCCAGCTGCTCGCCGCACTGGTGGCCGCAGGTGCCATCGCTGCTTTCCTGTCGACCTCCTCGGGTCTGCTGGTCAGCATCGCAGGCGTGCTCAGCACCGACGTCCTCTCGGGCAAGGTCCGAGACTTTCGCGTCGCTGCGATACTCGCCGGCGCGGTACCGCTGGCACTGTCCATCGGCGTTGTCTCACTCGACCTCTCGCGCACCGTCGGGCTCGTCTTCGCCGTCGCGGCATCCACCCTGTGTCCACTACTGGTGCTGGGCATCTGGTGGCGGGGACTCACCGCAGCGGGAGCGGCAACCGGACTGCTCCTCGGTGGCGGCATCTCACTCGTCGCCGCATCGATCTCCGTCGTCACCCCCATCTCCGACGGCGTCCTCGGCGGCTGGGCGGCAGCGATCCTCGGCTACCCCGCCGCAGTCAGCGTGCCGATCGCCTTCGCCTCGATGATCGCCGTCAGCCTGGCGACCCGAAAAACGATCCCGTCGGACATCTCCCGTATCTTCGCGCGACTGCACCTCCCCGAAGGCCTCGACATGGGCAAAGATCGCGAGCGCGAACTCTGAAACACCTGGGTCATTCCGCAGGCTCCACTCCTGACCGACTGGGTCATTCCGCAGGCTCCACTCCCGCAGGGCCGCTCAACTGCCATTCTCGACCGCTCGTCGCACACTCCCGCAGCCCATCGTGTGATCGACACCACCTCCTGATTTTGTGACCTGACTCTCACTACTGTTCCGAGTCAGCTACAGCTCACATCTACTTCAGGAGTCCAAGGTGACCGCACCGGAAACCAATTCGCCACCGGACGCGCAAGCGTTCGTCGACATGCAGGCCAGTCCCGAGTTCCAGGAACTCAGGCGTCGCCTGCGTAGCTTCGTGTTCCCGATGGCCGGGTTCTTCCTGGTCTGGTACGTCATCTACGTGCTGCTGAGCACCTACGCCGTGGACTTCATGTCCACCAAGGTGTGGGGCAACATCAACGTCGGTCTGCTGCTCGGCCTCGGCCAGTTCGTCACGACATTCGCCATCACCGGCATCTACGTGAAGTTCGCCAACCGTGAACTCGATCCTCGCGCCGCAGCCCTGCGCGCCGAGATGGAAGCCTCCCAGGGAGCCAAGTCGTGAACATTCTTGCCCAGGCCGCCGACACCACCGTCGGTGAACCACTCGTCAACATCGCGATCTTCGGCGCGTTCGTCATCATCACGATGGCCGTCGTCATTCGCGCATCGAAGAAGAACGCGACCTCCGCGGAGTTCTTCACCGCGGGCGGCGGCTTCTCCGGGCCGCAGAACGGCGTCGCCATCGCCGGTGACTACCTCTCGGCGGCAAGCTTCCTCGGTATCGCCGGCGCCATCGCCGTCTACGGCTACGACGGCTTCCTGTACTCCATCGGCTTCCTCGTCGCCTGGTTGGTTGCGCTGTTGCTCGTCGCCGAATTGCTCAGGAACACCGGTAAATTCACGATGGCGGACGTGCTGAGCTTCCGGCTCAAGCAGGGTCCGGTTCGTACCGCGGCCGCACTGTCCACCTTGACGGTCTCGCTGTTCTATCTGCTCGCGCAGATGGCCGGAGCAGGCGGACTCGTCGCACTGTTGCTCGACATCTCCGACCGCACCGGGCAGTCCATCGTCATCGCCATCGTCGGCGTGCTGATGATCGCGTACGTGCTCATCGGCGGCATGAAGGGCACCACCTGGGTCCAGATCATCAAGGCCGTTCTGCTCATCGCCGGTGCCGCGTTCATGACCGTGCTCGTGCTCGCCAAGTTCGGCCTGAACTTCTCCGAGCTGCTCGGCAGCGCGCAGGCCATGGTCGCCGGATCGGCAAGCGAGGCGGTCGCTGCCCGTGACGTCATCGAGCCCGGTGCTCAGTACGGCGGCAGTGCCACCTCGAAGATCAACTTCCTCTCGCTCGGTATCGCACTCGTCCTCGGTACCGCGGGTCTGCCGCACGTGCTGATGCGCTTCTACACCGTTCCCACCGCGAAGGAAGCTCGTCGCAGCGTCGTGTGGGCCATCGCGCTCATCGGTGCGTTCTACCTGTTCACCCTCGTGCTCGGCTACGGAGCCGCAGCGATCGTCGGACCCGACCGCATCCTGGCCTCGGCCGGCGGTCAGAACTCCGCTGCTCCGCTGTTGGCCTTCGAGCTCGGCGGCGTGATTCTGCTCGGTGTCATCTCGGCGGTCGCCTTCGCGACCATCCTGGCCGTCGTCGCCGGATTGACGATCACCGCCTCGGCGTCGTTCGCTCACGACATCTATGCGAGCGTCATCAAGAAGGGCAAGGTGGACGACAAGAAGCAGGTCAAGGTCTCGCGCATCACGGCCGTCGTCATCGGTCTGCTGGCCATCGGCCTCGGCATTCTCGCCAACGGGCAGAACATCGCCTTCCTGGTGGCACTCGCCTTCGCTGTCGCCGCAGCTGCGAACCTGCCGACCATCCTGTACTCGCTGTTCTGGCGTCGCTTCACCACCACGGGCGCGCTGTTCAGCATGTACGGCGGCCTGATCTCGACCATCGTGCTGATCATCTTCTCCCCGGCCGTCTCCGGATCGCCGACGTCGATGATTCCCGGCTCGGACTTCGCCTGGTTCCCGCTCTCCAACCCCGGCATCGTCTCGATTCCGTTGGCATTCATCCTCGGCATCGTCGGAACACTGATCTCGAAGGACACCGAGAACACCGACAAGCAGGCCGAAATGGAGGTTCGCTCTCTCACCGGTATCGGTGCGGAGAAGGCCAGCGCTCACTAGTCGACCGCAGCTCCACCGAAAATGTCCGTGTGAGGAAGCCCTCACACGGACATTTTTCGTACAGCGGTTACCATCCCTGCTGTGGCCAAGCTGAAGGTTTCCCTCGACGTCCCGCTGACCCCCGAGCAGACGTGGGCGCACGCGTCCGATCTGTCCGGCTACGAGCAGTGGCTCTCCATCCACGAAGCGTGGCGCGGTGAGCTGCCCGAGCAGCTGGCCGTCGGCACCACCCTGGACTCCATCGCCAGCGTGAAGGGCATGCGCAACCGGGTGTCCTGGAAGATCGAGTCCTACGATCCGCCCAAGAAGCTCGAGCTCAAGGGAAACGGTAAGGGCGGAGTCAAGATCGGCCTCGATCTCACCGTGAAATCCAAGGGCGACGGTTCCGAGATCACCATCGACGTCAACCTCGGCGGTGCGCCACTGTTCGGCCCGATCGGCTCCGGCGTCGCACGCGCACTCAAGGGCGACATCGAGAACTCGCTGAAGACGTTCGTCAAGATCTACGCCTGACGGTGTAGGAGTGGAGATGCATGCCCGGTAGGCACAGTGCGCCGTCGTCCGCGACGAGCAGCAGAGGGTTCGCCAAGTACGTCGTCGTCGCCGTAGTTCTGCTGCTCGTGGTCGGCGGCGGAGCGTTTGTCGCGCTGAAGGCCTTCGGGTCCGCCTGCGGCGACACGCAGTCCTACTCGCTGGCCGCTGATCCGGCGATCGCACCCGTGCTGGAGCAGATCGTCGACAACACCTCCGCCGAGGACCTGGGTTGTGCCGGTATCGAGGTCACCGCCACCGAGTCGGGTCAGGTCTCGGCCGCGGTGGCCAAGGGCGACGATGTTCCCTCGCTCTGGGTTCCTGATTCGTCGCTGTGGATCGGCAAGACCGTGCGGTCCACCGCGTCGTTGATCGACCTGGCGAGTCAGTCAATTGCCGGTACACCGGCCGTGCTCGCTGCCCGCAAGGACGAGGTGCCGTTCTTCGACACCTGGCTCACCGCATTGAAGCTCGAAGGCCTGCGTATCGGTAACCCATTGGCCAACACCACGTCCGACGCGGCCATCCTCGGAGCGGTGGCCGAGGCAGGATCGGACGAGGAGCTGCTCGACGCGGTCGGGTCGGCGCTCGTTCCCATCGCGCAGGCTCAGGCCGCCACCCGCGGCGAAGCCGATCCGACGGTACGGCTCGACGATCTGGTCGCCGACGGAGGCGTCGCGGTGGTCTCCGAGCAGGCCTTCCTGGCTTATCAGCAGGACACGGGCGTCGAACTGGGCGCGACGGTGCCGCCGACGGGCACCATTTCCCTGAACTTTCCGCTGGCGGTGACCGAACCCGCAGGCGATCGACACGAGACCGCGAAGTCCGTCGGGACGGCACTGGCCGCGGCCATCGAATCCGATCGAGGACAGCAGGCGTTGTCCGACGGCGGGTTCCGGTCCGCGGACATGGCCCCGCTGGACGCCGATCGTGGGATTGGGGACGTCACACCCCTGACGATCGCCGATCAGCAGGCCGCCGAGTCGACGTTGCGTCAGTACCAGGTGTTGGCGCTTCCGTCACGGACGCTGGTGATGGAGGACGTCTCGGGATCGATGAACTACAGCGCCGGGGCCGATTCACGTATCGCATTGACGGTGCAGGCCAGCGAAACCGGAAATCGGCTCTTCCCCGACAACGCGTCGATGGGGTTGTGGGCTTTCTCGATCGGACTCGGCGGCGAATCGCAGGACTACCGTGAGCTCGCACCGATCCGGCGAATGGACGAAAAGGTCGGCAACACCACGCAGCGTGAGGTGTTGCTGCAGCAGACTCGAACGCTTCCGACCCTGGTCGGAGGTGGTACCGGTCTCTACGACACCACGTTGGCAGCGTTCCGCTCCGTGCAGGAGGGCTACGACCCCGATGCCGTGAACAGCGTCATCATCCTCACCGACGGCACCAACGAGGACCCCGCCAGCATCTCGCTCGACGAGCTGCTGTCCACTCTCCGAGCCGAGCAGGACCCGTCCAAGCCGGTCGTCATCGTGACCATCGGCATCACCGACGACGCAGATGCCGGTGTGCTGCAACAGATCTCGGCCGCAACCGGTGGGACGAGCTTCGTCGCTCGAAATCCCGCCGAGATCCCCAACGTCTTCGTCAATGCGCTGAGAAGCCGTTCTGGTCGCTAACGACGGCATCGACCCGAAAGGTTCGCGACGACAACGAAATTCGCGGCAATCATGGGCTGTGTGCAGGTTTTCCGAACTGAAATATTCGAATAGTCGATTTCGGGCAACTATTTGCCGGCGTTGGGTCTAGCGTTCGAGATAGTTCGCAGCGGTCTTCAGACCACGGCAGGTTATTGACACTCCCGGTCGTCCTCTCCTCGCCAGCGAACTTCGCTACTTTCTGACCGGAGGACACCCCGTGATACCCGATACTCTCACCACCGCCCAACACGACACCATCTACAACATCTTCTCGTTGGTCATTGCGTCGCAGCTCTTTGCTGCGTTATTCATGATCGCCTGTCTCCCTAGGATTTTGCCCCGGTACAGGCAGGCCATGTGTGTTGCAGCCGTCGTCTGTGGCATCGCCGCGTACCACTACTTCCGAATCTTCAATTCGTTCAACGACTCGTTTCAGACCGACGCGGTCGGTGGACGCGGCACCTACAGCCAAGTTGTAGGAGAGGGGTTCAACGAGGGTTACCGATACGTCGACTGGCTGCTCACTGTGCCGTTGCTTCTCCTCGAGTTGGTCGCCGTACTGGCGCTCGCGCGCAAGCTTCAGACCAGTCTGCTGCTGCGGCTCATCCCCGCTGCGGCGTTGATGATTGCACTCGGATATCCTGGAGAACTGAGTGGGGACAACGGAATTCGAAACCTCTTCGGAACGCTGTCGTCCATTCCCTTCGTCTACATTCTCTACGTCCTGTTCGTAGAGGTCACGAAGTCCCTCGACAATCAACCGGAACAGGTGCGCAAGTCGATCGGTCAGCTCAGGCTTCTGCTGCTGATCACGTGGGGTGTGTACCCGATTGCATACCTGTTGCCGCAGTTGGGCATCGACGGTGCCGCGGCCTGGACCGGTAAGCAGATCGGTTACTCGATAGCCGACATTCTCGCGAAGGTTCTGTACGGTCTGATCATCTACCGAATTGCGCGGATCAAGTCCTTCGCTGACGATCCGACCTTCGCCGCGAGTGAACTGTCCACGAGTGAAGCCATGGAACTGGACCCGAGGCACGAGGAGGATCGACCGATTCCGAGAGGCGCCGCCTGAGTCATCTCAGCCAGTAGCGAGCCGGAGCCCGAGGTTGAGCTCCTGTACCGGTGACCCGCTATGGTATGCACCACACGCAGCGAGGCACTTCGATGCGCGGAGGATCCGGGGCCCCATCACGTCGGTGATGATGGGGATCGAAGCAGGGGGAGCCAGCGATGTCGGGACGTCACAGCGGTAGTAGTTCCAGGTTCGGCCGCGTGTGGACCTGGGCGGTTCTCGCGCTGACTGCGGTGGTCTTCGTGGTCGGTGGCTGGTTCGGAGTGCAGGCGGTGCGCGCATCCGGCGCGAATTCCTGCGATTCGCTCGATACCGTGTCGCTGGCGGTGGACACCTCGATCGCCGAGCCGGTCGAGCAGATTCTTTCGCAGGCCGACGAGGTCGCCCGCGGTTGCGTGAACTTCGAGGTCCGGCCCGAGCGGCCCACGGACACCGCCACCGAAATCGCGGGAACCGATGACGATCGTCCGGACCTGTGGATCCCGGATTCGACGCTGTGGCTGCTCAAGACCCTGCGCTCGACCGGTGCCCTGCCCGAGCTGGCGAAGACATCCGTCGCCAACACACTGCCGATCCTGGTGTCGAGTTCCGATGCGGTGCCGGTGACCGATACCTGGCTCAGTGTGCTTCAGCTTCCCGGTCAACGCATCGGTGACCCTCTGACCAGCAGTGCCTCCAATGCCGCGATTCTCGGTGCGCTGGCCGAATCCGAGGTGGCGATCTCGGACGCGAAGGCCGTATCGGCGGCACTGGTTCCGATGGCGCAGGATTTCGGGCGCATCGCGGACACTCCGCACGACACGCCGGATCTGGTGGCCCAGGTAGCCGCCGAGGGCGGTACCAGTGTGGCCACCGAACAGGCACTGCTGGCGTACGAAGCCGGAAATCCGGGATCGACTCTGACCGCATCGGTTCCGCCGACCGGAAGCTACTTCCTCAACTACCCGCTGGCGGTGACCGCTCCTGCCGGGCCCGACTACGATCGCGTCAAGCAGGCAGGAGCGGCACTGGGCTCCGTTCTCGCCACCGCCTCGGCCGCTGAGACCATGGTTGCAGCAGGCTTCCGAACGTCCAGTGGCACACCACTTCCCGAGGGCCGAGGCGTCGGGCCCGTCGCGTCGCTCGAGATCAAGAACCCGTTGTCGATCGAGACGACGCTGCGGGATTGGGCCGTGCTCGCGCTACCGCTCCGCACCCTCGTCGTCGAGGACGTGTCGGGTTCGATGGCCGCGAGATCGGGCGACTCGACGCGCATCGCGTTGACCGTCGATGCATCGGTCGGTGCCAACGATCTGTTCAGCGACCAGACCCAGATGGGTCTGTGGGCATTCTCCATCGGACTCGGTGGTGGAAAACAGGACTATCGAGAACTGGTACCGCTCGGCCCGGTGAGCAATACGTTCGACGGCAAGCCGCAGCGTCAGGCGATCCTCGACGCCATCCGGGGCCTGCCCAGCCTCGTCGGGGGCGGAACAGGGCTCTACGACACCACGTTGGCGGCGTTCCGGCGGGTGAAGGAGGGGTACGACCCCGACTACGTCAACAGCGTCATCATCCTGACCGACGGGGCCAACGAGGACGAGGGCAGCATCAGCCTCGACCAGCTGCTGGCGTCACTGCAGAAGGAACAGGATCCGGTGCGTCCCATCGTGATCATCACGGTCGGCGTCACCGGCGATGCAGATCCGGTTGCACTGCAGCAGATCTCGGCTGTCACCGGCGGTACGAGCTACGTGGCCGAGGATCCACGGGATATCCCGGAGGTGTTCGTGAAGGCGCTGAACTCGCGCACCGAACGCCTCGCGGGGGAGTAGATCAGCTCCACAGGAAGCTGATCGCGATGGCTGCGGCGCACGCGAGCGTCACCACGATCAGCGTCACCGCGTCGGAGGCCTTGAAGCGCGCCTCGGTGGCGGTGATCATTCCGGTGCCGCCGCGGGCGGTGATGGCCCCACCCATCTCGTCGGCCCGTCGGATGGCCACCGACATCACCGTCGTGACGATGTCGACCAGGGAGTTGTCCGAGGCGCTGTTGACGACCGGTTTGGGGCGAAGGCGTCGGGCAGCGTTGAGGGTGCGCATCTCCTCGATCAGCAGCGGAAGCGACCGCAGGCTCAGGGCCACGGCGATCGCCCACTCGTCGACCGGCAGTTTCAGCTTCTTCAGCGGTGTGCCCAGTTTGGAGACCGCAGGGGCGATGTCGCTCATCGACGTAGTCCAGCCGATCATCATCGATGCGCCGAGCAGGACGAAGATGAACAGCGTCGCGCGCAGATACACGAGCACTGCCGCGCCGCCGATCGGCAGATTGATCAGAGCTCCGACGCCGAACAGGGCCCAGATCCACCACGGTGGACGTGGCACTGCCGTGATCGGGACGTGCGCGATGATCGCGGCGATGACCAACAGCACGAAGACGATGCCGAGCGCGGGCCAGGTCGGTGCCACCACGAGAGTGATGGACAGCAGCACGACGACGACGAGCTTGGTGCCGGCCCACAGCCGATGGATCGGCGAGAACCGCGGAACCTGACGCAGTACGACGGTGGTCACGAATGCACGCTCCCCAGGATCGAATCGGAGACGATGTGGCCGTCGGCCATGGTGATGGTGCGGCTGCAGACGGTGTCCATACCGTCCACGTCGTGCGAGATGACGACGATGGCGACGCCGCGATCGCGCAGTCCGGCGAGAACGCCGATGATGTCGTCGCGTCCGGGTGGATCGAGCCCGGCCAGGGGTTCGTCGAGAACCAACATTCGAGGCCGTCGCGCGATGAGCCCGGCCAGTACGACGCGGCGCATCTGGCCACCGCTGAGCGAGTCGATATCGCGAGCGGCCAACGATCTGTCCAGGCCCACGGCGTCCATTGCGGCCGATACTGTGGCAGAACCGGTTTCGGGTCCAGCGGCGGCCGCGATGTCCTCGGAGACGGTGCGCCGCTGCAACTGGAGGCGGGAGTGCTGAAACGCGAGGCCGACGTCGCCGACTCGTGCGGTCATCGCCTTGCCGTCGAGCTGTGCGGTGCCTGCCGTCGGGCCGGTGAGGCCGGCCATGATCCACGCGAGAGTGGACTTGCCCGAACCGTTTCCGCCGAGAACGAGCACACCCTCACCGCGCTTGACGGTGATGTCGATACCGTCCAGTGCGGCCTGCGCCCACGGGGTGCGTCGGTTGTAGGTGTGCTGGACGCTGTTCAGCTCGAGGAGCCGACCACTCGAATTATCATGCAGTGCAACGGGATTCTCTGTTCGAGCGTGCATCCACATCGAGTCGTGCTGCACCTGATATCCCTCGTGCAGATGTACGACGCGATCTGCGGCGACGGTGTCCGAGACATGGTGGGTGACGAGGACGACCGACATCGTGTGCCTGCGGGGCAGTTCGGCGAGGAGCGAGACCAGGTGTTCGCGCCCCGAGGCGTCGATCATCGCGGTTGCCTCGTCGGCGATGAGCAGTGCGGGACGGCGAGCCAGTGCTGCGGCAACGGCGAGTCGCTGCATTTCGCCGCCGGACAGGGAGGCGGTGTCGCGGGCTCCCATGCCGCCGAGTCCGACCTCGTCGAGCAGCGCCTCCACGTCGGGACGCGAATCGCCGGGCGGCAGTCCCCACACCACGTCGTCGGCGACGCGGGTGCCGAGGATCTGGCTTTCGGGGCGCTGCAGCACCACCGCGGTGCCGCCGTACCGTCCGAGACCGGTCGAGCCGGGCCGACTCACGGTGCCCTCCGACGGTTCGAGGCCGGCGAGGATCCGCGTCAGCGTCGATTTCCCGGAACCGTTGTGGCCGACGATCGCCACGAACTCACCGGTTTCGATGCGAAGGGCGACGCCCGTCAACGCGGCTGTCGTACTTCCCGGGTAGCGGAATCCGACCGCATTCAGCGTGACCGGCAGCGGCCCGATCTCGTCGTCGGCGCTCGAGCCCAGAGGCTCGGGGGTGGGAATGGTGGAGAGACGGTCGAGGATGGCGGTGAGGATGAGCCACGCGAACAGCGTTCCGGTGACGATGCCGAAGGCGATCGACCCGCCGGCCCACCACCACCAGTTGTCGAGCACGGCCGTGGAGCCGGTGCGGATCACATCGGCAACGCCTTGCAGCGCCGATGTCCGCTCGAGCAGCCGAGAGATGCCCTCGAAGGTATTACGGAGAGTCTCGAGAAACAGCTCGCGCAGCGGAACGAGAACGAGCAGGATCAGCACTGTCAGGGCTCCGAGCACCGGCCCGACGACCATCGAGGTGACCAGAACACCGAACAGTCCCTGCTTCTTGCGCTTCGCCCGCCCCACCAGGCCGCCCAGTAGGGCGGCGCTGGCGACGGTGATGGCCGTCTGAGTTCCGGCTGCGACGAATCCAACGAGGGTGCCGGCCACCGCAGCCGTGACCAGTGCCCGAGTCCGATACCGGAGCGCAACCACCGACATGGGAATCGCGGCGACGACCTGAAGGATCGCCGCCATCGGTACGAGCACGCCGATCACCGTCAGGGCAACGGTGAAGCTGCTCATGACGGCAGCGGTCGCGAGTTCCTGCGGACCGAGGGGCCCTGACTTGGGCGTGGACGAAGAGCTGACGGTCACTGCTCCAGTGTGCCAGCCTGAGATCAGCGGCTGCGCTGGCTCGTGGCAGGCCCTGCTGCGCGACGGCTGTGGCCGCCACCACCGCTCCGCGGCTGACCACCACTGCGGGGCTGTCCGCCACTGCGCGGCTGACCACCGGAGCGGGCCGGGCCGCCGCGGCGCGCGTTGTTGCTGTTGCGCGGGGTTCCGGCGCGGGCCGGTGCCGGCTCGGCCTTCGGTGCGGGCTGGACGTAGCGAGCCTGCTCGCCGACGAGATTCGCCACTGCGGGCGAGTCGGCGGTGACGCGGATGGGCGTGACCTTGATATCGGCCTTGCGCAGGAGAACTGCGGTGTCCTTGCGCTGCTCGGGCAGGACGACGGTCACGACGTCGCCGGCGCTTCCCGCGCGCGCCGTGCGACCGGAACGGTGCAGGTACGCCTTGTGCTCGGCCGGGGGATCGACGTGAACGACGAGCTGGACGTCGTCGACGTGGACGCCGCGGGCCGCAACGTCGGTGGCGACGAGAACGCGGGCCTGACCGGAGGAGAAGGCTGCGAGGTTGCGGTCACGGGCGGCCTGCGAAAGGTTGCCGTGCAGGTCGACGGACGGGATTCCGGCGTCGGTGAGCTGCTTGGCGAGCTTGCGGGCCTGGTGCTTGGTGCGCATGAACAGGATGCGGCGTCCGGTGCCCGAGGCGAGCTGGTGGACGAGCTTCTTCTTGGCGTCGACGCCGTCGACCTCGAACACGCTGTGCGTCATGGCCTCGACGTGTGACGTGGCCTCGTCGACGGAGTGCGTGATCTGGTTGTGCAGGAAGCGCTTGACGAGCTTGTCGACACCGTTGTCCAGGGTCGCGGAGAACAGCATGCGCTGGCCCTTGTCCGGGGTGGCGGCGAGGATGCGGGTGACGACGGGCAGGAACCCGAGGTCGGCCATGTGGTCTGCCTCGTCGAGGACGGTGATCTGAACGCCGTCGAGCGTGAGGTGGCGCTGCTTCATCAGGTCCTCGAGGCGTCCGGGGCAGGCGACGACGATGTCGACTCCGCCCTTGAGTGCGGAGACCTGGCGAACCTGCGAGACGCCACCGAAGATCGTGGTGACCTTCAGCGAGTATGCGGCGGCGAGGGGCTCGATCGCGACGGCGATCTGGGTGGCGAGCTCACGCGTCGGCGCGAGAATCAGGCCACGCGGGCGGCCGGGCTTGCGGTTGCCGGGAAGCTGCCCGGCGAGGCGAGCGACCATCGGGATGGCGAAAGCGAGTGTCTTTCCGCTGCCGGTCTTTCCGCGTCCGAGCACGTCGCGTCCCTGCAGTGTGTCGGGGAGCGTATCGGCCTGGATGGGGAATGCCTCGGTCTTGCCCTGGCTCGCGAGTACGTCCGCGATGGCCTGGGGTACGCCGAGCGCAGCAAAAGTCTGTGGGGTCGTCATAGTGATGAAAAGTGCCTTTCGGGCAGGGTGTTGCACCTGCGGGCCTTGGGCCGAGATGCAAAGGTGGCGAGACTGCCGGTGGGCAGTTTCGATCGCCGTAAGAGAAGCCTGTGCAGGGTGCACATGGTGATTCGGGAGCAATTCCACGACGTCTGGCGTGCACTTGTGCGCGCCGTTGTCGAGTGTAACCGAGTTGTGGCTCGGTCTCTTCCCGCGGCAACCTGTCATGCGGCGTCGTCATCGAAGAGGCCGGTGAGTATCACGTTCTCGATTCGCGAGTTGTACAGCTCCACCACCGGCATCGGCGGCGCACTCGAATCATAGGTGTGCCCGGTCGGTGGGATGAGTGTATATCGGTGTCGTGCGTTGTGTTTGTCTCGTCTTGCTTCGGCCGTCCAGCCGTCGCCTTCTTTCGCGTAATTGCATGCGGCACAAAGGCCTGCGCCGTTCTCGGCACTGGTAGTGCCGTTCGCGGAGTGGGGTCTGATGTGGTCGTGGTGACGGATCGGCGCGTCGCACCACGGGGTGCGGCAGGTGCGATCGCGGAGATCGATGAGGCGTCCGAGCGCGGTGGGAAACGCGCGCGATCCGGACTCGACGGCCGTCAATGCGCCGGACTTCGGGTGGGCGTAGAGGCGGCGCAATGCGACGTGCGTCTCACTGTCGAGTGTGTCTCGAATGAGTTGCCGTGCGACGTCGGACGGAATGTCGCCGTAGCCGTGCATGTATGCGGACGTGTCACCGCCGGCAAGGAGGGTGGAATCCGAGATGACGACGTCGACGGTCACCGGAGGGCCCTGTGCTGCGGATGCGCCGGTGACGCGCTCGAATACGAGGTCGGCCATGATCTGGTCGCGGGTGCGTGTGTCGCCGCCTGCGTTGATGATGGTGTCGGCGTCTCGTCGCAGCGTCGCCCACATGCAGACCATCTTCTCCATCGAGGTGAGGACCGTGAAGAAGCCCATCGATTCAGGTGCTGGCCGGGTGCTGGTGCGCCGGGCGGCATAGGCCTTGGCGCGTCGTTTCACCTGGGAGGCGGCGTCGAGTTCGTTAGCGAGTGCGCGGGCGCGGCCTTCGATGGTGCGGTCGCCGGCACCGGCGAGTGTGGCGGGATCTGCGCAGAGTCGCTCGTCGATGGTGCGGCGATCGTCGACGGTGAGGCATGCGGTTTCGCGAGCGAGGATCATGGCGCGCCACTCGTTGAGTTCCCCGGCTCGTAGGCGAGCCAGGGTGTGCGGCATTTCGTGTACGAGCGCACGAGCAAGGCCGAGGTGGGTGCCGCCGCGGTTCGGTGATTCGCGTCGGGCCAAGCCGATCTGTGACGCAATACCGATGCGCCACTGGGCTTTCGGTCTGCCGCGCTCTCTGCGTTCGTCGCTGATGGCTGTTGCGACGGCGTCGGTCACCACCGCTTGTGTTGCCACGCTGGCGCACTTGACGGTCTCGAGAGCGGAGATCAAATCGATGCCCGCTGCTGCGTCGACAACGACATCGGACGCCTGTAGGCGCGCGACGAAACGCAACACTTCATCGGATGTCAGCGGCGAATCTTGTACAGCTGTGACCACGAGTTCCTCCCCAGTACTCGAATGCATGTTCGATGGTACGGGTGATTTTGGGCAGCGCAATAGCCGCAGGCAATCGGGGAGGGTGGAGCGCGGAGTCGACTCAGATGGTGCCCTCGGCAGGATTCGAACCTGCGACCTACCCTTTAGGAGAGGGTTGCTCTATCCCCTGAGCTACGAAGGCTGGTGATCGTTCTGCTGATCCGAAGCCATTGTCCAGCAACGACTTTCGATCCATCGAACAATCGGTTGCGGATGGGTTCACTGTCTGGGTGCACAGCTGGCCCACATCGCGCTCGCTAGTCTAGCGGCCCACCGTGGCGATCGTGAAGCAGGTTGCCGCTGCTCGTCACCGTCCCGGTCAGTGACGTGATCAGGTTCAGGGCGGTGAGGTGCTGGTGAGCGGTGTAGTCGGCGATCGATTCGATGCCGACGAAGCACAGGATATCGCGGGCGAAAGCGTCGAATGTCGTCGCGAGAATTCCCGCCGATGCGAACACTCCCACGATGATGAGCTGGTCACGGTCGCGTCGGCGCAGTTCTACTTCCAGATCGGTGGCGTAGAAGGCGCTGTAGCTGCGCTTCGCGATCGGAACGAAGTCCGGCTCGGAAATCGCCGCTTCCTCGGCGGACGGGCCCAACCCCCACATCGGTCCCAGCAGTCCGCGCTGCTCGATGGCACTTGCAGCCCGCGGGCCACTCGCCAGGATGGGTACCTCAACGGCCCGGGCGCGCGTGACCACCTTCGACGCCTCCGCAGCGACCCGCGAGCGCACCGAGTGGTGCAGCACGTTCAGGTAGTACGGCTGCATGTCGTGGACCAGTACGGCGGCACGCTCGGGCTGGACCTCCCACTCGGGACCGCCCGCACAGTCCCGCAGGCTCTTGGCGTCGTACTCCTCGACTTCGACGCTGAATGTGGCCACGTCGATCACCCTTCCCTCCCGCAAACGCGCGCGCATTTGCCAGACGCGCGCAGGCTCGTCACACCATTCCGCTCGCATCTGACAAACGCGCGCGCGTTTGCGAACCCTGAGGCCCCGACCGAGCCCCAGACCCAGGCCGCACATGAGGACCTAGCCCACCACCTAATCCGCCGCAATAGCTTCCACGATGTTCAGTCGAGACGCATGCACGGCAGGGGGAGCCGAACCCAACAGTGACAGGCCCAGGGCCACGAGTCCGTACAGCAGCACCGACCAGCTCGCGGTGTAGGCGACCGGAATTCCGATGCTGGCTCCGAGGATCAGGGTGCTCAGATATTGCAGACCCGCACCGATGATGAGGCCGAGGACACCGCCGACGATGCCGACCGACAGAGCCTCGGCGAGCACCATTCTCGCCAGGGTTCCCCGGCCGCCGCCCATGGCCCGCAGCACCCCGAGTTCGCGGCGACGCTCCAGTACCGACAGCGTCAACGTGTTGAGCAACGCGACCGCAGCGACGAGCGCGACGATCCACTGCAACGCGATGGCCAGTGCACCGGACTGTCGGATGGCCGCACTGGTTCCCTCGAGTGCGGCTGCGCCGGTGTAGACGAACGCCTCGGGCGGCAGCGTCGAACGCAGTGAATCCTGCACGGCGGCAACGTCTCCGTCGACACCGATCTCCAGGTAGGTGGCCCCGGGCCGGTCGTACCACCGCTGCATCGAGTCCAGCGAGATCGCCATCGTGCCGCCGGCGGCGTTGATGTAGTCGACCAGATCCAGCACCCGCACGTTCTGTACGCCGGTCGGCGTCGGGAGGTCGATGTAGTCGCCCACCGAGACGCCCAGCGTTCTGCCGAACCCCTCGGACAGCACCACCCCGTCACCGGCGAGCACCTGGGACCGCACGTCGTCGGTGAGCGACGCGAGCGTCACTGCATTGCTTCCGTCGGCGACGCCCTGGATGGATACCGTCTCGCCGTCGATCGTCGCGTATGCCCACTGCCCCTCGACGACGCGAGAGACACCGGGAGTCGATGCCACCGCGTCGGCCACCTCGGTGGGGACGATCGGGCCCGACGGTATGGCGTCGGGCGAGGTCATCGACACGTACAGGTCGGTGTTCGCCAACGACGACAAGGACTCGGCTGCGGAGTCGGTCATGTTGGTCAGCGAACCCGACACTCCCACACTGACTCCCACCGCGATCACGATCGTCATCACGGTTGCCCAGATACGCCGCGGGGCGCGTTCGATGGTGGCGGTCGCGAGGCGTCCGGCACCACCCCAGCGGCGGGGGACTGCTGCGGTCACCGACACGATCGGCCCGGTCGCGCCGACGCACAGCGCGACGACGCCGAACATGAACAGGGCGCCGGCTCCGAGGGTCAGCTGTCCGTCGACGTTGACGGCGAACACGAACGCCCCGGCGATGGCGAGCACCCCGAATGCGGTCGTGGCCAGGGTGAATCGCAGACCGGGGCCACCCGAGGTCTCTCCGCCGCCGACCGCGAGCGCCTCGATCGGCGAGATGCGATACACCTGCACGGCGGCGACGGCCGAGGCTCCGACACAGGCCAGCACGCACGCCACGATCGCCACCGGAATCGCGAAGCCGGGCAGCACGTACTCGATCCGCGCATCGAACGCCTGCGACAGGAACGGCGGCAGACTCTCGATCGCGATGCGGCCCATGGCGATTCCCAGCGGGACTCCGACGGCTCCGCCGACCAGACCCACCAGCACGGACTCGAACAGCAGATCTCGCACGATATCGGCGCGCCTGCCACCGACGGCTCGGAGCAGAGAGATGGTGGGTCGACGCTTCGCGATGGCCATGTTCATGACGTTGAAGACGAGGAAGGCCGCGACGACGAACGCGATGAGCGAGACCATCAATGTGGCATTGCGAGTCAGGCTCATCGCCTGGTTCGCGCGATCGGCCCGGAAGTCCGGATTCATCACCGACACTCGTCCGGCCAACGCCGTGTCGAGGTCCGACCGCAGCGTCTCGCCGTCGCCGAGGACGAAGATCGAATCGAGCTGATCGGGGCGGTCGGTGAGCGCCTGAGCCGTCGGGAGAAGCGCGACGGCGAACATACCTCCGCCGATACGCTGCGTCCCCGGGCCGTCGACCACGCCGACCACCGCCGTCGGGACGTCGTCGATGGTGACGGTATCGCCCTGCGTCAGACCCGTTGCGGCTCCGACCAAGACACCGGACGGGTCGGTCAACAACCCCGCCGCGTCGCCGACGGCACCCTCCAAGTCCGACTGCAGTGCCGTGATGGACGAGTCGACACCGAGAACGGTGAGATCTCCGGCGTCGGACCGAACCGTGCTGCGCAACAGAGGAACCGCTGTTTCGACGCCGGGAACAGCACGGACGGCGTCGAGTTCGCTCTGATCGAAGCCGGAGTCGGTGACACCGACGACCTCGTAGTTCGCGTTACCGGCGATCGACACTGCAAGACGCTCGACGGATCCGGTCAAGGATCCGTATGTGCCGAGGACGGCGATGAGCAACCCGGCTGCGACGGCGACGACGCCGGCCGACACCAACGAACGCACCCAGTGCATGCGAAGGTCGCGAAGGCTGATGACTCGAAATCTGCTGAGCGCGGTACCGATCACCGATCGAGACCGGCCGTCAAGGTGTCGGTCTCGACGCGTCCGTCGATCATGCTGACGATGCGATCGGTGGACCGTGCCGCCTCGAGGTCATGGGTCGCCATCACCACTGCTCGACGCCCCTCGCTGGCGTGCGCCACGTCGGCGAGGATCTCGAGGACGTTGTGGGAGGTCTTCGAATCGAGATTGCCGGTCGGTTCGTCGGCGATCAGCAGTGCCGGATCCATCATCAACGCTCGCGCGATCGCGATGCGCTGGATCTGACCGCCGGACAACTGGGCCGGACGGTGCTCGGATCGGTTCGAGAGTCCGACCATCGCGAGCAGACGCATCGCGTCGGATCTGGCCTTCTTGATGGGGGTGCCGTCGAGCAGCTTGGGGACGGCGACGTTCTCCCATGCCGACATCGTCGGCAGCAGGTTGAAGAACTGGAAGACGAAACCCACCTGGTGGCGTCGGAAATCGGACTGGGCGTTGTCGTCGAGGGTGGTGACCTCGACGTCGCCGAATCGAATGGAACCCGACGTCGGGGTGTCGAGTGCGCCGAGCATGTGCAGCAGCGTCGACTTACCTGCACCGGACGGTGCGACGAGCGAGACGAACTGGCCGCCCTCGATCGTGAGATCGATACCGTCCAAGGCGCGGACGGGTTGCTCGCCGGTGGGGTACTCCTTGACCACACCGGCCAGCTCGAGCTTCAACTTCGTCATGCCACGATCCCCTGCTCCTCGAATACTCCCGACGCTACCTGCCGTCGGGTCGAGAAACCGGCCGGAGTTCTCAGATCACGCTGCGCCGCGCGAGGATTCGAGTCGGCGGGCCACCAGGGCGGCCTGCAGGTGTCGGATTCCCGAGGGGCGGGTGGGGTCGAACCCGGTGAGCTGCGCGATCCGCTTGAGGCGGTAATCGACGGTGTTGGTGTGCAGATGGAGCTGGCGCGCGGACCGTTGACGGTTCAGATCGTGCGAGATGTGGATCTCGAGGGTCTCGAGCAGCTCGGGTGAGGAGTCGAGTGGTTCGAGGATCTGCGTCAGGTGGCGTCGACCAGGTCCCGGGCGCGTGAGCTGGTATTCCAGCACCAGGTCGTCCATGCGGTACAGGCCGGACGGGCGGTGCAGCTGATGCGCCAGCGACAGCAGTTCGTGTACCTGATCGGCTGCGGTGGGGATGTCGGCGGTTGCGGCCTGCTCGGCGGTGACGGTGACAGGAACCTCCGCGGCGGTACCGATGCGGTGCACCAGGGCCTCGACCCATTCGTCGTCGTGAACACCGGGGATCAGCACTGTGCCGCCCTCGGTGCTGAGCAGGGACAGCGGCGTGCGACCGCAGATCGTGGCCAGCTCGGCCTGAACACGCCGCAGTTTTCGGCGGGCGGCGACGGTCTTCTGGATGTTGGGGTCGTTCTCGTCCGGGTGGGGCGGCACCGAGATGGCGAGCACGAGGTAGCTGTCGGCGAGTTCGATGCCGGACTGGCGAGCCATCGAGACGGCGTTGTGGCCGCTGAGCAGCGAGGTCACCAGGGTGTGGGCTGCCGTGTGGTGCTCGCTGGCCACGGCCTGAAGCTCTTCGACATAGCTCTTGCTGGCGGCGATGGACACCTTCTCCGACAGCAGCACGAACATGCGTGCGGCCTCGATCAGCTGTGCTGCGTCGCCCTCGCCTGCTCGCTTCGATACGAGATTCCAGCCGATCTGGATGCCCTCGTGATACACGCTGAGAACCGATTCGAGCGGAACGCCTTCGCGTGCCCACTGGCTGGCCTTGGCGCGCAGCTCGGCCAGGTCGGACTCGGCAGGAGCGCGTCGTTCGTCGAGCATCTGCACGGCGATACTGATGCATTTGACGGTGAATTCGGTGACGTCCCCGTGGAGCTGTTCGCCCGGCAACGACCCGCAGGGAGTGTTGGCGGCGAAGTGGCCGACGAGGAGCCGCGCCACCGCGCGGAAGTCGCGAAGAGGAGCCGACGCAGGCTGACCCGCGACCATGATTCCGAGGCTAGTCGAGTTGTGAACGGTCACAGATCAACCCTTCGTGTTGAGTTCTTCAGGTCATCGGAAAGCAAACTTACTAGCGCGTATCGATGCGCTCGTTCGCCTCAATCTATGCAATTCCAGGCAAAATCGGGGCGTTTTCGTACTTCAAGTTTGTTTCCTGGCCTCTAACAGGATCGATCATAGGTTGTTATCAACGCGTTATCCACGGTTTCGGCAGAACTCGTTGTGACTTTTCCCGAGCGGGTGCCCCGGGCGCTTGCGACTTGCCCTAAACAATCGTGAAGGTGTCCTCGACCAGGCGGCTGCGCATCTACGTTGATCTCGGTCGGAGTGGGTAGGCAGACGGCGAAGGGGCGGGTATGCGCAGTGATATCGGGCAGTTCGCGGTTCTGCGGCAACTGTTGCCGACCGTCGAGGAGAATCTCGCTCGCCATCGCGCCGCAGCCGTTCACTGGGAACCGGCCGACTTCGTCCGGGCCGAGATGTACTGGGGTTCGCGTACCTCGACCCTGACCGAGGCCGCCAAAGCGGCATTGGTGACCAATCTGCTCGTGGAGCAGAACATTCCGCTGTACCGGCGGGACGCCGCGGCCGCCGAGGTCGGTGCGTGGCCGTCGTGGCTGACCGAGTGGAGCGCGGGACGGACCCGACACGCGGCGGCCGTCACCGATTACCTGGTTGCCACCCGCAGCGTCGATCCGATCGCTCTCGGCCGCGCTCGGACGCAGTGCATGACCGTGGGTTTCGACGCCCCCATCAACGGAGCGCACCTTCTTCGTTCGCTCGTCCAGGTGGCTCTGGACGAGTCGGTCTCGAGCGTCTGTCATCGCAACACCGTGGCTCAGTGCCACGATCCGGTGGCCGATCGCCTGCTCGGACGTATCGTCGCCGATCAGGAACTGCATGTTCGCTTCTTCTCGGACCTGGTCTCGGCGGCGCTCGAGGTGGCACCGTCGCTGACGGTCACCGCGATCACCGAGGTCGTCATGAACTTCCAGCTGCCGGGTAGCAATCTGCCGGGATTCGCGCGCAGCGCGATGCTCATCTCGCGGGACGGTATCTACGATCTTCGCCGCCATCTCGACGACGTGCTGCGGCCCATGTTGGCCCAGTGGCGCATCTTCGAGCGCGCCGATCTCGGTGCCGGCGGTCGCAGCCGTGATTTGCTGGCCGCTCACCTGGACCATCTCGACGCGCAGGACGCCGCTACCGAGATCGGCCGCACGCGAAATCAGCAGTACGCAAACGCATTGCGCGCCAGCTGACACCACATACCCCGGGGGTTCGTGGACCGGTGCCTCTTCGATTCGATTCGAATCGAAGAGGCGCCTCGGCGGAGTCCATCGACTAGCCTGAACTCCTATTCGTCATACGCCCGAGGCTCGAGTTCTCGCGCACCGACCGGAGGCCCGAAACGTGACAGGCTCTCGACCGATCATCGTCGGCATCGACGGATCCGCCGCAGCGGACAAGGCGGTGATCTGGGCGGCGCTCTGCGCGCACCGACGTGATCGCCGATTGCACATCGTCACGGCCGTCGATATGCCAGGAGTCGTCGATCTGAGCGAATTCGCTGGAGAGGCAACCGAATTCGTTGCCACGGCCAAATCCAGACTGGTGGCGGCAGAAACTCTGGCAGCATCGGTCGTCGACGATCCCGCCTTCGAAGTGACCTCGAGCGCCGTCGAGGGCGGCGTCATGGACGTACTCATCGGTGTATCGGCACAGGCCGAGATCCTGGTGATCGGGGCGAGCGAAACCGGGGCTGTCACACTCTCGTTGGCCGCGCACAGCGTCTCACCGGTCGCGGTGGTGCGGGGCCGAGACATCGACGGCCGTCCCGTCGCCGAGGGTCCGGTGGTCGTCGGCATGGACGGCTCGGACGTCAACCAGGCGGCGGTGGAATGGGCGTTCGTCGAAGCATCGGCGCGAGGCGCAGTGTTGATTGCGGTGCACGTGTGGTCCGACGTCGACCTGACCCGGTCGTTCGGCCGCGCTCCCACGGACTGGCAGGCCATCGCGGACGGTGAGGAGGCCTTGCTGGCCGAGAGCCTTGCCGGCTGGCAGGAGAGGTTCCCCGACGTCGAGATTCAGCGGGTCGTCGCGCAGGACCGGCCGGTACGGGTTCTCAGTGGGCTGTCCGAGACGGCAGCGTTGATCGTCGTGGGGAACAGAGGGCGCGGCGGCTTCGGGGGAATGCTGCTGGGGTCCACGAGTTTCGCGCTCGTCAACACTGCGGACTGCCCGGTGCTGGTCGTACGTCAGGCGCTCACATAGCGACGGTCAGCAGAAAGCTCACGTCTTCGAGTGCCTCGACACTGTGGCGGGCGTCGGGGATGACGAGAAGGTCGCCGGTCGAGCCCTTCCAGGATCGCTCGCCGCTGATCAGTTCGAGTTTGCCACTGAGCACCAATACCGTCGACTCGCCGGAGAGGTCGTGTTCGGCCAGCTTGTTGCCGGCGGCGAGCGCCACGACCGTCTGCCGCAGGTGGCGCTGGTGACCGCCGTACACAGTCTGCGAACTGCGGCCACTCGACGCGCCGACGGCAAGCTTGAGCTGTTGGCGGGCAAGGGCAGTGAGTGACTTCTTGTCCATGATCGTCAGTATGACGCACCGTTCGCAGTAGCGACGGGGGAATCCTGAACGCGCTCAAGAAGGTTGGGTAGGCTTTCCGTACTCGATGAAGCGGAACCGGGTGCCGTCGACCCGGCTGCTGCGCCACTCGCCTGCCGTCGCGGTCCAGCCGTGCGGAATCTCGGGAGCCCTCGTATCGCCGTCGACGTCGAGATCGACCTCGGTGACTTCCAGATGGGTCGCGATATCCATTGCGCTGCGATAGATTTCGCCGCCTCCGATGATCCAGACCGGGCTCTCGCCGACCAGGGCCACTGCGTCGGCGACACTCGGTGCGCTGTCGGCACCGTCGGCGGTCCACGAGGGGTTGCGGGTGACCACGATGTTGCGACGGCCCGGCAGCGGACGAAACTTCGCGGGCAGTGAGTCCCAGGTCCTTCGGCCCATGATCACCGGATGCTCGGCCGTCTTCGATTTGAAGTGCGCCATGTCTTCGGGGACGTGCCAGGGGATCGATCCCGCGTCCCCGATGACGCCCGCGGTGCTCTGAGCCCAGATCAGACCCACGAAGTGCGGGGCACTCACACCGCTACCGGGGCCTTGATCGCCGGGTGGTGCTGGTAGTCGACGATCTCGATGTCCTCGTAGACGTAGTCGAAGATCGAATCCCGTTGCGCGAGTTTCAGAGTGGGATACGGGTACGGCTCACGTGAGAGCTGCTCGGTGACCTGCTCGCGGTGGTTGTCGTAGATGTGGCAATCGCCGCCGGTCCAGACGAACTCGCCGACCTCGAGGCCGGTCTGCGCCGCCACCATGTGCGTGAGCAGTGCGTAACTGGCGATGTTGAACGGCACACCGAGGAACATGTCTGCGCTGCGCTGGTAGAGCTGGCACGAGAGCTTGCCCTCGGCCACGTAGAACTGAAAGAACGCGTGGCAGGGCGGCAGTGCCATCAGGGGAATCTCGCCGACGTTCCAGGCCGAGACGATCATGCGACGCGAATCCGGATCGGATTTCAGCGTCTCGATGACCTGCGAAATCTGATCGATGTGCTCGCCCGACGGGGTCGGCCACGACCGCCACTGCACGCCGTACACGGGTCCGAGTTCGCCGTCCGGAGCTGCCCACTCGTCCCAGATGCTGACGCCGTGCTCCTGCAGCCACGTGGCGTTGGAGTCCCCGCGCAGAAACCACAGCAACTCGTAGACGATCGACTTGAGGTGGACCTTCTTGGTGGTGATCAACGGGAAGCCTGCTGCCAGGTCGAAGCGCATCTGATGCCCGAATGCGCTGGTGGTGCCGGTTCCCGTGCGATCGGATTTGGCCGCCCCGGTTTCGAGGATGCGGCGCAGCAGATCTTCGTACGGAGTCGGAACCATCACGACGGTCATCTTAGCTGCATACTGGACGCATGCCGGAATTACCCGAGGTGGAAGCCCTTGCCGGCTTTCTGCGCGAGCATGCCGTCGGTGCCGTGATCGGCCGAATCGATATCGCTGCTCTCAGCGTTCTCAAGACGTTCGATCCGCCGATCACCGAGCTGCAGGGCACGGACGTCACCGATGCCGCGCGCTTCGGAAAGCACCTGGCGCTCCGAGCCGGGGATCTGTGGCTGATCACGCATCTCTCGCGCGGAGGATGGCTGCGGTGGGTGGACAATCCCAGCGCCGCACCGCCGAAGCCGGGCAAAGGGCCTCTGGCGCTGCGAATCCACTTCTTCACTCCCGAAGGAGCGACGCCCGCCATCGATCTGACCGAGGCCGGTACCAAGAAGCGGTTGGCTGTGTGGGTGGTCCGCGACCCGCAGCAGGTCGCGAGCATCGCACGGCTCGGACCCGACGCGCTGACGGTCACCGAGCTCGAATTCGCCGAAATCCTCGGAAGCACCACCGCACGGTTGAAGACCTCGTTGGTGGACCAGTCGCTGCTGGCAGGCATCGGCAATGCCTACTCGGACGAGATATTGCACGTCGCGAAGCTCTCCCCGTTCGCCTCGTCGAGCAAGCTCGATCCCGAATCCGTCGGGGTGCTCTACGAGGCGATGCGTTCCGTCCTGTCCGACGCGGTGGCCCGCTCGGCCGGGCAGGATGCGGCGCGTCTTAAGGGGGAGAAGAGATCGGGAATGCGCGTGCACGCCAGAACCGGGCTGCCGTGCCCGGTGTGCGGCGACCCGGTCCGCGAAGTCGCCTACGTGGATCGCTCTTTTCAGTACTGCGCGACCTGCCAGACGGCCGGCAAGATTCTCGCCGACCGTCGTATGTCGCGACTGCTCAAGTGACGGGTTCGAGCTTCTGGCTGTCGTAGCCTCGGTAGCCCTCCCACGCCTTGCGGCGGTCGCTCCGCGGATCCTTCTGCACTCGGGTGCGAGTATCGAAGATCATCGTCTTACGGCCTGATTCGTCGTACGCCGGCCAGGATTCCAGAGGCTGTCCGTGGGTGGCAAAGGCAATCCACTGCGATTGCACCTGCTCGGTGACCTCGGCGAAAGCCTTCCGTCCGCCGGCCAGCGTGAGTGCCTTGCCGAACATCGTCGCGTTGATGCCGAACACGGCGAACAACTCGAAGCCGTGGGTGGCGTCGAGACCGAGCACCTTGAGTGATCGCGGAGCGAAGTCGAAGCGATAGAAGTACGTGGGTGCATGACGCGAATGTCCCTCGGCCACTTCGAGAGACGGCTTCCAGAAGGTGAAGTCGCCACCGAAGTCGATGGCTGCCCGCTCGCTGGGGTAGCCCCGGTAGCCCGAAGTGACCACCGCTTCGGCGTCGGGATCGGTGAGAGAGAACAGCTTGGTGATGCGCTCGGGGTTGGTGGGCAGTGCGTCGAGGAACTTCGGAAACAGCGTTCCCTCACGGGCATTGGTGCCGATGATCAGTGGGACGCGGTGCGCGGTTCCGTTCGCGTAGGCCTCGACCGGGCTGACCGGGAGGAAGTCACCGTCGATCACCGGGCCGAACGGGAGCAGGCCGGGAGTGCGATGCAATGTGGTGAGCCCCAGCTTGGTGCCGGCCCGCCCGAGCCGAAGCACCTCGGCGTTCTCCAGGGTCTCGGCAGCGTTCTCGGTGGTGCCGCCGAGGTAGCCGACGTACTCGCGCGCCCACTGATCGGCACGCTCCTTGGTGGCCGTCATGCCCGGGGCGGAGCTTTCGGAGATGGCCTGGGCGAACAGGCCTTTCGCGGAGGGAACTGTCATCAGAGTGGTGACGGCATTGCCGCCGGCGGATTCACCGAAGATGGTGACGTTGTTCGGATCACCGCCGAAGTTCGCGATGTTGCGCTGTACCCATTCCAGGGCCGCAACCTGGTCTCGCAAGCCCAGGTTGGAGTCGAACGGCCGCTCGGGAGTGGAGAACTGGGACATGTCGAGGTAGCCCAGTGCACCGAGTCGGTAGTTGACCGATACGTAGATGATGCCGTCGCCGTCCTGCAGCGAGCGGCGCACCAGGGAACCGCCGCCGTACAGGGGAGTGGCCGACGTGCCGAGGGTGTAGGCACCACCGTGAATGAACACCATGACCGGACGCGGACTCGCGCTCGGTGTGCTCGGGGCCAACACGTTGAGCGTCAGGCAGTCCTCGCTCGACGGTTGGTACTTGCCGATCGCGAGCATCGTGCCCCGCTTGTGCTGAACGGAGGCGTTACCCCACTCGGTCGCGTCGCGCACGCCCTGCCACGGCTCCGTGGGCTGGGGCGCTCTGAACCTCAATGGACCCACGGGTGGGGCGGCGTAGGGAATGCCCCGCCAGGTGGTGAGATTCCCGACCGGCTTTCCCTCGATCATGCCGTCCGTAGTGGTCACACGTGTTTTCACAGCCATTTCGCGATACTACCGGGCGGTTCTTACCCGGTGGTAAGAACCGGCAGAGTTCGGTACCGGGCAGACTCGAGAGCATGCCTTTCGAGTATCGAGCCGAGATAGTGGAGCTGCTGCGAGCGCCCTCGCACGCGTACTTCGGGAGATCCAAGGACGGTCCGGCCGATGTGCCGACCGAGCTGCCGGACAGTGTCGAGATCGTCGCCCACAAGGGCATTCGCGGCGATCGATTCTTCGGGGTGAAGGCGCACACCGAGGCGGCGGTGAGCTTTCTGTCCGTCGAGGCCTGGGACGCCGTGGGCGAGGTACTCGGTGTCGACGTTCCCGATCCGTCCGTGGCCAGGCGGAACGTGGTGGTCCGCGGGCTCGAACTCGACCCTTTGCGCGGTCTGGAATTCGAGCTCGATTCCGGTGACGGCTGGATTCGTTTTCGGGGCGGCCGACCGGCCCATCCCTGCGCGTGGATGGACCGCATGGTGGTCGACGGTGCACGTAAGGCGTTGATCGGCCGCGGCGGGCTTCGCGTCGAACCGTTGTCCGACGGCATTCTGCGGGTCGGGGAGCTACTGGTCCGCTCGCCCGTGGAACTCGATCCGTCTCGCGCAGCGCTGTCCGTGAGGCGTGCGCAGCCGATCTGACCGTGTCCTCGGTCCTCCCTCACGGCTCGATGCTGCCCGTGCTCTTGCTCACGAAGTAAATCTGTGCCCATAATGTGGGTATCAGTGTGGTGGATCACACCGAGCCGTGTGCCAAGGCAGCGGTCACTCTCACCGAGCGGGAAGAATTGCCGATGTCCGACATGTGGATCGTGATCAACACCGTCGTCGCCGTTCTGGCGGTGGTGGTCTTCATCGTTCGCTTTCATTTCAACCCGGTCGTCTCGCTCGTCCTCGGCGCGGCGTATCTGGGCCTGGCGACGAAGCTGGGAGTCTCGACCACCGTCGACACCATCACCGGTGGCTTCGGCGAGATCATGGCCGAGGTGGGCCTGCTCATCGCCTTCGGTGTGCTGATGGGCTCGGTGCTGCAGGAGATGAACGCCATTCAACGCCTGGTCGGCACGTTGCTCAGAACCTTCGGACCCAAACGGCTGCCGTATGCGCTCTCGCTGACCATCGCGACGCTGCTGCAGTCCATCTTTCTCGACGTGCTGTTGGTGATCTCCGCTCCGCTGGCCCGCAACCTCGCCCCCAAGATCGGCAAGTACGGCACGGCGAGGATGGCCACGGCGCTGGCCATCGCCCTGGAATGCGGAATCGTGTTCATGGTCCCCGGTGTCGCGACGCTCGCTCTGGCCGGACTGCTCGGGGTGCCGCTGGGCAAGATGATGATCTATGGACTGATTCTGATCGTTCCGGTCGTGGTGCTGTCGGTGGCCATCATGTCGTTCGTGTTCCGACACGGATGGTGGAACGAGGAGAAGGACGAGCAGCAGATCACCGTAATCCCAGAGCCTGTGGTCCCGGAGCCTGCCGATTCCGACGACGAGCCGGTCGAAACCGGAGGTGGCGTTGCCCAGAAGGTCCGCACGGAGAAGCAGACGTCGCTGCTCGTGTTGCTCTCGCCACTGCTGCTCGCGCTCGTCCTCATTGCGATCGGAGCCGTTCTCGAAGTCGCCGAAATATCGGTTCCTGTAGTCGAATTCATTGCCAGCCCGGTCATCGCACTGCTCATCGGATTGGTGGGGACGTGCCTCATCGGTCGCTACCATGTCGGTCAGGGCCGGGTGGAAAAGGCACTGGCTCGTGGCTTCGCCGAGAGCGGTCAGATCCTCATCCTCACCGGTGTCGGTGGTTCGCTCGCGGCCGTCATCAACGAAGCGGGACTCGGCGACATCCTCGGCGGGTACTTCACGGCCAGCACCGCGGCTCCGCTGTTGATGGTGTGGGTCATCGCTGCCGCGCTGCACATCGCCGTCGGATCGGTGACGATCTCGGCCATCACCTCCGCCGGCATTCTGGCCCCGGTCGCACCGCTGATCGGTCTCGACCCGGTGTTCATCGCACTCGCGGCCGGTGCCGGATCACTGTTCGCCGTGCACGTCTCCAGCAACACCTTCTGGCTGTTGCAGTCCTTGATGGGACAGTCGACGCGAGGCACACTCAAGACGTGCTCGGTCGGTGTGTCGGTCGCGTCGGTCATTGCGATCGCGCTGATCGTGCCCATGAGCTGGATCCTGTGAGCGCCTCTCCTGTGAATACCGAAAGGAACACGATGGCCCTGCCGCTCAGCGGAGTTCGAGTTCTCGAACTCGGCAACTACATCGCCGCACCCACTGCAGCCCGCATGCTCGCGGACTTCGGTGCCGAGGTCATCAAGGTCGAACGACCGGGAACCGGAGACGAACTGCGCAACTGGCGGTTGTACTCGGGCACCACGTCGATGCTCTATCGCACGATCAACCGCAACAAGAAGTCGATCGTGCTGGACCTGCGCACCGAACAGGGACGCAAGGACGTCGTCGACCTCGCAGCGACATGCGACATCGTGCTCGAGAACTTCCGACCCGGCACGCTGGAGAAATGGGGTATCTCGCCGGAGGTGCTCTCTGCCGCCAATCCCGAGCTGATCATCACCCGAATCTCGGCCTTCGGCCAGACCGGCCCCATGTCGCAGCGACCCGGATTCGCCGCTGTCGCAGAGGCATACGGCGGCTTCCGCAATCTCGTGGGCGATCCGGATCGGCCACCTGTTCGGGTCGGAGTCTCGATCGGGGACTCCATCGCCGGGTTGTATGCGGCGTTCGGATGTGTCATGGCGTTGTTCCAGCGACAGACCCAACGGGCGGCCCAGGCGCCGGACCTGTCGCTGGCGCAGCGATCCATCGATGTGGCGCTCAACGAATCCATACTGTCGATGATGGAATCGCTCATCCCGGACTACCTCGCCTACGGAGTAGAGCGAGAACGGACCGGCGGGCGGATGGAAGGCATCGCCCCCTCGAACGCGTACCCGTGCAACGACGGTCATTCGATCATCATCGCCGGTAACGGCGACGCCATCTTTCAGCGCTACATGGAGACCATCGACCGACCCGATCTCGGGGCCGATCCCGATCTCGCGTCCAACGCCGGCCGATGGCGTCGACGCGACGAACTGGACGCCGCTATCTCAGCGTGGACCGGATTGCGTTCGCGCGAGCAGGCTTTGAAGATTCTCGACGCGGCCGGGGTGCCGTCGGGCCCGATCTACACCGCTGCAGACATCGTCGCCGACGAACAGTACGCCGCCCGCAACATGATTCAGCACTTCCAGGTCGACACCGGCGGTGACGAGCCCGCCGACGTCGGATTCGTCGGTGTCGTCCCGGTGATCGGCGACGCGTCCCTGCCGATTCGCTCGGTCGGACCGGATCTGGGCGAACACACCAGGGAAGTTCTCTCGACCCTGCTCGGCCGTACCGACGAAGAGATGGGCCAGTAGATGTTTCGATTTGCTCCCGCCGCCGAGCTTCGCGACGTCACCATGCGTGACGGTCTGCAGCTCACCGGAAAGATGCTCTCCACCGAACGCAAACTCGAGATCATCAGGGCTCTCCTCGAACTCGGCGTCCCAGCGCTCGAGATCGGGTCGATGGCGCGAGGTGACAAGGTGCCGCCCATGGCCAACACCCTGGAAGTGATCGGCGAGCTCACCGCCGACGAACTCGAGAGCTGCTGGGTCTGGGTGGCAACACCACGTCACGTCGAGAAGGCGGCAGCCGCGGGTGCTCGTCACTTCCAGTACTGCTTCTCCGCCTCGGATTCGCACAATCAGGCCAACATCGGCCGTACCACCGAGGTCTCCCTCGCCGCCATGCCCGACGCCGTCGACATCGCCAGGTCGGTGGGCGGCGAGATCGAGCTGTGCATCGCGACGTCGTTCACCTGTCCCTTCGAGGGCCAGGTGCCACCGGACCGGGTCATCGAGATCGCCAACGACGAACGGGCAACCGGTGCAACGGATATCGTCATCTGTGACACCCTGGGACAGGCCGTGCCGGTACAGGTGTCGTCCCTGATCGAGCGCGTGCGGGGCGAAACCCCCGACCGTCGAGTGGTGTTCCACGGTCACGACACCTGGGGTCTCGGCGTCGCGAATACGCTCGCCGCCATCTCGGCCGGTGCCACGATGGTCGACGGTTCGCTCGGCGGACTCGGCGGTTGCCCCTTCGCCCCGGGCGCCAGCGGCAACACCTCCTCCGAGGACATCCTCTTCGCGACGAGGCCGGACTGGTTCGAGCCGACTACGTTGGAGCGCATGGTGTCCGTGTCGGAAAGTCTGTTGGCCGAGCTGGAGGAGCCCATGCGATCGAAGACGGTCCAGGGCGTGCGATCGAATGCGCGCGCCTTCGAGTGGGTCGCATGAGCCGCATCCTCGTCACCACCGAGATCCCTGCTCCCGGTATGGAGATTCTCCGAGCCGCCGGGGAGGTGGACCTGAGAGCGCTCGATCACGAGCAACTCGTCGACGCCTGCGCCTCCGGTGAATACTCGGTCGTCGTATCCCAGTTGCGTGACCGGTTCGATGCCGATCTGCTCGCGTCGGCGTCGATCGTCGGAATCTCCAACTACGCCGTCGGATTCGACAACATCGACGTCGCCGCCGCCACGCAGCACGGGATCACGGTCGCCAATACTCCCGGGGTCCTGACGAATTCGACCGCCGACATCGCGATGCTGTTGATCCTGTCCACCGCTCGCCGCGCCGTCGAGGCCGATGCGTTCGTCCGCTCCGGCTCGTTCACCGGCTGGGAGCCCGAACTGCTTCTCGGCAGCGATGTCTCGGGCCGGGTGCTGGGTCTGGCCGGGTTCGGACGCATCGCGCGCGCCACCGCTCGGCGGGCGCTCGGTTTCGGCATGACGATCAAGTTCTGTCCCCGCCCACCCGGTGATCGCGACGTCTCCGACGACGAGCTCGGCGAGTTCGCCGGTCGCGTCGAGCATGCATCGTGGGACGAGATCGTCGCCACCAGTGACTTTCTCTCGCTACACGTTCCGCTGTCGGACGCCACCCATCATCTGGTCGACGCAGCCGCGCTGGAGGCGATGAAACCGTCGGCGATCCTGATCAACACCGCACGCGGGCCGGTGGTCGACGAGTCCGCTCTGGTGACCGCGCTGCGCGAGGGAACCATCGCCGCAGCAGGATTGGACGTCTACGAGCGCGAACCGACGCTCGAACCGGGACTCGCAGAACTGTCGAACACCGTGTTGCTCCCGCACGTGGGGAGCGCGACGGTATCGGTACGCTCGGAGATGGCCAGACTGTGCGCAACCAATGCGGCCGCGATGGTCGGTGGCTCACCGCCTCCACATCCGGTGAATCCAGAGGCCTGGGCTCACGACGGGTAGCGGCCGCCCAGTGTTCTCGTGATCTGCTCGGCGTGGGAGATGAGCAGATCGACCCATTCCTCGCACTGCGACTGCGGCATCCGCAGCGTCGGACCGCTGATGGTGACGGCACCGACGATGTCGGCGGCCGAATCGAACACCGGTGCGGACAGCCCCGAGGCGCCGGTCTCGCGTTCACCGGTGGTGATCGCGTAGCCGTCGGACTTGGTCTGCGCCAACAGGGCCCGCAGCGTCTCCGCCTCGGTCACCGTCTGCTCGGTCATCGACTCGAGTTCGCGCGAGAGCACCCGCTCGGCCAGTTCGGCGTCCCAGGCCAGCAGGACGCGGCTGGCAGATCCCGCGCTGAGCGGAATGACCTTGCCGACGTACATGTCTCGGCGTAACGCGTGGCGTGTCTCGGCGATCGCAACACACACCCGGTAGTTCTGCTCGGCTCGGAAGAAGCATGCCGTCTCGGTCGTCAGATCGCGCATGTCCTTGAGGACCGGGTTGACCACCGACAGCACGTCGAGGTCTTTGGTCGCCGTCGCGGCCCAGTAGGCCATTCGCACGCCGATTCGGATACGGTCGCCGCTTCGATCCAGAAAGCCCTGTTGCACCAGGTTGGTGACGAGGCGCTGGACGGTCGAGGTGGGCAGGCCGGTGCTGTGCTGGATCTCGCCGAGAGTCATCGACGGACGATCGAAAGAGAAGGCGTCGAGAATCTCGGTGATCTTGCCCAGCACGAGAAGCGGCTGCTGCTTCGACGCGCTCTCGGTGCTCACCCGATCAATCTACTCGGACGCACGGCCGAGGAGGCGGTCGATCGGCGCTCAGCGGCGGGATTCGAGGAGCCGAAGCCAGATCTCGCTGACCGTCGGGTACGACGGCACCGCATGCCACAGGTCGTCGAGCGACACCTTGCCGACCAGAGCCACAGTGGCCGCGTGTACCAACTCGGCGACTCCAGGACCGACGAAGGTGGCGCCCACTATCGTGTCGGTGCCGCGGTCGATCACCAGTTGCGCGCGGCCGGAGTAATCGTCCTGCTGGAGAGACGAACCCGCGACGGCGATGTCCTGTGCCACTATCTCGACGTCGATGCCTTCTTTTCGGGCCTTGGCCTCGGTGAGTCCGACGGAGGCCACCTCGAGCGGAGTGAACACCACCTGAGGAACCTGGCCGTGATCCGCGGTCGCACGGAAACGCTTGCTGTCCAGCGACTTTCCCTCGGCCCTGGCGGCAATGACGTCACCGGCCACCCGGCCCTGGTACTTGCCCATGTGGGTCAGGGGCGCGCGTCCGTTGATGTCGCCCACCGCATAGAGCCACTCGTGGCCCGAAACGTTCAGGTGATCGTCGACGTCGATGTAGTGCCCCTCCTCGAGACCGAGGGTCGACAACCCGAGGTCCGCACTCGCCGGGGTGCGGCCTGCGGCGACCAGGATCTCATCGGCGACGATCTCGGTGCCGTCGACGACGAGACCGACCGGGCCACCGTGGATTCGGCCGATGCCGGTGTCGGCCGGGTTCTCGCGGGACACGGATTCGAGGGAGGCGTCGAGCATGATCGTGGCACCCCGTTCCTTCAGCGCGCTCGCGACGAGTTCGCCTGCGAACGGCTCGGAACCGGCCAGCAGCGACGATCCGCGCACGATCATCGTCACCTTCGCCCCGAGCGAGAGCAGCCAGGTGGCCGCCTCCGTCGCGACGACGCCACCGCCGATGACGGCGATGTGCCCCGGGGTCTCGTGAATGTTGGTGGCGTCGCGCGAGATCCACGGCCTGGCGCCCCGCAGGCCCGGTGTGTTCGGGACGGATGCCGTGGTTCCGGTGGCGAGAACGACCGCGTGCCGGGCGGTCAGCGTGCGGCCGTCGACCTCGACGGTCTTCTCTCCGGTGAGGCGTCCGTGGCCACGAACGACCGAGATGCCTGCGGACTCGGCCCACGACACCTGTGACGAGTCGTCGAGACCGTGGGTGAAGGATTCACGCCTGGCCAGTACGGCGTCTGCGTCGAGGGGTTGATCGCCGACCAGTTCTTTGACTCCCGGCATGTTCCGGGCGGTGTCGAGCACCTCGCTCGGCCGCAGCAGCGCCTTGCTGGGCATGCACGCCCAGTACGAACATTCACCGCCGACGAGTTCGTGTTCGACGATGGCGGCGGTACGGTCACTGCCCTGTATCGCGTACTGGGCGGCATTTTCACCGACGGGGCCACCGCCGATGACGATGACATCGAATTCCGAGCTCTCTGGGGCCATTGCTCCACAGTGACATAGGCTCGCCGCTTATGGCGACCACTCGGAACAAGATTCTGATCACTGGAGCGAGCTCGGGGCTCGGTGAGGAAATGGCCAGACGGTTCGCAGGCATGGGTCGCGATCTGGCGCTGTGTGCTCGACGGGTGGACCGACTCGACGAACTCCGCGCCGAGTTGATGCACCACAATCCGAACATCACCGTGGCGGTCCGAGCACTCGACGTCACCGATCACGATGCCGTCGGTGAGGTGTTCGGGGAACTGCGAGACGAATTGGGCGGCCTCGATCGAGTGATCGTCAATGCGGGCCTCGGCAAGGGCGCGAAGATCGGTACCGGGCGAGCCGACGCCAACCTGCAGACCGCACGCACCAACTTCGTCGGAGCGCTGTCGCAGGCCGAGGCCGCACTGTCGATCTTCCGGGAGCAGAAGCGCGGGCACCTGGTGTTCGTCTCGTCCATCAGCGCCGATCGAGGTCTGCCCGGTGCCAAGGCGGCCTACTCGGCCAGCAAGGCGGCGGTGGCCTCGCTGGGAGAATCGTTGGCTACCGAGTTGTCTCGAACCGACATCGTCGTCACGACGCTGTTGCCCGGTTTCATCGCCACCGACATGTCGGCGGGCGCAGGCGACAGTGCTGCTCTCACAGCCACTCTGGACCAGGGAGTGTCGGCGATGGTCGACGCGATCGAGAGCGAGACCCGCCGCGCCGCGCTCCCTGGCCTCAAGTGGCGGGGGATCGACGCGGCGTTGCGGTTCCTGCCGAACGCGCTGACGGATCGAATGGTGTAACTCAGGGGTCTTACTGCAAGTACCCCTCGACTCGTCCGACGCTGTTGGCGGTTGCAGTGTCGGGGTCTTTGCCCGCATCGATGCGCGCGCGACGCTGGCGGAGCAGGTCCCAGCACTGATCGAGTGCATGCTCGAGAGATGCCAGTTGGGCCTTCTCGGTGTCCGGGTCGATGTCGCCGGACTGGGCCTCGGTGCGGAGCTTGTGCTCGGTGGCGATGAGCTGCTGGATCTTGGTGTGGATATCGTGCTCGTTCATGGCGACAACGGTAGACCTACCAGGGTTTGGCGGCCAGGTTCCGCGTTGCCAGAGCTCGTTGCACAGCCGCGGTGAGCTCGACCGTCGATCCGGCCAGCGCGTCGTCGGTGCACACGAGTGAGAGCGTGTAGTTGCCGTCCAGCCGAGAGAGGTAGGTCGACATCCTGATCGTCGACAGCGCGCCCGACGGGTTCGGATGGATCGCGCGCGTCGCGAGCCCGCAGGACCGGTGGGAGCCGAGTGTGGTGACGCCGTCCGGAATGTCACCGATGTTGGAGCACAACACTTCTCCGCGGCCGGGGGTCGAGGTGAGTTTCGCGGCGATGCGGTGGGGGAGCAGTTGGACGATCTCCGCGGGATAGCCTGCGGGCGCTCCGACAGGCGTGCCGAAGGCCGCCTTGCACGCTGCCCGGACGGCCGCGGGCGAGTCGTTGCCGCGGACGGCAACGGTGGCCATGCCGATGGCATTGGCGTCGCCGGATCCGGTGCGGAAAGGAATGTCGACGGTCACTGCGGGTGATCCGAGTTCGCTCATCGTGGCTGCGACAACGGAGACGAACAGCGAATTGGCCGATCCGCCGACGCGTCGGGCAGCCGAATCCCACTCCGCAGCATCGATGTCCACGATCACCGACCGCATCCTGCGCGCGTGGTGCGGGGCGATTCCTCCACTGTCGGCGGTGGTGAACGCGCGCAGTTCGGCGCGGGCCTTCTTGCTGACCCACAGCCTCGCCGTCGCTGCGATGGAGCGCAGGAGGACGGTCAGAATCATCGAGATCGCGTCCCTCACATCCGAGCCGGGGTGCAGCACCGGTGTGGGTGCGGATCCGGAGAATGCCTGGGCGGCAGCGTCGATCAGCTCGCGAGCATCGGCGAGTGCGTGCGAACACACCAGCGACACCACGGTGCCGCCGTGTGCGATGGGCGCGGCCGTCAATCGCCAGCCGGGCCCGTACTGCGGGTCGAGCCGAACGCCTGCCTGCGCATCGGCCCAGCCGATGATGTCGTCGACCTCATCGGTGCCGTAGTCGACCGGAAGCGACTCGGACGAGATGTCCCAGCGCAGTCGCGCCCCGGGTATGCGCGGCGTGCCGACCCGACGGCCGAGGTGCCCGACGGCGAGTCGGTCGTGCACCCTGTCGAGTTCTTCGGTGCTCACTGTTTCGGTGGTGCGCCAGATGCCTTGGAGCGCAATGGGAATTCCGTAGCCGCGGTGGGTCCGGAGAAATATCTCGTCGATCACCGACAGGCGCGTGGATTTCACGGGCTCGCGGTGCCGTGTCGTCCCGCACCCGATGCGAATCTGCTCGCGCCGCTCAGCGCGTCGGCGTTGATCGAGATCGCCCCGTGCCGGAACTCGTTCTTCAGGGCGGACTCCTCGTCGAGGCCGTCCTGTTCGAGGAGGGACAGTCGATCCTCACGCATACACGTCTGCGGGAGCAACGCGAGCTCGGCGGCCAGGGCCTCCGCTTCCGACCGAGCCCGGCCCACCGGAACCACTCGGGTGACGAGTCCGATGTTCAGCGCTTCCTCGGCATCGACGGCACGACCGGTGAGGATCATGTCCATCGCTCGGCCGGTGCCGACGATGCGTGGCAATCGCACCGTGCCGCCGTCGATCAGTGGAACTCCCCAGCGCCGGCAGAAGACACCGAACGTCGCGTCGTCCTCGGCGATCCGTAGGTCGCACCACAGGGCGAGTTCGAGACCGCCCGCGACGGCATACCCCGACACAGCTGCGATGACCGGCTTGGACAATCGCATTCGCGTCGGGCCCATCGGACCGTCACCGTGTTCGGTCGCGTGGTTCGAGCGCGGTGTGCCCAGGGCCTTGAGGTCTGCTCCCGAGCAGAATGTGCCGCCCTCGCCCCACAGCACTGCGACCGAGGCGGATTCGTCGGCGTCGAACTCCTCGAACGCCTGGATCAACTCCTGGGCAGTGGGGCCGTCGACGGCATTGCGTGCCTCCGGGCGCGACAGGACGATGGTGGTGACGGGGCCTGATCGTTCGATCCGTACCGGCATGGTTACGAACCTACTCGAGTCCCCTTGCGTGAAGCGCTGAATCAGTGCTTCAATCCTTCAATGCCCTACCGGCGAACACCCGCAGTGCAGGCCAGGCTCGATGCCGGCCGCACGAAACTCCTCGCTGCCGCCGTCGAGGTTCTGTCCACGAAGGGATACGCGGGCTTGTCGGTGGCCTCGGTCGCCGCGGCTGCCGGTGTGTCCGCGGGCAGCGTCTACACGCACTTCGACGGCAAATCCGACCTCGTCGTCGAGATCTTCCGTCAGGTCTGCACCCGAGAAGTGGCTGCGGTGGTCGCCGTCGCCGCACACGGCAGCACGTCCGAGCGAGTCACCGCAGTGGTCCAGACCTTCGCCGGACGTGCCCTGAAGAACCGCACGATGGCCTACGCACTGCTCGCCGAACCGGTCGATCCAGCAGTGGACGCGGAGCGGTTGGTGTTCCGGCGCAAATTCACCGCTGCCTTCGCCGACGCGATCGTGGCAGGAATCGCGGCCGGAGAAATTCCCGATCAGGACGCGGCGATCTCGGCCGCAGGCCTTGTCGGTGCCGTCGGCGAAGTGCTGGTCGGTCCGTTGTCCTCGCACGAGTCGGTGGACGTGGTTCCCGGGCTCGTTGCTTATTCGTTGCGTGCGTTAGGAGTTCGAATTGAGCACACATGAGGTATTCAATCAGGCAGTCGATCTGACGCCCTACGACGTGTCCGACGACGCATCGCTGCTGGAGGGCCTCGACCGGGCCGGGGGCGGTTGGGCGGTCGACGAGGTGCGGCTCCTGGGTGCTCGCGCAGGCGGAGTCGAGGCCCAGGAGTGGGGCAGGCTCGTCAACGAGAACCCACCGGTGCTGAAAACTCACGATCGATACGGCCATCGCATCGACGAGGTCGAATTCCACACGCACTGGCACGATCTGATGACCGTCGCCGTGCAGCACGGACTGCACGCCAGCCCGTGGACCGACGATCGAGTGGGTGCGCACGTGGCCCGCGCCGCGAAGTTCTACGTGTGGGGACAAGCCGAGGCCGGCCATATGTGTCCCATTTCGATGACCTACGCCGTCGTTCCTGCGTTGCGGCACAACCCTTCTCTGGCCGCGCAGTACGAGCCTCTGTTGGCGTCCCGGGAGTACGACTTCGGACTGCGCGTGCCTTCGGGCAAACGCGGATTGATCGCCGGTATGTCGATGACGGAGAAGCAAGGCGGTTCGGACGTTCGGGCGAACACCACCACGGCCACGCCGTCGTCGGACGGAACGTACTCGATCGTCGGCCACAAATGGTTCACGTCGGCACCGATGTCGGACATGTTCCTGACGTTGGCCCAGGCACCCGGCGGACTGTCGTGTTTCCTGTTGCCGCGGGTGCTGCCCGACGGTACCCGCAACCGAATGATGCTGCAGCGCTTGAAGGACAAGCTCGGCAACAAGTCGAATGCATCCGGTGAGCTCGAGTACCACGGGGCCACCGGCTGGCTCGTCGGCGAAGAAGGTCGCGGCGTGCGCACCATCATCGAGATGGTCAACATGACCCGGCTGGACTGCGTCATCGGGTCCGCGGCCGGAATTCGCAACGCCACCGTGCGCGCAGTCCATCATGCGCGACACCGAGCCGCGTTCGGAGCCGCGCTCGTCGATCAGCCGCTGATGCGAAACGTATTGGCAGACTTGACCATCGAATCCGAAGCGGCGACCGCGGCCATGATTCGCCTGGCGCAGGCCACCGACGGCTCGGCCCGCGGCGATGAACAGGAGAGTGCGCTGCGCCGAATCGCGTTGGCCGTCACCAAGTACTGGGTGTGCAAACGAGCACCGGCCCACGCCGCCGAAGCACTCGAATGTCTCGGTGGCAACGGCTATGTCGAGGAATCCGGTATGCCTCGGTTGTTCCGCGAATCGCCGCTGATGTCGATCTGGGAAGGCTCCGGCAACGTCGCCGCACTCGACTCCCTCCGCGCACTGGCCCGTCAACCCGACAGCGTCGAGGCGTTCTTCGGTGAGATCGGCAAGGCGTCGGGTGTGGATTCTCGCCTCGACGACGCCATCGCCCGCGTCGGCAAGGAACTCTCCGACACCTCCGACATGGAATACCGGGCTCGAAGAGTCGTCGAGCTCATGGCGCTGACCTTCCAGGGCGCACAGTTGGTGATGCACGGGAATTCCGCTGTCGCCGATGCTTTCTGCGCCAGTCGACTCGACCGAGACTGGGGCATCGCCTTCGGCACCCTGCCGACGGGAGTGGATACCGGGGCGGTGTTGGCGCGGGTGTGATGGTCGGTGGGTCGGCTCTGGGATTCACGCCCCTCGTGGGAATTCGCACCGCCTGTAGGGTGCGCGTATTCCTACGAGCGCCGTAGCTGTAGGGAGAGGTAGCTCGGCGTACCGTCCACTCGGCGGGCCGAGGAGCAACGCACGACGGTGCGCGGACTGTAGCCGGTCGATGATGACGTGCGGAGTCGACAAGTCCCGCCAGTCGAATCTGAAGACGGCCCTACCCTGCTCGGCGAGCCGGTTGTGGCGGTTCTTCTCTGCGATGATTGCTTGCCGTGGCTGCGGACCGTACTTGTCTTCCCCGTCGAACTCGGCGATCACTTCGGCCAGGTCGGGAAACAGGAAGTCGGTACGGGCGATGCGTCGACCGCCTTCGTCGAAGATCGTCTGATTGCACAGCGGAGTCGACACTGTCTGCAGGATCAGTCGCGATCGACTTTCGCCGACACTGTCGCTGCGTGCACTCATCGCGCCGATGGCATGCCGAGCGCGTCCGGCACCGCTTCGGTGTTGCGCCGCATCGCACGATTTCTCGAGTTGGTCGATCGTGGTGAGGCCGTGGCGCAATGCCCGATCGCCGAGACACACCGCGACCTCGACTGGATGAGTCCTGGCGACGTCGACGACTGTGCGCGCTGGGCGTGTGACACGCATACCGTCGAGATGAAGCCACTCGTCGTCCAGTAGATCGGTGCCGTGAAGGAACCGGCGTCGACTGCGCTTGCCCGAGTGGCTGCGACGGGTGGTCATCGTCACCGTGTCTAGCGGTAAGTTCCACACGTCGAGTCCGAGAACCACCGCTGCGGATACATGACTGAGTACGACGTCGTCGCCGGAATCGGCATAGGTCGCCTGAGCCAGGAGTGCATGCTGCTGCGCAGAGTCCAGTGTTGCGAAGACATCCCCACGTACGAACCAGCCTCTACGGATTGCAACGATGGACTTGTGCGCGCGTGCCCGTCGAAGGTCGTCATCGGTGAAGCCCGACGCGAGCGCATCGGCACGGGTGAAGAGTCCACGTTGGTCGAAGTCCATGCTCGATTGGACGCACGGGTGACCTGTTTGGATCCGCTGAGCGCAATCTACGGCCCGTCCAGGAATCCGCACCGCCTGCAGGGTGCGTAGATTCCTAGCAGGGCCGTAGATCCACCAACCGATCTCAGACCGAACGACCCCGCTGCGCCCGGTACCAGCGCACCAGTGCATCTGTCGATGAATCCGACTGCGCGGCAGGAGCTTCGGAGTCGGTGAGCACCGGAGTCAGCTCCAGGGCCTGGGTCTTGCCGAGTTCGACGCCCCACTGGTCGTAGGAGTCGACTCCCCAGATGACGCCTTCGATGAAGACCTGATGCTCGTACAGGGCGATCAACTGGCCGACGACCGACGGGGTGAGCTTGGGGGCGAGGATCGAGGTGGACGGTCGATTACCCGGCATCACCTTGTGCGGCACCACATCTGCCGGGGTGTCCTCGGCGGCGATCTCCTCGGCGGTCTTGCCGAAGGCGAGCACCTTGGTCTGTGCGAAGAAGTTGCTCATCAGCAGGTCGTGCATCGAGCCGGTGCCGTCGCGGGTGGGAAGATCGTCGGTGGGCTCGGCGAAACCGATGAAGTCCGCAGGCACCAAACGTGTTCCCTGGTGCAGCAATTGGTAGAAGGCATGCTGACCGTTGGTGCCCGGCTCGCCCCAGAAGATCTCGCCGGTCGGCGTGGTGACGGGGGAGCCGTCGGCCTTGACGGACTTGCCGTTCGACTCCATCGTCAGCTGCTGCAGGTAGGCCGCAAAGCGCGAGAGGTCATTCGAATACGGCAGCACTGCACGGGTTTCCGCGCCGAAGAACGAGCTGTACCACAAGCCGATCAGGCCGAGCAGCACCGGTGCGTTCTCGGCCAACGGCGTCAACCGGAAGTGCTCGTCGATCCGATGAAAGCCGTCGAGGAACTCGCCGAACGCTTCCTTGCCCACAACGGCCATGACCGACAATCCGATGGCCGAATCGACGGAGTAGCGTCCGCCCACCCAATCCCAGAAACCGAACATGTTGGCGGTGTCGATACCGAAATCCGCGACGCGCTCGGCGTTGGTGGACACGGCGACGAAATGCTTGGCCACGGCGTCTTCACCGAGCGCGTCGACGAGCCAGCGTCGGGCGGCGGTGGCGTTCGTCAGCGTTTCGAGAGTGGAGAACGTCTTCGACGCGATGATGAACAGCGTCGATGCCGGGTCGAGTCCGTCGAGTGCGCCGACGAGATCGGCGGGGTCGACGTTGGAGACGAACTTCGCGGAGATCCCGGCGTCGGCGTAGTGACGCAGCGCGTTGTAGACCATGACCGGTCCGAGATCGGATCCGCCGATGCCGATGTTGACGACGGTGGAGATTCTCTCGCCCGTTGCACCGACCCACTCGCCCGAACGTACTCGATCGGTGAATTCGCCCATGGCCGTGAGGACTTCGTGTACATCCGCAACCACGTTCTGGCCGTCGACGGTCAACGACGCGTCGGCCGGTAGACGCAGCGCGGTGTGCAGAACCGCGCGGTCCTCGGAGGTGTTGATGTGTTCTCCCGCGAACATGGCGTCGCGCTTGCCTTCGACATCGGCGGTACGGGCGAGTTCGACGAGCAATTCGACGGTCTCACGAGTGATGCGGTGCTTGCTGTAGTCGATGTGCAGATCGGCAGCATCGAGAGTGAACGTGCGCGTTCGGTCGGCGTCCTCGGCGAACAACGTCCGCAGATGAGTATCGGCAATCGCGGAGTGGTGATCGGTCAGCTTCTGCCAGGCATCCGTGCCGGTGATATCGACGCTCATACCAACCAACAGTAATCCCGTGCACAGTCACGCGCGCGTCGTTCTCGTTTGTATCCGGCACTGCGGAGGCATCATGGAGGTATGGACCAACGTGCATTGATCGAATCGATTCCGGCAAAACTGTGGATCGGCGGCAAGGCCGTCGACGCCGAGGGAGGCAAGACGTTCGCGGTGAACGATCCCGCGACCGGGAAGCCGCTGACCGAGGTGGCCGACGCGTCCCCGGCCGACGCGATGAAGGCGCTCGACGCGGCCGCCGCAGCGCAGAAGAGTTGGGCGGCAACACCGCCCCGCGAGCGCAGTGAGATTCTGCGGGCGGCGTTCGAGAAGGTCACCGAACGCGCCGACGACATCGCCCTGCTGATGACCCTGGAGATGGGCAAGGCACTGGCAGAGTCCAAGGCCGAGGTGAAGTACGGTGCCGAGTTCTTCCGGTGGTTCGCGGAGGAAGCCGTACGCATCGGTGGCCGCTACACCCCGGCACCGGCAGGCAACGGACGAATTCTCGTGACCAAGGCTCCGGTGGGTCCGGTCCTGGCCATCACCCCGTGGAACTTTCCGTTGGCGATGGGCACCAGGAAGATCGGGCCCGCTCTGGCCGCCGGCTGCACCATCGTGGTCAAGCCCGCGCGGGAGACCCCGTTGACGATGCTGCTGCTCGCGCAGATCTTCGACGAGGTCGGTCTGCCCGAGGGTGTGCTTTCGGTGCTCACCACATCGAAGTCCGGCGACGTCACCGGGCCACTCCTGGAGGATTCACGCTTGCGAAAGCTGACGTTCACCGGCTCGACCGGCGTCGGCAAGTCGCTCGTCGAGAAGTCGGCCACTCGCTTGCTGCGGACCTCGATGGAGCTCGGCGGCAACGCACCGTTCGTGGTGTTCGACGACGCGAACATCGACGACGCCGTGGAGGGTGCGATGCTGGCCAAGATGCGCAACGGCGGCGAAGCATGCACCGCCGCGAACCGGCTGCACGTGCACAACAGCGTCCGCGAAGAGTTCACCACCAAGCTCGTCGCCAAGATGTCCGAGATGAAGCTCGGACCGGGCGTGGATCCCGATACGAAGCTCGGACCACTGATCAACGCGGATCAGCTCGAGACCGTGCAGGAACTCGTCGACGACGCGGTGGCCCACGGCGCGTCCGTCGCTCTCGGCGGAGAGGCACCGGGCGGCGACGGTTACTTCTACCCGGCGACCGTACTCACCGACGTGCCGTCGTCGGCACGGATTCTGAAGGAAGAGGTGTTCGGGCCGGTCGCACCGATCGTCGGTTTCGACACCGAGCAGGAGGGGATCGACGCCGCGAACGACACCGAATACGGCTTGGCGTCGTACATCTACACCGAGAACCTGGACCGCGCGCTACGGGTGGCCGACGCCATCGACAGCGGAATGGTCGGTGTCAACCGCGGAGTGATCTCGGACGCGGCAGCGCCGTTCGGGGGAGTGAAGGAATCGGGATTCGGCCGCGAAGGCGGATCCGAAGGAATCGAGGAATATCTCGAAACGAAGTACATCGCTCTGAAGTGAGCTACACCGGTTGGGCGTGCGCACCGCGCGCCCAACCGAGGGTGAATCAGTGGCCGAGGCGACCGCGGCCGAGGCGGAGCAGGAGCATGGCCAGCGTGTGGCCTTCCTGTCCGAGGCTGCTGAAACGCTCGAGAACCTTCATCTCACGGCTGTGCACCAGACGCGGTCCGCCGGAGGCCATGCGAGTGCGTCCGATGATCTGCGAGACCTCGGACCGACGTCGCACTGCGGCGAGGATCTCGGCATCGAGGCGATCGATTTCCTGGCGCAGGTCGTTGATCTCGGCTTCGCTGGTGGGCACTGCGGTCTCGGATTCGATCTTCGTCGTCATGGCCATCGTCTCTCCTCGGGTCACATCTTGGATCGCTGCGTCGTCCGTCACCGTTACGCCTTTCGTATTCGGAGCTGCATCGCCTGTTGGTTCGGTGCCCGTCTGGAACCAGGGGCGGTGCGACTATCGACAGGCTCCTGCGCGCACGACCGAACAACGGCGAACCCGATGCAGGCGATGACGTACGGTTTTTTCGATCACCGATCCAGTGTGCCATGGGTCAACCGTCCTGAAAAGTCGTCGGTTCGGCCGACGACCACGGGATGTGGGTTTGTCGGTACACGCCGGTAACCTGACCGGACGATGAACACATTCCTCCAAGGCCTCGAGTCTCGAAAGAACACGTCGTCCGACGCCCTGCTGGAGGGCCTGAACCCCCAGCAGCGCGAGGCCGTCGTGCACACCGGATCGCCGCTGCTCATCGTGGCCGGAGCCGGGTCGGGCAAGACGGCGGTGCTGACGCGTCGCATTGCGTATCTGCTCGCCGAGCGAGGGGTGTCACCCGGCCAGATTCTGGCCATCACGTTCACCAACAAGGCCGCTGCCGAGATGCGCGAGCGAGTCGCCGGCCTGGTCGGACCTCGGGCGAACGCGATGTGGGTCTCGACCTTCCACTCGAGTTGCGTGCGCATTCTGCGCGCGCAGTCGGCCCTGCTCCCAGGTCTGAACTCGAACTTCTCCATCTACGACGCGGACGATTCTCGGCGACTGCTGACGATGATCTCCAAGGATCTGCAGATCGACACCAAGAAGTTCTCGGCGCGGCTGCTCTCGACCGCGATCTCGAACCTGAAGAACGAGTTGATCGGCCCCGACAAGGCCGTGGAGGACGCCGACGGCGACCCCGCCGAGCTGCCGCGACTCGTGGCCAAGGTCTACGGCATCTACCAGCAGAGGTTGCGCGCGGCCAATGCCATGGACTTCGACGACCTGATCGGCGAGACGGTCGGCATCCTGCAGGCGTTCCCACAGGTGGCGCAGTACTACCGACGTCGGTTCCGGCACGTTCTGGTCGACGAGTATCAGGACACCAACCACGCCCAGTACATGCTGGTCCGCGAACTGGTCGGCACCCCCGATGCGGACGGCGCATTGGAGGGCACCGTCGCGCCGGGCGAGCTGTGTGTGGTGGGCGACGCCGACCAGTCGATCTATGCGTTCCGCGGCGCAACGATCCGCAACATCGAGGAGTTCGAGCGCGACTATCCCGATGCGCGCACCATCCTGCTCGAGCAGAACTATCGGTCGACCCAGAACATCCTGTCGGCCGCCAATTCCGTGATCTCGCGCAACACCGGCCGGCGTGAGAAGAAGCTGTGGACCGACACCGGCGAGGGCGAGTTGATCGTCGGCTATGTCGCGGACAACGAGCACGACGAGGCGTCGTTCGTGGCCTCGGAGATCGACCGACTCGTCGACGGTGGAGACGTGCGTTTCGACGAGGTGGCCGTCTTCTATCGAACCAACAACTCCTCGCGTGCGCTCGAAGAGATCTTCATCCGGCTCGGACTGCCGTACAAGGTCGTCGGCGGCGTCCGCTTCTACGAGCGGAAGGAAGTACGAGACCTCGTCGCGTACCTACGCGTGCTGTCCAACGAGGACGACACCGTCAGCATGCGTCGTATTCTCAACACTCCACGCCGCGGCATCGGTGACCGCGCCGAGGCCTGCGTCGCGGTGCACGCCGAACAGCGCGGCATCAGCTTCTCGCAAGCCTTGCACGACGCCTCCGCGGGCAAGGTGGCGTTGCTGAACTCGCGCCAGCAGAAGTTGATCGCGCAGTTCATGGAGTTGCTCGACGAACTCCGTGCCGTGCTCACCGCAACCGACGGGGACGGCAACGACATCGCAGACATCGGCGATGTCGTCGAAGCCGTACTCGACCGCACCGGCTACCGCGCCGAGCTCGAGGCCAGCAGCGACCCGCAGGACGGTGCGCGCCTCGACAACCTCAACGAACTCGTCAGCGTGGCACGCGAATTCACGTCCGAAGCACGCAACCAAGCCGCGGTTGCGGAGGAGGCGCTCGAGACCGGTGACGACGAGGACGACGGCGGCGTCGACGGGTTGGCCGAGCCGGGTTCGCTCGCGGCGTTCCTCGAACGAGTGTCTCTGGTGGCCGACACGGATCAGATTCCCGATTCGGGTACCGGCGTCGTCACGCTGATGACGCTGCACACCGCCAAGGGGCTCGAATTTCCGGTCGTCTTCGTGACGGGTTGGGAGGACGGCCAGTTCCCACACATGCGGGCACTCGGCGATCCCAACGAACTGTCCGAGGAACGACGTCTGGCGTACGTGGGCATCACCCGTGCGCGGCAGCGGCTCTACCTCACGCGCGCGATCATGCGCTCGGCATGGGGGCAACCCATCGCCAACCCGGAATCGCGCTTCCTGCAGGAAGTTCCGCAGCACTTGATCGACTGGCGGCGTGAGGATCCCGGCACCGGTGGCGGCCGAGCGATCGGTGGTGGCAGATCCAACAGTTACGGCTCGGGCGGCGGTTACGGCTCCACCGGTTACGGCTCGAACAGTTACGGCGGATCCTCGAATCGAGGTCAGAGCTCGTCGCCGAGTTTCGGGGCCGCCAAGGGGCGCAACTCCAACCTCGTTCTGGCCGTGGGCGATCGAGTCAGTCACGACAAGTACGGCCTGGGTACGGTGCTGGAATCGACCGGAGCAGGCGTCAAGGCGATGGTGTTGATCGACTTCGGTTCGGCGGGCCGCGTCAAGATGATGCTCATCGGCGGCGTCCCGATGACAAAGCTGTAAGGACTCCGAGAACGCGAAAGCCGGGCCCTGCGAAAGCGGGGTCCGGCTTGTTGTGCGGTGGAGGAGGACTCAGTCCATCTCGGGTCCGAGGGAGATTCCTCGGGAGGCGAGCCAGGGGAGCGGGTCGATCTTGAGCTCGCCCGGAAGGTGGACCTCGAAGTGCAGGTGCGGGCCCGTGGAGAAGCCGCGGTTGCCCATGGTTGCGATCTGATCGCCCGCCATGACGTTCTGACCGACAGTGACGGTCGAGGTGTCGATGTGGCCGTAGACGGTGATCGTGCCGTCGGCATGCTGCACGCGAACCCACATGCCGAAGCCCGCGGCCGGACCGGAGTCGATCACCTTGCCGTCGGCGACGGCGTAGATCGGAGTTCCGATTGCATTGGCAACGTCGACGCCTGCGTGGAGTACGCCCCAACGGGTGCCGAAGTTGGAGGTGTAGGTGCCCTGCGCCGGAAGCGCGAACAGTGGCCGGCGAGCGGCGGCTTCCCGGGCAGCCCGCTCTTCGCTGAAGCGTTGGCCCTTGGCGAGCAGGTCGTTGAACTGGCTCAGATCCACCGGTGCGGCGATGCTGAGGATCTGCGGTGCCTCCGACGGCGCTGCGCTGGACGAGTCGGCTGCCGGTTCGGTGGTCTGCGGAGTCGTCGTGGGCGGGACCACCGCTGCGGCGGGTGCTTCGCCTGCCGCGAGTGCGTACTCGGAGGTGGCAACCGCGGTGGGCGAGTCATCGTTGACAACGGCCTGGCCGGCAGCGACGACTGCACCTGCGGCTACCGCGAGAACTGCTGCTCGGCCTTTGAGCGCGGTGGGGGGAAGGGGAATGCGGTGTGCGCCGCCGCGACGGGCCACGGGGGTGGCATCAGCAGAAGTGGCGAACGTGGTGACGACGGTCGGTGACTCGTCGGCTGCGACCTGCGAGGTCCGGGCGAAATCGGCCTCGGTGTACTGGTACGGCGAGTAGGCGTACGCGTCGTAGGCATCGGTCTCGAACGCGGGCTCTGCGGCAGCGTCGGCGATGGGCTCGTAGCTGTAGACCGTGGTCGCGTCTTCGGCCGAAGGTCGAGAGAACCGGCTGGAGGTGAAGGACGCACGGTGTTGCTGCAAGACCTACTACCTCCGTTGTCCGTGACCTGGCTGTTACTGAAAGACTCGGCAGACGGTAACGAAATGATTGCGGGGCGCGCAAGTTAACAGCCCAAACCGGCGGCATATGTGAGATGGCTCACAAGGCGACCAGCGGTTATCTCGTGACGAGCCACATCCGTGATCGGACACGGGAACCCGTCGACGGCACACGGCAACAGTAACGGTTCTTGCACCGATCGAGCCGATACCGTGATCCGAGTGCCGACTCCCACCTTCGACGATTCGTCCGCCCGAGGCTCCGAGCGAGCGGAGCCACAACGCATCCGGCCTCAGGACGGAGAGTTCGGTCGGCCCGACGACCCGTCACCGACCTCGCGCGTGGCAACAGCAGTCGTACTTGCTCTGATCGCTGCGGTTGCCGTGGTGGTGGCACAGCTGATCGGTGTCGTCCGCAGCGCCGACGGTTCGCCGGTGGGTGACGGGGTCACGATCGCCGCGATCCTGGCCGGGGCCGTTCCCGTTGTCGTCGTCATCGGCGCTGCGGTGGGCGTGGCCGGCAAACGTCTCGAGTTCGCCGCAGCGCTGCTGGCCGGGTACGGCGCGGTGGCACTCGGACTCGCACTCCTCGATGTGGCCCTGCTGGCGGATCCCATCGACGCGAATCGGCTCGAGCTCTTCCGCCCGCTGAGCGCTGCGATGCTCGACGCCACCCCCGGTACCTACGTTCTGCTCTTCGGTCACGCTGTGTCGGTTCTGGCGGGTGTTGCGGGGTGGTCTGCGGTGCATCGCGCCGGTCTCGGTGACGGGTACGGCCACTCGGTGTATTCCGAGCACGTGGGGGGCGCTGCTGCGGGGCGTGTCGGACCGTTGCTCGCGGCATCGATCGGCGCGTCCGGTGTGCTGGCGGCGGTGGCGGCATTCGCGTCGCTGTACCGCTCGGACGATCCGGTGGTGATCGTGACGGCGGTGGTGGAATCGCCGGTGTTCGTCGCGGTGGGATCAGCAGTGGTCGGGATCGCGGCGCTCGTGGTGGCCGCATCTGCGTTGGCCTCGCTGTCGCCGATCGTGGCCTCGGGTGCGTCCGTCGGTGCCGGGCTCGGGGTGCTCGCGTTCGCCGGGGTCGGTCTGCTGGCGGGACTCGGTACCGGAGCCCGAGTGGATGCCGGCCTCGGTGCATACCTGGGAACGGTCGCTGGGCTCGGGCTGCTGATCTGTGGCGCGATGCTGGCACCCGTCGCCGCGGCGCGTGACCGTCGAGCACTGGAGAGAGCGCAGCAGCGCGCGACGGGTGCGCGAGATGCCCGCGGTGTCGCCGGTCCAGGAACGACGCGATGGCACGCAGCGGCCGGGAGTGCAGGCGTCGCGTCGGGCGTGCTGTTCGTTCTCGGATCGTTGTTGCCGATTCTGGGGACCGACTCGGGCATTGTCGTGCCGCAGATTCTGGCCACCCGCGTGGTGTTGGTCGCCGGGTTCGTGATGATTCTGGGTTCGGTTCCGCTGTTGTTCTCCGAGTTCGCTTCGACGGCGAGGCCGTTCGTGTCGATGTTCTGGCTCGGCGCGGTCTCGGCTGCGGCCGGAGTGTTGCAGTCGGTGGTGCTCGCCGAGGACGTGGACGGGGTGAGTACCGGCATCGGAGCTCTGGCGATCATCGCGGGCGTCGTCGCTGCCGTGGCCACCGGAGTGCTGGCGCTGTTCGCCGGATCGGCCGAACGCGACGACGTCGACACCTCGGCCGACGCCGGGTTCGACGTTCCGGTTCTGGGCGCTGCTCTGTTCGGCGGGGTTCTCCTTGCCATCGGACTCGCCCTGCCCTTGTACCGAGGCAGCGATCTGACCGCCGCAACCGTCACCGAATTTCCGTGGGGCTGGGACACCTGGGGTCAGATGCTGCTCGCCGTCGGAGTCGTGGTCGCTGCCGTCGTCGCGGCGCGTGCTCGGCCCGCTCGCGGCAGCGTTCTGCTCGGTGGGTCGGTCGTCGCGGGGATCGTGTACGTGGCGTCGTGGCCGCTGACATCTGCGCGTGCCACCGATCCGGAAATGGGTCCCGGCGTCGTGCCCTCGGTGGTCGGAATCGTCGTTCTCGCTGTCGCGGCGGCACTTTCGGCCCGCCGCGCCGATCGGTGACGGCCGTTTCATCGAGCCGGTAGCGGTGAGATAGGCCACATAGCATCCATGCGCCCGATGCGCTGTCGGGGCACCTGGATAAAGTCCATGCTCAGACCCGCTCACACCCCTGGAGCGGGCGTCAACGTAGACGAGACGGTGAGCTGATGGATCTCTTCGAATACCAGGCGAAGGAATTGTTCGCCAAGCATGGCGTACCCACCTCCGCCGGTCGTGTCACCGACACGGTCGCCGGAGCAACACAGATTGCCGAAGAAATCGGCAAGCCAGTAATGGTCAAGGCACAGGTCAAGGTCGGCGGCCGCGGCAAGGCCGGTGGCGTCAAGTACTCCAAGGACGTCGCAGCAGCCACCGAGAACGCAGAAGCGATTCTCGGACTCGACATCAAGGGCCATGTCGTCAAGAAGCTTCTCGTTGCAGAAGCCTCCGACATCGCCGAGGAGTACTACATCTCCTTCCTGCTCGACCGCACCAACCGCACCTACCTCGCCATGTGTTCGGTCGAGGGTGGCGTCGAAATCGAGGTGACGGCGGAGGAGAACCCCGACGCACTCGCACGTATCCCGGTCGACGCCGTCAAGGGCGTCGATCTTGCTTTTGCTCGTGAAATCGCCGAAAAGGGCAAGCTTCCCGCCGAGGTGCTCGACGCCGCTGCGGTGACCATCCAGAAGCTGTGGGAGGTCTTCATCAACGAAGACGCTCTCCTGGTCGAGGTCAACCCGCTGGTTCGCACCCCGGACGATCAGATCCTCGCCCTCGACGGCAAGGTCACGCTCGACGCCAACGCAGACTTCCGCCAGGCCGGCCACGCCGAGTTCGAGGACAAGGACGCAGCCGATCCCCTCGAGGCCAAGGCGAAGGAGAACGACCTCAACTACGTCAAGCTCGACGGACAGGTCGGCATCATCGGAAACGGCGCCGGACTGGTCATGTCGACCCTCGACGTCGTCGCATACGCAGGCGAGGCACACGGCGGCGTCAAGCCGGCCAACTTCCTCGACATCGGCGGCGGCGCGTCGGCCGAGGTCATGGCCGCAGGCCTCGACGTCATCCTCGGTGACGAGCAGGTCAAGAGCGTGTTCGTCAACGTCTTCGGCGGTATCACCGCGTGTGACGCAGTCGCCAACGGCATCGTCGGCGCGCTGAAGAAGCTGGGCGACGACGCCAACAAGCCGCTGGTCGTCCGTCTCGACGGCAACAAGGTCGAAGAGGGCCGCAAGATTCTCGCCGACGCCGCGCACCCGCTGGTGACGCTCGCCGGAACCATGGACGAGGGCGCCGACAAGGCCGCCGAGCTGGCAGCGAAGTAGAGGAAACCATGTCAATCTTTCTGAACAAGGACAACAAGGTCATCGTCCAGGGCATCACCGGCGGCGAAGGCACCAAGCACACCGCCCTGATGCTCAAGGCCGGCACCCAGGTCGTCGGTGGCGTCAACGCACGCAAGGCCGGCACCACGGTCAAGCACGTCGACGCACAGGGCAACGACATCGAACTCCCGGTCTTCGCTTCGGTTTCCGAGGCCATGGAGAAGACCGGAGCCGACGTGTCCATCGCGTTCGTGCCGCCGGCATTCTCCAAGGACGCCATCGTCGAAGCGATCGACGCGGAGATCCCGCTGCTCGTCGTCATCACCGAGGGCATCCCCGTGCAGGACTCCGCATACGCGTGGGCCTACAACGTGGAGAAGGGCAAGAAGACCCGCATCATCGGTCCGAACTGCCCCGGAATCATCACTCCCGGTGAAGCATTGGTCGGCATCACGCCCGCCAACATCTCGGGAACCGGCCCCATCGGCCTGGTCTCCAAGAGCGGCACGCTGACCTACCAGATGATGTTCGAGCTCCGTGACTTCGGCTTCTCGACGGCCATCGGCATCGGCGGCGACCCCGTCATCGGAACCACCCACATCGACGCCATCGAGGCATTCGAAGCAGACCCCGAGACCAAGGTCATCGTCATGATCGGTGAGATCGGTGGCGACGCCGAAGAGCGTGCAGCCGACTACATCAAGGCCAACGTGACCAAGCCGGTCGTCGGCTACGTCGCAGGCTTCACCGCTCCCGAGGGCAAGACCATGGGCCACGCAGGCGCCATCGTCTCCGGCTCGCTGGGAACGGCGCAGGCGAAGAAGGACGCACTAGAGGCCGCAGGCGTCAAGGTCGGCAAGACGCCGTCCGAGACCGCTGCCCTCGCGCGCGAGATCCTGGAATCGCTGTCTGTGAAGTAACTTTCACGCGAGAGAGGCCCGCCACCGATTCGGTGGCGGGCTTTTTCGTGCGCGCCCCCAGTTCGCGTCAATGGACCACTGCATGCGTCTGGGCGGTGCAATGTCACATTCACGCGAAGGGGTCTAGATTGATCCGCGTGCACAAGATCTTCACCACCGCCTTCAGCTCGGTCTATCCGCACTATGTGAACAAGGCCGAACGCAAAGGTCGGACCAAAGCCGAGGTCGACGAGATCATTCGATGGCTCACCGGTTTCGACCAATCGGACCTCGACCGCCATCTCCAGGCCGAAGCGACGTTCGACGACTTCTTCGCGGCAGCGAACCTCAACTCGAACGCGGAGCTGATCACCGGAGTCGTCTGCGGCATACGCGTCGAGAACGTCGAAGACCCCTTGATGCAGAAGATCCGCTACCTGGACAAGCTGATCGACGAACTCGCCAAGGGCAAGAAGATGGAGAAGATCTTGCGTGGCTGACCCCGACACGGGGTATTGAAATCATGCTGAATCGAAGTGTGGTCATCGAATCGTTGTCGGACTTCACTTGGCGTCATGACAACCACCGAGAATCGTGCACTCACCAAAACCTGGTCCGACGCCCCCACCACTGCTGCCGGATGGATTTCCCGCGCGGGTGAGGTAGCTCAACTCCTCGCTGTCGATGCCGTCGCCCGCGACAAGGGCAATGCCGCGCCGCATGACGAGGTTCAGCTCCTCAAGGACGCCGGGCTCGTCACCCTGCTCGGTCCCATCGAACACGGCGGCGCGGGCCAGGATTGGCCCACCGCGTACCAGGTCATTCGAGCCGTCTCGAAGGCCGACGGCTCGATCGGCCAGCTGCTCGGGTACCACCTACTGTGGTTCTGGGCCGCACGCCTGGTGGGCACCCCCGAGCAGATCGAGGCCGTCGAGGCCGACGCCACGAAGAACAAGTGGTTCTTCGGCGGAGCCGTCAACCCCCGAGACAACGACGTCACCGTCACCGACGAGGGCGACACCATCGTGTTCGACGGTTCCAAGACCTTCTCCACCGGCAGCCGAGTCTCCGACGTCACCGTGCTCGAGGGAGCCCTCGAAGGCAGCACCGATCACGTCTTCGCGATCGTGCCGTCGAACATCGAAGGACTGTCGTTCCACGACGACTGGGACAACATCGGCCAGCGGCAGACCGAGAGTGGCAGCGTCACCATCGACAAGGTTCGCGTCGACTGGGCCAGTGCAGCGGGGTTCGTGAACAAAGCTTTTCAGCCGCGCGTCTACAACACCCTCAACGTACCGACCATTCAGCTGGTGTTCGTCAACTTCTACCTCGGAATCGCGAGGGGTGCACTCGAGGAAGCGGCGTCGTACACCAAGAACAAGACCCGTGCGTGGCTACACAGCACGGTGGACAAGGCCGTCGACGAGCCGTACATCATCGACATCTACGGCGACCTGACGTCCAAGCTGTGGGCCGTGGAAGCTCTCGCCGACGCAGTGGCGTTGGAAGGAAAGAAGATTCACGACAATGCCTGGAACGTCACCGCCGAGGAGCGCGGCGATCACGAGGTGCGAGTGGCTGCAGTCAAGGCACGCGCCACGGAGGTGTCGCTCGAGATCACCGGGGCGGTGTTCGAGGCGCTCGGCGCACGAGCGACAGCCAGTAAGTACGGGTTCGACCGCTTCTGGCGCAACGTACGCACGCACACCCTGCACGATCCGGTCGCGTACAAGCGACGTGAGGTCGGGCGCTGGGTTCTCACGGGCGAACTGCCCGAGCCGACCTGGTATTCCTAGAACGCACTGGTAGGAGAACAAGAATGAGCACCGAAAGAATCGCCGACGCAATCAAATTCGCGTATTGGGTACCCAATGTCTCGGGAGGGTTGGTCACCAGCACCATCGAGCAGCGCACCAGCTGGGATTACGAATACAACAAGAAGCTGGCGCAGACGGCCGAGAACAACGGATTCGAGTACGCCCTGAGTCAGGTGCGCTACGAAGCGAGTTACGGGGCAGAGTTCCAGCACGAATCCACCAGCTTCTCGCTCGCGCTGCTGCTGGCCACCGAAAGGCTCAAAGTCATTGCGGCAGTGCATCCCGGGCTGTGGCAGCCGGCGGTCCTCGCCAAGCTCGGTGCCACGGCCGACCACCTCTCGAACGGTCGCTTCGCCGTCAATGTCGTCAGCGGATGGTTCAAGGACGAGTTCACCCACCTCGGTGAGCCGTGGCTCGAGCACGACGAAAGATACCGTCGCAGTGCAGAATTCCTGCAGGTACTACGTAAGATCTGGACCGAGGACGACGTCGACTTCCGGGGCGACTTCTACCGGATCCACGACTTCACGCTCAAGCCCAAGCCCCTCAACACACCTGAGCGACCCAATCCCGAACTGTTCCAAGGTGGCAATTCGTCTGCCGCACAGGAGAATGCCGGACGATACTCGGACTGGTATTTCAGCAACGGCAAGGATTTCGCCGGCGTCACCGAGCAACTCGACAATCTCCGTCGCGTCGCGCGCGATCACCAACGCGAGGTCAAGTTCGGGCTCAACGGGTTCATCATCGCGCGCGATACCGAGAAGGAAGCCCGAGACACACTGCGCGAAATCATCGAGAAGGCGAACAAGCCTGCCGTCGAAGGCTTCAAGGGGGCGGTGCAACAGGCGGGCAATTCGACGGGCGACAAGAAGGGAATGTGGGCCGACTCCACGTTCGAGGACCTCGTTCAGTACAACGACGGCTTCAAGACCCAGTTGATCGGCACCCCGGAGCAGGTGGCCGAACGCATCGTCGCCTACCGTCGCCGCGGCGTCGACCTGATTCTCGGTGGCTTCCTTCACTTCCAGGAGGACATCGAATATTTCGGAGCCAGGGTGCTGCCGCTGGTTCGAGAGCTCGAAGCTGCCGAATCGAACGACCAGCAGCTGGTCGCGTCCCACTGACCTGGAGTTCCTCGAGCGGTCGGGTCCGTGCAGTAGCGTGAGTTCTCGGACCCGACCGACCTGGGTACGTCACTATCAGGATGAGGAGACGCGATGACCTACTCGCCCGGCAGCCCTGAAAACGGGGGCTCCAACTCTGGTGGCTACGGCGGAGGTGGACCGTCCTACGGCCCGTCGTCCTCGCCCAATCAGCCGTCCCCCAATCCCCAAGGTCATCCGGGTCAGAACCAGACGTTTCATCAGCCGTCGGTGTCCAATCCCTTCGGCCCGCCGGTCCCCGGAACGTCGGCACCGGTGAATCCTGCGCCACAGCCGAAGTCGGGCGGGTCGGGGCTGTCGAATCTGCCGAAGATCCTCACCTTCGTCATTCTCGGGCTCGGCATAGTGAACTTCCTGCTCGGATTGCTGGACCTCGTCACCGCCGAGGTCACCTCGTCCCAGGAGCTGCCGAGCAGCATTCAGACCTCGTTCAGCACCACGTTCTTCGCCTCCGGTGGAAGCGCGGTGTCGGTTGCACTGTTGCTGGCGGCGGGCTTGATCGCCGGAGCGTCGTTGCTGCAGAAGGACACGAAGAATCAGGGCGTGGTGGCCGCGCTGGCGATCACCGGCTTCCTGGTGTTGGCGTTCCAGTCGTTGAGTCTGCCGAGCGCCGAGGGCAACGAGTTCGCCAGCACCTCCAGTTCGCTCGGCATCGGCGCGATCCTGGTGCTCGTTCTCGGCTTCGTCCAGGCAGCTGCCGCGGTCGCAGCTCTGCTGCTCGGTGCGGGCATCGTCAAGGCCCCGGTCCCCAAGCCTGCAGGCTTCGGCGGCCAGAACCAGAACCAGAACCAGCAGCCCGGATTCGGCCAGCCGAACCCGTACAACGCGCCGACGACGTCGTTCGGTGGACCGTCGCAGTCGCAGGCATACGGCAATCCGCCGTCGTACGGACAGCCTCAGGGAACGTCGTCGAACTTCGGTCAAGCACCGAGCGGACAGTCGTCGGGGCAGCATTCCTACAACCCGGGTGGCCAGCCGTCGTACGGACAGTCCGCCCCCAACCCGTCTCCGCAGGGCGGCTACGCGCCGCCGCCGTACACCGGTCCGAGCGGACCTACCGCCGGGCAGGCGTACCCACCGAACCACTACCAGTACGGGCAGCCGTCCGGATACGGTCAGCCCCCGGCGAAGTCGGACGAGCCGGAATCGGGCGATCAGTCGACGCCGTACGGCGCGCCCACGCAGTCGTTCGGTGCCACTCCCGCCGAGGACGAGAAGAAGCGCGACTGATTTCACGTCCCTCCAGGACCCCTTCGCGGCGCGCCTGACCGGTGCGCCGCGAAGATGATGCGAGTCTCGTTGCGATGAGCGATCTATTGAACCGAGAGACGCGACGCGCGGCCGCGCGGACTCCCAGTACCGGGCCGACGCCCGATCAGTCGCGCGTGCTCGCCGGGGTGGCGTTCAAGACTTCCGGACTGGTCGTGGTGATCGCGACGACGCTTGCTCTGGTCACCCTCGTCTCGGTCAACAGTGATCTGACCGGGACACTCGGGGCGATCGCCGGGTCGTGGTTCGCGGTGCACCTCGTACCCCTGAGCATCGGCGGTACATCCCTCGGTGTCGCACCGCTCCTGCCGGCGCTGATCGTCGGCTGGTCCGTGGCGCGCACCGTTCACCGCGCAGTCGACATCGACACCGACGGCCGGATGGTGCGGTGGGTGTTCGCCGCCTCGTTGGCCGGTCCACTCGCCGTGACCGCCATCGCCCTGGCTGTTGCACAGGATGCGTCCACCGTCATCGGACTGTCCAGCCCCAACGCACTCGTCGCCTTCTCGTGGGTCGCAGGCGTGCACGCGGCCGCGTCGGGAACGGGTCTGCTGCTCGCGCGCTGGGACTCCGTGGTGATCCGCCGCGGGCTTCCGGAGTGGGTTCGCGCACTCGTCGCACCGTTCGTTCGCGCGATCTCGATGTTCGCCGCCGGCGGCGCGGCCGTCGTACTGATCGCCCTGCTCGTCTCGTGGGAGACCGCAGGAGCGCTGGTCGAGAGCGGACGCGATGTCGTCGGCATGCTCGGCCTCACAGTGCTGTCGGTGCTCTATCTCCCCAACGTCCTCATCGGTGCTCTCGCCGTGGCCACCGGTTCCTCTGCCGGGTTCGGCGACGCGTCGGTCAGCCTCTTCTCGACGACGGGAGGGCCGCTCCCGCCACTGCCGATCCTGGCCGTCCTCCCCGAAGGATCTGCGCAGACCATCTGGATCGTCATGCTGGTCGTCCCGATCGGTGTCGGGCTGTTGCTCGGCCGCGACTGCGCGATTCGCAGCGCCGACATCCAGGTCGCCGTGTCCTCGGTGTGGGTCGTGGCCGCCGCCACTGGAGCGCTCGCCGCGCTGTTCGGCTATGCCGCAGGCGGCAACCTGGGCACGTTCGGAACCGTCGAGGTGACCGAGTGGAGCTTCGGGTTGCTGACGTTCGCGTGGCTCGGTGTTGTCGGCTCGGCCTCGGCCGCCGTCACCGTGTGGCGTCGAGCAGAACCCGAGCCGATCCAGGACGAGCCGATCGCGAGCGAGCCCGTTGCCGCTGCGGTACCTACGGCCGAGTTGGCGATCGAGGCCGCTCCCGACGAGCCTGCGGACGTCGAGCCGGTCGAGGAGGTCGTCGAGGCGGAGGTCGTGAACGACGTCCCGGCCGAGATGCCCCCGGCCGAAGAACCGGAGGCGACCGTCCAGACCGTTGCCGACGAACCGTTGGACGCCGAAGTCGTCGCTCCTCCCACGGACCAGGACGGACCTGCCCGGTAGGTGTGCGGGGCGCAGAGACTAGGCTTTCCGCTGGCTCGAACGATCCGCCTCGATATTTCAGGAGTAGTGCGCTGACTGCCTTGCGTGAGACACCCGCGCGGGTCGTCGTCCTCGCATCGGGGACCGGCTCGCTCCTGCAGTCGCTCATCGCCGCGACTGCCACCGAGAACTATCCCGCGAGCATCGTCGCCGTCGGAGTCGACCGAGATTGCGACGCTGCCCGCCGTGCGGACGAGGCCGGGTTACCGAACTTCCGAATCGGGCTGAAGGACTATGCCGATCGGGCCCGGTGGGACATCGCACTCACCGATGCCGTCCTGGGTCACGAACCCGATCTGATCGTCACCGCCGGTTTCATGAAGATTCTCGGGTCCCGGTTTCTCGATGCTTTCGCCGGACGCATCATCAACACTCATCCTGCTCTGCTGCCGTCGTTCCCCGGTGCCCATGCCGTGCGGGATGCACTCGACCACGGCGTCAAACTGACCGGTTCGACGGTTCACCTGGTCGATTCCGGTGTCGACACCGGGCCGATCCTGGCGCAGGAAGCCGTGCCGGTTCTGGACGGCGACGACGAAGCCGCGTTGCACGAACGCATCAAGATCGTGGAGCGACGGTTGCTGGTCGACGTGATCGCAGCCGTGGTCGCCACAGGTGTCACCTCCGATGGACGAAAGGCTCAGATAATCCGATGAGTGAACGTAAAGCAGTGCGCCGCGCGCTGGTCAGCGTCTACGACAAGACCGGACTGGTCGAACTGGCGACAGGCTTGCACAGCGCAGGCGTCGCTCTGGTGTCCACCGGTTCGACGGCGAGCAAGATCGCCGACGCCGGAATTCCGGTCACCAAGGTCGAAGACCTCACCGGATTCCCCGAGACGCTGGAGGGACGCGTCAAGACGCTGCATCCTCGCGTCCATGCCGGCGTGCTCGCCGATACCCGCAAGCCCGAACATCTTGCCCAGCTCGAGGAGTTGGGCATCGAGGCGTTCGAGCTCGTCGTGGTGAACCTGTATCCGTTCACCGAGACCGTGGCCAGTGGGGCGACGCCGGACGAATGCGTCGAACAGATAGACATCGGTGGCCCGTCGATGGTGCGCGCCGCAGCCAAGAACCACCCGTCGGTGGCGGTCGTCGTCGACCCGGCCCGCTATGAGGACGTACTCACGGCCGTCGCCGGTGGCGGATTCACCCTCGCGGAGCGCACATCACTTGCGGCACAGGCTTTTCAACACACGGCCGCCTACGACGTCGCGGTGGCGTCGTGGATGAGCAGTGTGCTGGTGGAGTCCGAGTCCTCGTTCCCCGAGTGGATCGGTGGAACCTGGGACCGTTCGGCAGTACTGCGCTACGGCGAGAACCCACACCAGAAGGCTGCCCTGTACGTCGACTCCTCCGCTGCGGCAGGCATCGCGCAGGCCGAGCAGTTGCACGGTAAAGAGATGTCGTACAACAACTTCACCGATTCCGACGCGGCCTGGCGTGCGGCGTTCGATCACGCCGAGCCCACCGTTGCCATCATCAAGCACGCCAATCCCTGTGGCATCGCAATCGGCAAGGACATCGCCGAGGCGCACCGCAAGGCCCACGCCTGCGATCCGGTGAGTGCGTACGGTGGTGTGATCGCCGCCAACCGTGAGGTCACCGTCGAGATGGCCGAGCAGGTAGCCGAGATCTTCACCGAGGTCATCATCGCGCCGTCCTATGCAGACGGCGCACTCGGAGTGTTGCAGCGCAAGAAGAACATTCGCGTCCTGCTCGCGGTCGCACCGCCCACCTCGGGCGTCGAACTCAAGCCCGTCTCCGGCGGGGCACTGCTGCAGCAACGGGACGTGCTGGACGCGGACGGCGACAACCCGGCCAACTGGACCCTCGCAGCGGGAGAGCCGGTTGACGAGGCGACCCTGAAAGATCTCGAATTCGCTTGGCGTGCAGGCAGAGCCGTGAAGTCCAACGCGATCCTGCTCGCCCACGACGGTGCGTCGGTCGGCGTCGGAATGGGCCAGGTCAACCGCGTCGATGCTGCCCACCTCGCCGTGCAGCGAGCCGGGGATCGCGTCGTCGGTTCGGTCGCGTCCTCGGATGCGTTCTTCCCCTTCCCCGACGGTCTGCAGGTGCTGATGAGCGCAGGCGTCAAAGCTGTTGTGCAACCAGGTGGTTCGGTTCGCGACAACGAGGTGATCGCCGCAGCACAGGATGCGGGAGTGTCGCTGTATCTGACGGGTTCGCGGCACTTCGCCCACTAGCCTGCGACGCCGAACTCGCAGTTGTGCAGCCTTCTACACCATTTCGGGGCGCATAACTGCGATCTCGACGTCTGTGGATGACCGAGAAAGTTATCCACAGATCAGCCTGCTGACCGTTTGTACGGTGTCGGCCATGCCAGTGTCGATCCATGGAGATCGAGGCAGGGCCGTTTCGTGGGTCGGTTGCGCTGCAGTCGGGGCGGGTGAGCCGTCATCAGCTGAGCCGCGACTACGTACGAGTGTTCCGCGACACGTACGTGCGCGCTGGAACGACCCTCGATGCGCGGGCCCTGGCTGTTGCGGCGTCGGTGTGTGTCGGAAACGGCGCAGTCGTCGCGGGTATTTCGGCGGCCGCCATGCACGGCGCACGATGGATCGACGCCTCGGTGCCTCCCACCGTGCTGGTGCCGGGAAAGTCGCACCGACTACCAGGGCTGAGCATTCGTCGTGACTCGATCGAGCCCGCTGAAGCGCTCGTTGTCAGAGGGGTGGCGGTGACCACGCCGGTGCGGACCGCGTTCGATATCGGGCGGTGGGTTCCGCCACCGCAGTCCGTGATCTACATCGATTCGCTGATGGCTGCAACGGGCCTCCGCCGAGATGCGGTGAGTGCATTTGCGTCGCTGCATCCCGGGTGTAGGGGTATTCGGAGACTGGTCGCCTCCCTCGTCCGTGTAGACGGAGGCGCGGAATCGCCGCAGGAGACGCGCACACGACTGTTGCTGATCGACGCTGGACTTCCGACACCGACCACCCAGATCGAGATTCGAGATGCGCATGGTCGATTTGTCGCGCGGATAGACATGGGGTGGGAGAGATGGCGTGTCGGGGTGGAATACGAAGGGGTGCACCATTGGCTCGACGAGCGCCAGCGAACCCGAGACATCGAGAGGTTCGAGGAACTCGGGCACTGTGGGTGGCGCATCATACGAATCAATTCCGAGCAGATCCGGCTGCGACCACACGACATCGTGGCTCGCGTCGGGGCCGCGCTTCGAGCAGCGGGAGCTCCGGTCCAACGAGATTACGGTTGTGCAGGGGATTTGGCCAGTTCAGGTGGCATAAGTGCGAACTCGGCGGAAATACAACGGAGCACTCGATGGCAGCAATTGCCAAACGCTCGTAGCGTGGAGAAGTGACCTCTACCAAACCTGGCATCTCCACTCTCGGCGAACTCAAGGCATCCGGACATCGGCAGCGGTCGATCAAGGAAGAGTTGCGGGAAAATCTTCTGAAGGCATTGCGTGACGGCACGGATCCGTGGCCGGGGATCGTCGGTTTCGGCGGCACCGTGTTGCCGCAGTTCGAGCGCGCGATTCTGGCCGGTCACGACGTGGTGCTGCTCGGCGAGCGTGGGCAGGGCAAGACGCGTCTGTTGCGCACCCTGAATCTGCTGCTCGACGAGTGGGTGCCGGTGATCGCCGGAGCCGAACTGGGCGAGCACCCGTACGAGCCCATCACCCCGGCGAGCATCAGGAAAGCCAAAGAACTCGGCGACGATCTGCCGGTCGAGTGGCGGCACCGCAGCGAGCGGTACGCCGAGAAGCTCGCGACCCCGGATACGTCGGTGGCGGACCTCGTCGGCGACGTCGACCCGGTCAAGGTGGCGGAGGGGCGCAGCCTCGGCGACCCGGAGACCATTCACTTCGGTCTGGTTCCCCGCAGCCACCGCGGCATCGTGGCGATCAACGAGCTGCCCGACCTCGCCGAGCGTATCCAGGTGTCGCTGCTCAACGTCATGGAGGAGCGCGACATCCAGGTTCGCGGCTACACCTTGCGTCTGCCGCTCGACGTGATGCTCGTGGCGAGCGCGAACCCCGAGGACTACACCAATCGCGGACGCATCATCACTCCGCTCAAGGACCGCTTCGGCGCGGAGATCAGGACGCACTACCCCCTCGAACTCGACGCCGAGGTGGCAGTCATCGACCAGGAAGCGGAGCTGCAGGCGACGGTTCCGACCTATCTGCTCGAGGTGCTGGCGCGATTCACCCGATTGCTGCGGGAGTCGCCGTCGGTCGATCAGCGCTCCGGCGTCTCCGCTCGGTTCGCGATCGCAGCGGCCGAAACCATCGCTGCCGCAGCCGTTCACCGGGCCGCGATTCTCGGAGAGGCAGAGCCCGTGGCTCGGCCTGTCGACCTCGGGACCATCATCGAGGTGTTGCGCGGCAAGGTCGAATTCGAGTCGGGTGAGGAAGGCCGCGAAATCGAGGTCCTCGAGCACATGCTGCGCCGCGCGACCGCCGATACCGTGCGTGCTCACCTCGGCGGCATCAACCTCGCCGCTCTGGTGACGGCCATCGAGACGGGCGAACCGATCGTCACCGGCGACCGCATCACCGCCAAGGCGCTGCTCGACGAGCTGCCCGACGTCGAGGTGATCGGCGACATCCACGAGCGTCTGAACGCCACGTCGGACGGCGAGAAGGCAGCTGCCGTCGAACTGGCTCTCGAAGGTCTGTATCTGGCGCGTCGCATCTCCAAGGATCCCGACGATGACGGTCAGACGGTGTACAGCTGATGCGTCGCTCCAGATACGGGCGGTATCACGACGGGCCGGACCCTCTTGCGCCACCGGTGGATCTGCGCGAGGCGCTCGACGCCATCGGCGAGGACGTGCTCGAGGGCGCGTCCCCGCGTCGGGCACTGCAGGAGATGCTGCGGCGCGGAACGAAGAACATGCGTGGGCTCGACGACCTCGCGGCTCAGGCCGCCAAACGTCGACGAGATCTGTTGAAGAAGAACAACCTCGACGGCACGTTGCAGGAAGTCCGTGAGCTGCTGGACAAGGCGGTGCTCGAAGAGCGCAAGGCACTTGCGCGTGCCCTCGACGACGATGCGCGGTTCCAGGAGATGCAGATCGGTGATCTATCACCGTCCACTGCCCAAGCGGTGCAAGAGCTTTCGGACTACGACTGGCGTTCGTCGGAGGGGCGCGAGAATTACGAGAAGATCAAGGACTTGCTCGGACGCGAAATGCTCGACCAGCGGTTCGCCGGGATGAAGCAGGCCCTCGAAGGTGCTACCGACGAGGACCGTCAGGCCATCAGCGAGATGCTGAAGGACCTCAACGAATTGCTCGACGCCCACAACAAGGGTGAGGACACCGACGAGCAGTTCGACGAGTTCATGAACAAGCACGGTCAGCACTTCCCGGAGAGCCCGAAGAATGTCGACGAGCTGTTGGACTCCCTCGCCCAGCGGGCGGCAGCAGCGCAACGGCTTCGTAATTCGCTGAGTCCGGAGCAGCGTGCCGAGTTGGATGCGTTGGCGCAGCAGGCCTTCGGTGATTCGAATCTGTTGAGCCAGCTCGATCAGCTCGATCAGAATCTGCAGCAGGCCCGGCCCGGTGAGGACTGGGACGGCTCGCAGAACTTCCGTGGCGAGAACGGCATGGGCCTCGGCGACGGTACCGGTGCGCTTCAGGACATCGCGGATCTCGAGAACCTGGGCAATCAGCTCTCGCAGCAGTACAACGGCGCTGCCTTGGACGACATCGACGCCGACGCGTTGCTGAAGCAACTCGGGCCCGAGGCTGCGGCCGATGCGAGGATGCTCGCCGAGCTCGAAAAGGCGCTGCAGCAGCAGGGTTTCATGGACAAGGGTGCCGACGGCCAATGGCGTCTCTCACCCAAGGCGATGCGGCAGCTGGGGCAGTCCGCACTCAAGGATGTCGCAGGAAAGCTGTCCCGACGCGGCGGCGAGCGAGACACCCGCAAGGCGGGCGCGATGGGCGAGCCCACCGGTGCGTCACGTGCGTGGGAGTTCGGCGACACCGAGCCATGGGATGTCACGCGCACGGTGAACAATGCGGTATTACGTTCGGCGGCAACGGGATCGGGCTTTCCGGTGCAGCTGCAGGTGACCGATGTGGAGATCAGCGAGACCGAGACCAGAACGCAGGCCGCGGTTGCATTGCTGGTCGATACCTCGTTCTCGATGGTGATGGACGGGCGGTGGGTGCCGATGAAGCGCACAGCGCTGGCTCTCAACCATCTGGTCAGCACTCGCTTCCGCGGAGACGATCTGCAACTCATCGGATTCGGTAGGCATGCACAGACATTGACGGCGTCGGAGCTGGCTGGGTTGGACGGGGCCTACGATCAGGGCACCAATCTGCACCACGCTCTGATGCTCGCGGTACGTCATCTGCGGCGTCATCCCAATGCGCAGCCGGTCGTGCTGATCGTCACCGACGGGGAGCCGACGGCGCATCTGGAACCGGACGGTCACGCGTACTTCGACTATCCGCCGTCGTCGAGGACACTCGGTCTGACCGTCCGCGAGCTCGATACCGTCGCGAAACTCGGTGCGCAGGTGACGATCTTCCGGCTCGGAGACGACCCAGGTCTGGCACGAGTGGTCGACAAGATGGCCGAGCGAGTGGGCGGACGCGTCATCGCCCCTGATCTGGACGGACTCGGTGCGGCGGTGGTGACCGACTACCTCAAGCGTCGGCGATCCTGATTACTTCTCTGCTGCCTTGATATCGACCGATACTCCGCCCCAGAAGGCGAAACCGGTGACGATGACGCGTGGTGCGCCGGGGTGCGTCGCGCTGACGTGTTCGAATCCGCCCATGATGCCCATGCCGCGGACTTCGACGCTCACTCCGGGCGGCACGGTGACCTCGACGCCGCCCATGATGGCGACACAGTTGATGGTGGTTTCCTCGGCGGTGAACGATGCGCGGCGTAGGTCGAGTTCTATGCCGCCCCAGAATGCGATTGCGTCGATGCGTGCGGCGGGGGTCCACTCGCCCTTGCGCACGGCACCGCTCATGATCGCGATCACGCGGTCGTTCGAGGAACCACCGGACGGTACGGCCGCTGGGGGAGGGGAGAGCACCAGGTCGCCGGTCAGCACATCGAGCTCGCCGTAGGTTTTCGCCTGGTACACCGCAGCGGTGCGCTCGTCGTATTCGCTGACGGTGAGTTGGCCGTTCGCGAACGCGTCGCTCAGCAACTGCGCGACGAGGTTGCGGTCCGCATCGGCCGCGCGAACCTGGCTTCGATCTCGGTCGGGGAGATGATCGCTCACCGCCCGGACACTACCGGTGCCGGGGTCAGGCCGCATTCAGGATCGTGCGGCTCCCGAGCGGTGACGCAAGAGTCATCTGCATGGTGGCGTAGACGGCAACCATGATGCAGGACTTGTCGGCGGCATCGGGCCTGGTTCCGGTTCGCAGCTCGATGGTGACGGTCGTGTCGGTCTCGGTGACCGACGCGTCGGCTCCGTAGCACTCGGGTGTGCCGGTCACGAAGTGCACCGCAATGGTGTTGGGGGATACCTGGCTCCACGACTCGAACGGAGTGGTGGTGGCGCGGATCAGGCCGGGGGTGGCCTCGAACATCGTGCCCACGTCGCCGACGGGAACTTCGTGCGGAACCGGAGGGGCGCTGGGTTGCTGGACGAGTCCCATGGGTGTTGTGGAGTCGATGCTGGGCGTTGTGTCCTCGTCGCTACCGGCGGCGGTGCTGCAGCCGGCCAGCAGCAGGCACAGCATGACACCCGCGGCGAGAAACCTCATGAGTCCAAAGTAGCGCTGGGAGCTGAGGAGAACCTTTGTGTTCGGCTCACGCGAGGAAGACCGTCACGAGCGCGATGACGGGGATAGAGACGAGCGTGGTCACGAACGCGGTGTCGCGGGCGAGCACCACCCCGCGCTGGTAGCGGCTGGCGAAGACGAACACGTTCTGCGCGGTGGGCAGTGCGGAGACGACGACGATGGCGAACAGATCGTGCCCGTCCAGACCGAAGACGAACCTGGCCATGAGGTAGCCGAGCACCGGCTGCAGCGCCATCTTGAACACGGTCGCCAGGGCCACGTCCCGCCGCGGACTGATGCCTTTCTGCAGGACTCTGGCACCGTAGAGGGACAGACCGAAGGCGAGCAGCGCCCCGGGCACGGACAGGTTGCCGACGAGTTGGAACGGCTGCATGAGCGCCTCGGGGAGCTCGTATCCGGTGATCGACAGCACGAGGCCTGCGGCTCCGGCCACCACGATCGGATTGCGGAACGGCGTGGTGACGGTCTTGAACAGCGAGACCTTGTCGATCTTGGTGGAAATGTCGAGGATGGTGACGGCGATCGGCGTGTAGATCATGATCTGGAACAGCAGCAGGGGAGCGACGAAGTTCGCGTCGCCCAGAACGAACACGGCGATCGGGATGCCCAGGTTGGCGGCATTGACGTACGAACTCGCGAGTGCGCCGATGGTCGCGTCGGGCACGGCCCGTTTCAGCGCGAGCTTCGCGATGACGAAGTAGATGGCCCCGACGAGCAGTGCCGTGGAACCGGCGACGGCCAATACGGGCGAGAGAATCACCGACAGATCGGAATTGGCCAACGTGACGAACAGCAATGCCGGTGTCGCGACGAAGAACACGAGACGACCGAGGACGAATTGGCCGTGCTCGCCCAGCACATTCAGGTGAGCAAGAAGGTATCCCAGGGCGATGACGACGAAGATGACGGTGAAGCCCTCGAGAACGCCGGACATCGTCGAAGTGCTCATTTCTTGCTGGGAACGACAGAAAGGCCACGTAGCCGAGGGCTACGTGGCCTTTCTCGAAAGCTGATTCAGCGGCTGGTGAACGGCAGCAATGCCATTTCACGAGCGTTCTTCACTGCGACAGCGACCTGGCGCTGCTGCTGCGGGGTGAGCCCGGTGACCCGACGGCTGCGGATCTTGCCGCGGTCGGAAATGAACTGACGAAGAAGGTTGATGTCCTTGTAGTCCACCGTGGTGACCTTGGCGGCGTTCAACGGGTTCTTCTTCGGTCGACGACCCGCCTCTGCGCGGACCTTCTTCGACGGTGCTCTCTTGACTGCCATCTCTACCTTTTCCCTTACCAGCTCGACTTGTGGACGCCTGGCAGTTCCCCGCGGTGAGCCATCTCGCGCACTTTCACGCGGGACAGCCCGAATTTCCGTAGGTAACCGCGCGGACGTCCATCCGCAGCGTCACGATTGCGCAATCGTACCGGACTCGAATCGCGTGGCAGACGCTGCAGTGCCGCCTGGGCCTGCGCGCGCTCGGAGTCGCTGCTCGAGGGCTTGCGGATGATCTCCTTGAGCTCGCCGCGACGCGTTGCCCAGCGGGCGACGACGACCTTGCGTTGCTCGTTCTTCGCTATCTTCGATTTCTTGGCCATGGCTATCGCTCTTCCCTGAAGTCGACGTGCTTGCGCACGACCGGGTCGTATTTCTTCATGACCAGTCGGTCGGGGTCGTTGCGGCGGTTCTTGCGGGTGACGTAGGTGTAGCCGGTGCCGGCGGTCGACTTCAGCTTGATGATCGGACGGACGTCCGTGCTCTTGCCCATCAGATCTTCTCCCCGCGTGAGCGGATCTTGGCGACCACGGCGTCGATGCCGTCGCGGTCGATGGTCTTGATGCCCTTGGCCGAGAGCGTGAGGGTGACGCGGCGTCCGAGGCTGGGCGCGTAGTAGGTCTTGCGCTGGATGTTGGGATCCCAGCGGCGGCTGGTGCGCACGTGGGAGTGCGAGACCGACTTTCCGAAGCTGGGGGTGCGGCCGGTGACCTGGCAGTGCGCTGACATGAGTGCTCCCTTCTTGCCGTTATGACAATCGTTTTCGACAAAGCGTTCATCCGAATGTAGCGTGCATCCTCAGAGAATGACAATCGTTGTCGAGAAGAAAGGTGCCCGTGAACTACTCACCGGACGATCGAACCCCGATGGTCCTCGTCTCCGGCTGGACCGGAGCCATGGACGCGGTCGTGACATCGCTGCTCGCGCCGGGAACTGTCGCTGTTCGCCACGATCTGAGCCGCGTCACCGAGGGCGTCGTGCGTCGCACGCTGTACGTCCTGGGTGAGAATCCGCGCGAGACGATCCTGGAACTGGCGCACGGCTGTGTCTCGTGCACTCTCCGTGAGGATCTGCTGCCACTGCTGCGTGCACTGTCCACGCGCAGCACTGTCGATCGCATCGTGCTCGTCATGGACCCGGCGCTCGAACCCGAAGCGTTGTGCTGGGCGGTGGACAACGTCATCGTCGCCGACGTGGTGGGGCAGATCGACGGACCCGCCTCGCGAGATGTGCGTATCGAGGCCGTGATCGGCTGTCTCGACGCCGCAACCTGGTTGGCCGACGCCACCGGCGACGACACCCTGGCCGACCGTGGCGTCGTCGCCAGTGGCGACGACGATCGAACCGTCGCGCAGCTGGTGGTAGGGCAGGTCGACTACGCCGACGCGCTCGTCGTCACCGCAGGTCCCGATGTCGACGCCTGGGAGCGGGCCAGGCTCGCGGCTGTCCTCGCGCGGTTGGCACCGAACGCACCTGTCGTCTGGGTTCCGCAGGACTCGATGGTCGACGGACCGGCAGTTCTCGCGTCTGTTCCCTTCGATGCCCGGCGCGGTGAGATCACCGACGCCCACTCGCCGCTGTTGCGCGGCCAGCCGCCCCTGTCCGTCGACTGCGGAGTCACGCTCGTCGAATTCACTGCGACGCGGCCCTTCCACCCCGAACGACTGCACGAGGCCATCGACGTGTTGCTCGACGGCGTCGTCACCGCCCGCGGACGGGCATGGGTGGCCACGCAACCCGACGAAGCGCTGTGGATCGAATCCGCGGGCGGCGGACTTCGGGTGGCGAGCGCCGGACAGTGGCTCGCCGCCATGACTCCGGTGCAACAGGATCGCGTCGACACCACCAGGCGGGCGATGGCTGCGCTGCGGTGGGACGAGCAGTTCGGCGATCGAGACACCTCCCTGGTGATCCTCGTTCATCAGGCCGACCCCACCGAGATCGACCGAACCCTGCAGTGGGCGTTGGTCTCCGACGACGAGATGACCGATCCCGCCCAGTGGGCCACGTGGACCGACCCGTTCGGCCAATGGCACGAAGACCCCTGCGAGAGCAGTGAATCCCCGTACGCAGAACAAGCACGAGAGGCAACAGAATGAAACCAGGCATCCATCCCGACTACCACCCGGTCGTGTTCCAGGACTCGAGCACCGGGAACAAGTTCCTCACCAGATCGACCGTCACGTCCGCCCGCGAGACCGAGTGGGAAGACGGCAACACCTACCCGCTGATCGTCGTCGACGTCTCGTCGGAATCACACCCCTTCTGGACCGGGGCTGCGCGCCTGATGGACACCCAGGGACGCGTCGAGAAGTTCGAGAAGCGGTACGGCCGCCGAAGCCGAAAGGACGCCTGAGTCATGGCTGTTCCGAAGAGAAAGATGTCGCGCTCGAATACCCGAAGCAGGCGGGCGCAATGGAAGGCCGTTGCTCCGGATCTGGTGACGGTGCGTTTTCAAGGTCGAGAGTTCAGAGTGCCGCGGAGATTGGTCAAAGCAGTCCAGGCCGGGGTGTACGACCCGAGCTGACCTCCGACGGGTCTATCTTGACGATCATGAACGATGGACCCAGTTCGCGAGATGTGAAGCGATGGCGGCAATACCTCGCTGACGAGCGGGGCGAGGCCGCCGTCTATCGCGATCTGGCCGGCCGACGCAGCGGCGAGGAGCGAGAGATACTGCTCGCACTCGCCGATGCGGAAGGCCGCCACGAGCAGCATTGGCGAAATCTACTGGGTGAGCGAGTCGGCATGCCGCTGAAAGGCGACATCCGCACTCGAATCCTCGGGGTGTTGGCACGCCGATTCGGTTCGGTGTTCGTGCTCGCGCTGGCACAACGAGCCGAAACCCGCTCGCCGTACGCCACCGACGCCGACGCCACGGAGGCCATGACGGCCGACGAGCAGATCCATGCCGAGGTCATCAGGGCGCTGGCAGCCCGCGGTCGCAATCGACTGTCCGGCACCTTCCGGGCTGCGGTGTTCGGGGCCAACGACGGTCTGGTGAGCAACCTGGCTCTGGTCCTCGGCATCAGCGGCTCCGGGGTGTCGAATCAGATCGTCCTGTTCACGGGTCTCGCGGGCTTGCTCGCCGGCGCGCTGTCGATGGGTGCGGGCGAATACGTCTCGGTCCGCTCGCAACGCGAACTGCTCGAGGCGTCGTCCCCGGACAGCGCGGCGCGAGATGCCGTCCGACACCTCGACGTCGACGCCAACGAACTGGCACTGGTGTACCGAGCCCGAGGAATGACGCAGCAGGAGGCCGACGCCAAAGCGGCGGAAGTACTGCGGCTATTGCCTGCGGACGAGATGGCTCCCGACGTCGACCAGCACGAGTCGATCGGAACCGGCCTCGGTGCGGCCGGGGCCAGTTTCTGCTTCTTCGCCTCCGGTGCCGTCATCCCGGTCCTGCCGTACCTGTTCGGCCTCGAAGGTTATGTGGCACTTGCCGTTGCGGCTGTCCTTGTTGGGCTGGCACTGATCTGCACGGGCCTGGTGGTGGGACTGCTCAGTGGTGGGCCGCCGGTCAAACGTGCTCTGCGCCAGCTGGCTATCGGCTACGGGGCGGCCGGTGCGACATATCTGTTGGGCTTGGCATTCGGTGGGGGAGTGTAGAGACCGGCGTCCTGGGCAGGTTTGCACACTAGTGGGTCCCATCGACGGGATCCCGTCCGAACAGGGCACTTCCGTGCATTCAGTCCCACCACCTGTCGAAATAATTCGCTCGCGTGGGCAAGGTTTCGCTCGATAGGGTCCTCGTCATGCGCGCAACCGTTCTGTCTGGTGCCGCTCTCGACACGAGAGCCGTTACGAGCCTTGTGCTGCGCGCGTATTCACCGGAGCGATTGGCCGCTCTCTGCGGCAAACAAGCTCAACTTGTGAATCGACCCATCGAATAGCGCCCTCTTGTGTAAGGGGGCAGGAAGGAACATCGTGCCCCCGAACAAGGTGGGCTTGCGTTTGCTCAATTGGGCGTCACAGCTCGAGGACAAGACACTCGAGCAGGCCCGTGAGACAGCGTCGATGCCGTTCGTGCATCCGCACGTCGCCCTGATGCCCGACGCTCACAGCGGTATGGGAAGCGCAGTCGGAACCGTGATCCCGACATTGGGTGCAGTGATACCGGCTGCAGTCGGAGTCGATATCGGCTGCGGAATGATCGGCGTCCGAACAGAATTCACCCTCGCCGACGTCGACGGCCGCAATCTGACGGACTTGCGACTCGCCATCGAGGCAAGCATCCCGCTGTCGCCGGGCAACTACAACGCCGGTGTGGATCGATGGCAGTTCACTGCGCCCAAGCTGGTCGAACTCGAGGAGTTGGCGGCCAAGGACGGTGTCGAGCTGAATCATTCACCGCAGTGGCGTGAACAGCTCGGTTCGTTGGGCGGCGGCAATCATTTTGTCGAGCTGTGCCTCGACGAAACCGATCGTGTATGGCTGTTTCTGCACAGTGGGTCGAGGGGCGTCGGCAACAAGATCGCGAAGAAGCACATCGCGATCGCGCAGCGTCTGTGTGCCCAGTGGTGGATCTCGTTGCCCAACAAGGATCTGGCGTACCTGCCCGAGAGTGCGCCTGAATTCGGACGGTACATCCGAGATCTGAAGTGGGCGCAGCGGTTCGCTTACCTGAACCGGGCCGAGATGATGGACCGGTTCGGCGCGTTGTTCGCCGAATGGATGGGAACCGACGATCATCGCGAGGTCGAGCGGATCAATTGCCATCACAACTACACGGTGAAGGAAACGCACGCTCAGAAGGATGTGTGGCTCACACGCAAGGGCGCGGTAGACGCACACGAGGGTGTCAAGGCGATCATTCCCGGGTCGATGGGAACTCGTTCGTATGTGGTCGTCGGTAAGGGCTCGCGGGCGGCGCTGCGCTCTGCTCCTCACGGTGCCGGGCGGCAGTTCTCGAGGACCGAGGCCAGGAAGCGGTTCACCCACGAGAACCTGCGCGAGCGGATGGTAGGGATCGAATTTCGCGACAGTGCCGACTTCATCGACGAGATTCCCGATGCCTACAAGTCCATCGATGTCGTGATGGAGGACGCCCGCGACCTGGTGACGATCGAGCACGAGTTGCGGCAGATCCTCAACGTCAAGGGGACCTGAGCGCGGGTTCGTCCCGTGGTTCGGCCACACTTCTGTCCTGTGCGGCTGAACGACAAAAGACGCGCGTCGAGATCTGCTCTCGGCGCGCGTCTTCGGTCCACAAGGAGATGAAGCGGAAGCTCAGTCCTCTTCGGGGCAGGAGAAGGTGACCGTAACGTTGCTGCGGTCGATCGGTGCGAAGTACACCGAGCGCATGGCTGTTGCTTCGCGATCTGCGTAGGCGCATCCATTGATCGGGCCATCGAGCTTGATCAGCATGAGGTTGCCGGTGTCTTTGATCGTCGCGCGAGCCTCGGAAATGGAACTGCCCTCGATGTCATCCTCGAAATCGGGGACAGCATCTGCTGCATTCGCCATCGGCGCGAATCCGATCGCGCAGGCAATGGACAACGTGGCAACGGCCAACGACTTCTTCAACATGACATCTCCTCGGTTTCAATCTGTTGGCTCCTGCTGACTGATTGCGGCCACAGGGGCGTGTGCAGTCACCGGAGGTGTATAACTCACGTTGAACTTCAGCCAGCCAGTGCTGACCTTAAGTTTCGTGCTCAGACTAGCAGCGCATGCGGTGTTCCGGCGCGCCAGTCGCCGATCGACTATGTCGCATATGTTGCTTATATCTGGTTGCGCTGTGGGAAGGGACGATGGACGTCGGACTACGTGTGCCATGGCCAATCTTGCCCAGTTCATTGCACTGACGCGTACCTGCCGCAACCAGGAGTTCCTAGATTCCCCGTCCGAGCTATCTTCCCGACCCCGACGGGATTGTCCGCGTTCGTCCCGTTGTGCGTCGTTGTTCTCGTACTGTTCACTCAACTGCTTCGCTTGGTTAACGGATAGAGCGGGCGTCGCCTTCACCATCGATTCATGACGCTCAATCCCGCAGGCGAGACCGTCGCGACCGGTATCCCGGGCACGCTCGCCGAGAACATGACCATGGCCGAGCAGCACGATTGGCATCGGTCGTTCCTGCGGCGGCACCCGGTCAGTCGACGAAATTTCCTGGTGGGGGCGGCCGCGACGGCCGCCGCGGTAGGCGTCGGGAATTCGGTGTTCGCACGTAACGCCTACGCGCAGGATGCTCCGCTGGCGGTGGCTGGGCGGCACATGGGATTCGGAAACGACCCGGCGACACAGCTGCGATTCTCCGCCCAGCTTTCGCGCAATCCCGGGATCACCGGAGTCTTTCTCGATCACGGACCCACACCGGCACTCGGCGCGACGACGTCCGCGGAGGTGCGCAACCTGATCAGCCAGGTGCCGCAGACCGACGGCGGCATCCTCTCGGCCGAGCAGTATTACGTGCACGTACCCGTGGACAATCTGACGCCGAAGCTGCCGCATTACTACCGCTGGCGCACCGCCGACGGCTTCGTCAGCGACATCCGCAGCGCATCTCCTGCCGTGCCGACCGGTCGTATCGCTCCGTTCCGGTTCACGATGATGGGCGATCAGGGCAACGACGAAACCCCCTCGCAACCGGAGGGTTTGGTTGCCGGCGACTACGACGATCTGTACTACAAGGCAGACAACGAACCGTCGGTCAAGCACGCGCGCAACATCAATCGTCAGATCGCGGCCTCGCACCCGGATTTTCACATTCTGGCCGGTGATATCGCGTACGCGGACCCGTCGGGTTCTGGTGTTCCGCCTCAGTTCGCCAAGCACGGACAGACCCCACCGAAGGGATTCGACAAGTTCAACCCGTTCGTCTGGGACGGCTATTTCCAGGCGATCGAAGCCAGTGCGTCGACCGCGCCGTGGTTGTTCGCCACAGGCAACCACGACATGGAGGCGCTGTACAGCCCCAACGGATACGGCGGCCACGCAGCGCGTTTGGATCAGCCGACCAACGGGCCGAAGGGCTGCCCGTCGGCCTACTCGTTCGTCTACGGCAACACCGCGGTGCTCTCGCTCGACGCGAACGACGTCAGCTACGAGATCAAGGCCAACACCGGGTACAGCGGTGGAGCCCAGAACACCTGGGTGGAGCAGACTTTGGCGAAATACCGGGCCGATCCGAACATCGACTTCATCGTCTGTTTCTTCCACCACTGCGCGTATTCGACCACCTCGACGCATGCGAGCGACGGCGGTGTGCGCGACGCATGGGTGGCACTGTTCGACAAGTACAAGGTGGATGTGGTGCTCCAAGCGCACAATCACGTCTTCGAGCGCACCGATCCGATTCGTGGCAATCGCGCGACTCGGGTCGCCGGTGACAACGCCACGGTCAACGGAAAGACCGACGGCACCGTGTATTACACCGTCGGCGGTGGTGGTCGTCCGCGCTACACCTTCCAGGACGGCGAGGGCGTGAGCTACCGCGGCAACGAGTTGCCCGACACCGCAGTTCCGAACAGCTACGTGTGGGCACCGGACGGCACCAAGTCGGCCGAGTCCATCACCTGGTCGAGGGTTCGATTCCTGAACTACTCGTTCGTCAGAGTCGATGTGGTGCCGGGTCTTCCGGGCATCAAGGCCAGCACGATGACCATCGGTGCCATCGACGAATACGGCAATGAGTTCGATAGGTTGACGTTCACTCGAGACATCCCGGTGGGCCCGATTTTCGGCTCTTCCTAGGCTCTCCCATGTGCGCGGAAATTCGACCCCTGCTACGAACTTCCGTGCACGTGCGGCGAAGCCGCTCTACAGCCACTTCTGACGCTTGAACACCACGTACAGTGCTGTCGAGCAGAGCACCATGGCGACCAGGGCGAGTGGATATCCCAAGTGCCACTTCAATTCGGGCATGTCCTCGAAGTTCATGCCGTAGATGGCGGCGACCAGGGAGGGTGCGAAAAGAATTGCACCCCAGGACGAGATGCGCTTGACCTGCTCGTTCTGTTCCAGGCTCACCTGCGTCATGTTGCGCATTTCCTCGTTCTGTTGTTGCGCAACCATGGTCGAGTGCACGGTCATCGCGTTCTGCAGGATGGACCGGAATGCCTCGATGCGGTCGGAGATGCGGATCGCATGGTCCAGGACGTCGCGAAGATTGCGCTGCAGTTCGACGTCGACGTGATACTTGTCCGATCCGCGCTTGAGGGATTCGATCATCTCGACCAAAGGCTTTGCGGCGCGGTCGAATTCGGACACCTCACGCAGCAGTGAATAGATGCGACGCGACACGCTCGGATCGCCGGTGAACAGTTGATCCTCGATCTCGTCGATGTCGGTCTGCAATCCCTTGATGACGGGAACGTACTCGTCGACCACTTGGTCGAGGATGCCGTACAGAATCGCCTCTGGCCCGAGTCCGAGCAACTCGGGGGATTCCTCAAGCCGGTGCCGCACCTTCCCGAGCTCGGGCGATTCGGCGTGACGAATGGTGACCACAAAATCCACGCCGAGAAAAATGTGCAATTCGCCGAATTCGACCTTTTCGGTCTCGTCGATATATCTGGCGGGGCGCAGTACGACGAAGAGCTGCTCGGCATAGCGTTCGAGCTTCGGTCGCTGATGGGCTGCGATCGCGTCCTCGACGGCCAAACGATGTAGGCCGAATTCGTCTGCAACTGCGTTGATTTCACGGAGCTCGGGACGATAGAGGCCGATCCATGCCATTCCGTGGCGATCCCGCATGCACTCGAAAGTGATATCGAGGCTTTCGGGATTCGCAGTTCGCTTCCCCTCGACGTAGACGGCGTTGTCGACGATCGGCACTTCGGGTCACCTCGGTTCGAGAAAGAAGCGTGCCGGACGGCACCCGATCGAGACTATCGCCTGAACGTAGGGCGATGCAGCAGCGAGTGCACCCAGGACCCTCGCATGTTGCTGTGAATCCGCCGTCGATGCCGTGACATGCTGATCCGATGCTTCTCGACCTCCTCGGCTACCTCGGTATCGCAGTCTTCGCGGCGTCGGGTGCTTTGATCGGAGTGCATCGCCGGTTGGATCTGTTCGGAGTCTGCGTCGTCGGAATCACGACGGGTATCGGCGGTGGAGTCATTCGTGATCTTCTCCTCGGCATTCATCCGCCGACGTCGCTGGACACGTGGCCGAACGTCACCGTCGGCTTCTGTGCGTCGCTGGCCGTCTTCGTGGCGCACCGACAGATGGGCAAGGTGCGACGCGGTGTTCTCGTGCTCGACGCATTCGGCATGGGACTGTTCGCTGCGACCGGCGCGACGATCGCGTTGGCGGCCGGCGGGAGCTCCCTGTCGGGAGCCCTCATCGGCACCACAACCGCGGTTGCCGGCGGCGTGATTCGAGACGTGCTGGTCAACGAGGTACCGCTGTTGCTTCATCGGGATCTGTACGCTCTGCCCGCCCTGCTCGGCGCGACGACCGTCGTGTTGGCCGATGTTCTGACCCTTCCGGAGAACGTGGGACTCGTCGCGGGAACAGTGCTCGCGACGGGGTTGCGACTGCTTGCGCTGTGGCGAAAGTGGAACCTCCCGCTGGCCCGCAACCTTCCGAGCCTGTAGGCGGTCGTCGGTGGAGTAGGTACCCCTCTCAGCCGTATCTCAGTCGACCAGGACAAACTGTACGAATGCGGATTTTGGTGGTCGACGACGATCGAGCAGTGCGTGAGTCGCTGCGTAGGTCGCTGACGTTCAACGGGTACACCGTGGACCTGGCGGTCGACGGGCTGGATGCGCTCGAGCAGGTGGCTGCGGCGCGGCCCGACGCGTTGGTGCTCGACGTGATGATGCCTCGGCTGGACGGCCTGGAGGTGTGTCGTCGACTGCGCAGTGTCGGTGACGATCTGCCGATCCTCGTCTTGACGGCACGGGACTCGGTCTCCGAGCGTGTCGCGGGCCTCGATGCCGGTGCCGACGACTACCTGCCCAAGCCGTTCGCGCTCGAGGAACTGCTGGCCAGGCTGCGAGCGCTGCTTCGCCGCACCGCGATGGAGGCGGGTATCGACTCCGAGACCATGACGTTCGCGGACTTGTCCTTGGACCCGGTCACCCGTGAGGTCTCGCGCGGCGAACGCTCGATCAGCCTCACCCGAACCGAATTCTCGTTGCTCGAGATGCTGATGACCAATCCGCGCCGAGTGCTGACCAGGAGTCGCATCCTCGAGGAAGTCTGGGGCTACGACTTCCCGACGTCGGGCAATGCGCTCGAGGTGTACGTCGGCTATCTGCGGCGCAAAACCGAGGCGGAGGGGGAGTCGCGGTTGATCCACACCGTTCGCGGTGTCGGATACGTCCTGCGCGAAACGCCTCCGTGATGGTCGCTCCGTTCGGACGCAAGACGCCCGAGAGTGTCGGCTCGTCGCCGGCGGCGATGCGACCTCCCATGCCGCTGACGCGGTCGGTGTCTCTGCGGTGGCGGGTGACGTTGCTCGCGGCGTCCGTGGTCGCGATTGCGGTGGCGGTCATGGCGATCGCGGCGTACACCGTGGTTTCACGAGCGTTGTACGGCGACGTGGATACGCAATTGCGTTCGCGTGCATCGGCTTTGGCGGAATCGAGTCTGGTCTCCTACGACCCGCGGTTCGTGGCGGGAGCCACGCTGTACAGCACCGACGTGAGTGTGGCGCTGATCTATCCGGATATGACCAGCTACAACCCGCCCGGGCCGAAGGTCCCGATCGGGGACGCCGAAGTCGCCGTGGTGCGCGGGGATCAGGAATTCTCGCTGCGCACGCTCGACGATCAGCGGGTGCTCGCGCAACGAACCCAGGACGGCAGCACCCTCATCGTTGCGCAGAGACTGCTGCCTACCGGCAAGGTGCTCGATCGCCTGGCCTGGGTGCTGCTCGTCGTCGGTGCCTTCGGAGTGGTGTTGGCTGCCGGAGCCGGAATGGCTGTGGGACGCACCGGCTTGCGGCCGATCGCTCGGTTGACCGCCGCGGCCGAGCGCGTGGCGCGAACCGATGATCTGACGCCGATCCCGGTGACCGGCGACGACGAATTGGCGCGTCTGACCGAGAGTTTTAACACGATGCTTCGGGCGCTCGCCGAATCTCGCGGCAGACAGAGCAGATTGGTTGCCGACGCCGGTCACGAGCTTCGGACTCCGTTGACCTCGTTGCGGACCAACATGGAGCTGCTCATCGCAGCGGGGCGCCCCGGTGCACCGTCCATTCCCGACGACGACATGGCGGAGTTGCGGACCGACGTGGTTGCGCAGATTCAGGAACTGTCCACGCTGGTGGGAGATTTGGTCGATCTGGCGCGCGAGGATGCGCCGGAGACGGTGTTCGAGCGCGTCGACCTGGCCGACGCCGTCGAACGCAGTCTCGAGCGGGCGCGCCGTCGCCGCAACGAGATCGACTTCGATGCAACGCTGATGCCGTGGTTCGTCTACGGCGATCAGGCGGGACTGTCGCGGGCCGTGCTGAACGTGCTCGACAACGCAGCAAAATGGAGCCCGAGCGGCGGCGAGGTACGAATCTCGATGCAGCAGATCGGGGATGGCCTGCTCGAATTGACGGTGGACGACGCCGGGCCGGGTATTCCCGAGGAGGATCGTGAGCTGGTGTTCGAGCGCTTCTACCGCTCGACGGCATCGCGCTCGATGCCGGGATCCGGTCTGGGACTTGCCATCGTGCGACAGGTGGTCGTCAAACACGGCGGCACCATCGGGGTCGAGGTGTCCGAGCGGGGTGGTGCGCTGATCCGAATCGTGTTGCCCGGTGAGGGAGCGTCGGAACCCGGGACACTCTCGGCAAACTGATAGCCGGATCTCAGCGCCCTCTCAGTACCGCCCTGCACAGTGAGTAGCAAGAAGGCGGGCGGACCTCTGGGTCCCTACTGAAGGAAGCAGCAACGATGAGCGACGACCGTAACGAATCCGAACAGACCGGACAGGGTGCCGGTGGCGAGCAGCATCCGGCGGACCGGGCTTCGCGCGGCGACGAGCAGAACTACTCGACCCAGCAGCATCCGACCCGGCAGCATGAGACACAGCAGCATCCGACCCAGCAGCTCCCCCCTCAGCAGGGTTATCCGCAGCAGTACGCCGGTTACGGCCAAGGTGCATACCAGCCCGGCTACGGACCGTACGGCCAGCAGGGTGACCCGCGCAGTACCCAGCACACGCAGGCGCATCACGCCCAGCCTCAGAATGCTGCACCGCAGACGAATTCGGCACCGGGCACGGTGAAGGCGCGCCCGGGTCGGTCCGCGTTGGTCGCCGGAGCGATCGCGCTGGTTCTGGTCGGGGGCGGCATCGGCGGCGCAGTCGGTGCGATTGCCACCAACAATGCCAACGGGAACGGTGGGGGAGCCACCAACTCGCTGAACTCCTCGGTCACCGCCGCGCAGCCGGCCGCCAACTTCCCCGACGGCTCCGTCCAGGCGGTGGCCAACAAGGTCCTGCCGAGCGTCGTACAGATTCAGGTGAAGGGCTCACAGGAGGAGGGCGAGGGCTCGGGCGTCATTCTCAGCAGTGACGGCTTGATCCTCACCAACAACCACGTCGCGACGGGCGCGGGTGCCAACGGCCAGCTCACTGTCGCGTTCTCCGACGGCTCGGTGGCCGACGCCACGATCGTCGGTGCCGATTCGGTCTCGGACATGGCCGTCATCAAGGCCGAGGGCAAGTCGAATCTGACGCCCATCGAGCTCGGTTCCTCTTCGAATCTGGAAGTGGGACAGCAGGTTGTCGCTATCGGTTCCCCGCTGGGTCTGGCCGGCACCGTCACCACGGGCATCGTCTCCTCGCTGAACCGGCCCGTGTCGACGTCCGGCGAGTCCGGCAATCAGAACTCGGTGATCGACGCCATCCAGACCGACGCCGCGATCAATCCGGGCAACTCCGGTGGTGCGCTCGTCAACACCGACGGTCAGTTGATCGGCATCAACACCGCGATCGCCACGATCGGCGGTAGCGGGGGATCGGGAGCGCAGAGTGGCTCGATCGGACTCGGGTTCGCAATCCCGGTCGATCAGGCCAAGCGCATTGCCGACGAACTGACCACCACGGGCAAGGCGACTCAGGCCATGATCGGGGTGCAGGTGCCGTCGCAGGACGATGCCAACGGCGCAACCGTCGTCGAGGTCACCGAGGGCGGACCGGCAGCGGCTGCGGGCATACCGCAGGGCGCGGTGATCACCAAGGTCGACGATCGCGTCGTCTCCAGCGGTGACGCGTTGATCGCAGCTGTGCGATCGCACGCTCCGGGGGATTCGGTCACCATCACCTACACCGAGGGCGGTAGCGAGAAGACGGTGAACGTGACGCTCGGCACTGCCGAGCCCGTAGCTGCGCAGCCGCAGACCCAGCGCCAGGAACAGCAATTGCCGTTCCAGGTCCCGTCGTTCCCGGGCGGTCGCTGATGTTGCGGGAAGCAGGCAGGCACGGCACGGTTGCAACGATTTACGCACAGCGTGAGCCGGGTAGAGGCCTAACTACTACGGTGAGCGGTATGGAACTCGACGCACCACTGGCAGGGCGCGCGTTGGTTGTCATCGTTGACGACCGAACCGCGCACAGCACCGAGAAGGATTCGACGGGCCCACTCGTCACGGAACTGTTGACCGAGGCAGGCTTCCTGGTCGACGGTGTCGTCGCTGTGACGGCGGACGAAGTGGATGTCAGGAACGCCCTCAACACCGCAGTGATCGGTGGTGTCGATCTGGTGGTCTCGATCGGAGGCACCGGCGTCTCGCCCCGTGATGTGACCCCGGATGTCACCGCGGAGGTGCTCGATCGCGAGATCCCGGGTATCAGTGAGGCGCTGAGATCGTCGGGACTGGCGGCCGGTTCTCTGGATGCGGGTCTCTCACGCGGGTTGGTCGGTGTTTCCGGCAGCACGTTGGTGGTGAATCTCGCGTCCTCGCGGGCCGCTATCCGCGACGGGATGGCGACGCTGACGCCATTGGCAAGTCAGGTCATCGCCGAGCTGTCCGGGTTGGACGCATAGCGATACCGATGAGCAACGAGCCGAGAGACGATCGATCGGCCGAAGACGACGCGAGCCGGGCCCGAGCAGAACGGGCCCGGCTCGCTCGTATCTTCGGTGAGGTACTACCGGAGACGACCGGGGACGAGCGAAACGACGCTCCGGACGCGGAGTCGAGCGGTTCGAAGTCGGACGAATGGTTGAAACAGCAGCGACCACCTCATTACTTTTGATGTGATCCACGACACATTTTCTTGGCTGGAATGACAGGTCTGTTAGTTACTCGTTTACCTAGCGTTAGCGAGCTACCCGGTAGTAGCTACGGTCGCTAACGGTCGAAACGGGCTCGGTGGACGTATTCCAGACCGGACTATCGGGCCGATCCGATCATGGATGCGCGAGGGTATTCCCACATCAGGGTCGGTTTACTCGTATGAGGCGGATGTAACAGTTCGGCCCCTGTGAGAGATGCTGTGACGCGGGTTATCGCTAACACGGCTGTGAAAGTTGTTCACGCCGCGGAAACACATCACAGAACGGCAACGTTCGAGGGCCGATCGTAGGGATTGTCACGGTCAGGCAACTCCTCTAATGTTCCCCTCAGCTTCCGACAACGAGGGCGTGGGACCGACCGGTGCCGCGCCCTTCACCACGGGACTGCAGGATCGAGGATGTGGCCTTCACGGCTCCATCCGGCTCGGGCTCGTACGCATCGTTGCGTCCGATCTAGTTCGAGGGTGAAAGCCACAAGCTTCCCCGTGCGACACCGCGCTGGGACTGAACATGATGAGGAATAAATGACGGAGATCCAGAAGTCGCGGCGCAGCCGGGGACTCAAGTCCATGAGCGTTGCAGTTGCTGCCAGCGCCTCGGTAGTCGGCCTGGTGCTCGGTACCGGAACCGCTTCTGCCGCTGTCGACAGCGCGAAGTCCATCGTCGACGCCGATGGCAACACGGTGACGTTGACCCTGTCCGACTCCTTCGTCAGTGGCGTTGCGCCTCTCGACGGAAACCCGCTCACCCGTGAGTGGTTCTACGACGGCCGCGCGACCTTCGATGTTCAGGGCCCCACGGCTGACGAATTCGAGGGCACCCTCACCGCCGGCCTGCAGATCGGCTACCCGTTGAGCCTCGACGGTGGAGTGTCCATCGAGTGGGCTTCGCCTTCCGCCAACCTCGGCATCAGCAGTGGCAACGACTCCACCATCGGCATCGATGGCACGCTCGGCGATCTCATCCCCGATCCGACTACCGGACTTCCCGATCTCGACGCGGTCCCCCTCAAGAGCACCGCTACCTCGGGCAGCGGCCTCGACGTCGGCGTCCAGCTGATCCCGCAGGCAACTGCGACCATCGATCTCGCTCCCGGCGGCGGCGTCGTTCAGTCCGAGAGTGCAATCGCCACCTTCAACGAAGAGGCGAACATCTCCAAGACCGAAGGTGACGCTGCAGGCGCACAGGGCTCCATCCAGCTCGCTGGCGTCCACGGCACAGCAACGGGCATCCTGGGCAACGTCACGGTTCGTCCGTACGTCACCCTGCTCAGCGCCAAGGGCGACTCGATCACCACGTACGGCCCCGCAACCCGCCTCAACTGATCTTCTTCGGTTGATTCTGGTTCGCTAGTTCCTCCGGTTCAGGCCCGCATGGATTCTCCGTGCGGGCCTGAACTATGTTCGCCGTAAGCACATTTCGACGTTCAAGGAAAGGTTCAGAAGTAGTGATGCATCGCAAAGCCCGTCTCACAGTGTTCGCAGCAGGAGCCGTCGCAGCTCTCGGATTGGTTACCGGCTGCAGTAGCAGTGACGAGGGGGCCACCGGTCAGAACACCGATGCATGCAACACCTTCGCCGCCGACCACAACACCTTTGTCGGCCTGGTCACCGCCGGACCGGGGTCGGCAGCCAACATCGAGAAGTGGACAGCCGACAAGCAGGCTGCCGTCGACGCGTTGAAGTCGGTACCAGGCACGGCCTCCGGCGACGTCGCGTCCGCTTCCTCCACGTTCGTGGAAGCGCTGCCCGCCGACACGCTCGAACTGTCGGAAACCGACAGCGCATCCGGCAAGGCCTTCGTCGACAACGGTGCAGCCGTTGCCTCGGCGTGCGAGGCCGACGGCACCACGATCACACTCGACGAGTTGCCTCTCACTACCTTCACCAACTGATCGCCTGAAGGCCCTCTCTGCCTGCCTCATCACCCCCCGAAAGAATGAATGCGCCATTCACGCTGTCAGACAACGTGAATGGCGCATTCAATCGGACAGGGTGACCATCACAGCCGCATCGGCCGCGTCCGGACGGCCAGGGGTCAGTCCTTGGAGTGCTTACCCAGATCCGGCGCGGAATCGATCGCGTCGCCGCTACCACCGGTGGTGTCGGCTCCGGTCGACAGTTTCTGTCCCGCTGCGGTTCCCCCGGCGAGGATGTCGCGAATCTGCACCAGCACGTCGACGTCGCTCAGTTCCTTCTCCGGCTGACTGACGAAGCGCTTCTTGGCGGTGTTCACCGGCAGAATGAGCACGAAGTAGACCACTGCGGCGATGATGATGAAGTTGATGATCGCCGTGATCACCGCACCGATGTTGACGAACGATTCCGGGGACGACGTGATGTTGAAGCCGAAGCCGTATTCGTTGCTGCCACCGAGGGCTGCGACAAGAGGATTGATGATGTTCGTGGTGAATGCGGTGACGATGGCGGTGAATGCCGCACCGACGACCACCGCGACTGCGAGGTCCACGACGTTGCCGCGCAACAAGAAATCTTTGAAGCCCTTTAGCATGAGCCCTTCTCCCAACGTTCGGATTGTTCTGTCCGGAGAAACGTTAGTGCAGGGTGACGGTCAGCGCGCTGACCAACGATGCGGCGGCCACCGTCGTCGCGTCGTTCGTCGGTAGTGCCAGCAGCACCACCCGATCTCGCTGCCGACTGTCACCGGCGTCGGCCGAGATGAGCACGACCATCGCTCCCGACGCCAGCACCCGCGCCGCGGGCACTGCGTTCGGGTCTTCCTGGGACTCGACGGTCAACACGTCGACCCGATCGCCTTCGCGCAGTAGGTCGGTCACTGCGGCATCGGCGAGATGCACAGGTACGACGCGTGCCTCGGTCCCCAGGGCCGTCGTAGCGGTCCGAGATCCCAGTAGGCGCACGTCGGTGAGTAGTTCGCCCGCTCGGACCGGCCCGGTGAGCGTCTGACCCTCCACAGCTCCCGTGTCGACGAGCGCGCCTTCGGGAACACCGGCCGAGTCCCAGTCGGCGACCACCACATCGGCCGAGGTCAGCACCGTCCCGGGCGTCAAATCGCGTCCGGCCGTGATCACCTGGACCCGATTGTCGCCTGAGGCGTCGTCGACGAACAACACCAGTGCGACCGCGACCAGCACACCTGCCGCGATCCGTCTGACTTTCGGGGATCCGACCCACACCGGACGCAGCGTGATGCGATCGAGCAGCGTCGAGTCGAGTCGGTTCGTGCGAGCGGTCATGCTGGAACGCTATCGCCGACAACGGCGGCTCCGACGCCGAAAAGGCCGGGCTGTGGATAACAGCCCGGCCTGTGGATGAAGCGAAAGTTACTGGCTCGCAGCAGCTTTCGTGGTGGTCGAGGAAGAAGATTTGCTCGACGACGACGAATCGGAAGATTTCTTCTCGGCGGGCTTGGAGTCGGACTTCGATTCGGTCTTGCTCTCCGATTTCGCGGCCGCCGCGTCGGACTTCTTCTCGCCTGCGCCCTCACTCGAGGTGCCCGAGCCGCCGCGGCTGTCGGTGCGGTAGAAGCCACTGCCCTTGAAGACGATGCCGACCGAATTGAACAGCTTACGAAGCTTGCCCGAGCACGCCGGGCACACCGTCAACGTGTCGTCGGTGAAGGACTGAACGATGTCGAATCGGTTGTCGCACTCGGTACATGCGTATGAGTAAGTGGGCATCGTGTTTCCTCCGCGCTGGTCACCGAGGAGATTCGGCGCTCTACTGGCCGAGGTCGAACACCGCCGGTGTCTTGTCTGTTCGTCGAAACTGGGGAGAGCATTAGCACTCTACAGTCAGGAGTGCCAACGAATCGAATCGTACCGTTATTCCGTACTCAAGCGTACGAGTCCGTTGCTCGGGGTCACCACGTGCGTCACCCGTCTGTCGTGTGGTTCTGCCGGTAGACGATCGACCAGTTCGCTGTCGCGTACCACCGCGACCAGCACGGCGTCGGGTGCGCACAGGTCGAGGGTGCGGTCGTAGAAGCCGGCACCCCGGCCCAACCTGGTCCCGCTCCGGTCCACGGCCAGCGCTGGAATCAGCACCAACGAGCACGCCGACACGGCGCCGGGATCGAGGAGAGGTCCCGACGGTTCCAGCAAACCGAACGGGGCCGTCACCAACGACTCGCGTCCGGCGTACCGAGCCCAGCGCAGCGGGCCCGGTTCGTGCGCACTCGGGAGCAGAACGGTGGACCCGGCCGCGGCCATCGCGTCGAGCATCTCGATGGATCCCGGCTCACGGCCGACAGGGACGTATGCGGCGACGGACGGGTGTTCGGCCGCCAATTCGGCGAGGACGTGACAGAGTGCAGAAGACTCCATCGCGCGTTGCGCACCGTCGAGCAGTCGGCGTTCGGCGAGAACATGCTTCCGCCATCGATCCTTGGACGTGTTTTCCGTGAATTCGGGAACGGTCACAACGATTCGTCCTCCCTTCCTGTGCAGTCGTTCAACGATATGCACTCGGGGGTAGAACGCAGCACACGCCGAGCAGATCACCAGAAACCATGGATAGGGTGAGCACCATGACAGAAGCCGTTACAGCGACGACCGCCGCCACGCCCGTGCATTTCCGCACGGCCATCGTTCCCGCAGCGGGCATGGGTACCCGGTTCTTGCCGGCGACGAAAACCGTTCCGAAAGAACTGCTTCCAGTGGTCGACACTCCCGGCATCGAGCTCGTCGCAGGCGAGGCCGCTGATTCCGGCGCGCAGCGACTCGTGATCGTCACGTCCCCCGGCAAGGACGGCGTCGTCGCTCACTTCGTCGAGGACCTCGTACTCGAGAACAAGCTAGAGGCCAGTGGCAAGCTCGAGATGCTCGAGAAGGTGCGGGTCGCACCCGGGCTGCTCGACGTCCAATCGGTCATTCAGCACGAGCCACTCGGACTCGGGCATGCCGTCGCCTGCGCCGAGGAAGTTCTCGACGACGACGAGGATTCCGTCGCCGTTCTGCTGCCCGACGATCTGGTGATGCCCCGCGGTGTGCTCGACGTCATGGCCCGCGTGCGCGCCAAGCGCGGTGGCTCGGTGCTGTGCGCCATCGAGGTCCCCGACGACAAGGTCTCGTCCTACGGCGTCTTCTCCGTCGAGATCGTGCCCGACGCGGTCAACCCGAACGTCCTCAAGGTCACCGGTATGGTCGAAAAGCCCAAGCAGGAGGACGCTCCGTCCAACTTGGCAGCGGCCGGACGCTACCTGCTCGACCGCGCGATCTTCGACGCACTGCGTCGGATAAAGCCCGGTGCCGGCGGCGAGTTGCAGCTCACTGACGCCATTGCGCTGCTGATCGAAGAGGGTCATCCCGTGCACGTGGTGGTGCACCGCGGATCGAGACACGACCTCGGAAATCCCGGGGGATACCTGCGCGCTGCGGTTGACTTTGCTCTACAGCGTGACGACTACGGCCCGGCGCTGCGCGAATGGCTGAACGAACGCCTGAGCGACAGCTGGGCACCGGAACTGACCACGTACGAATAGCATCGCGGGTCGATGCCATAGAGGAAGGGCCAGATGCGCTCGGTCGAGGATCAACAGACCAGAGTGACCGCCGCGGCGGTGGCTCCACGGCCTGTTCGGGTCGCCATCTCGGAGGCACAGGGCCTGCTGTGCGCGGAAGAAGTGGTCACCGAGCGTCCCCTTCCCGGTTTCGACCAGGCGGCGATCGACGGCTACGCGGTACGAAGCGTCGATGTCGCGGCCGCGGGAACGGACCTGCGCAACGAGGACGACGAACGCATCGATCTGACGCTTCCTGTCGTCGGTGAGGTGTCCGCGGGGTCGCGTCAACCCATCCGCTTGCAACCGCGTCAGGCAGTGCGAGTCGATACCGGCGCGCCGCTGCCCACGCTGGCCGATGCGGTGTTGCCGTTGGATCGAACCGACAGCGGCCGTGCCCGAGTCAAGGTGTTCCGTCCGGTTCGCTCGGGTGACTACGTCCGCAAGATCGGAGACGACGTGCAGCCCGGTGACGTGGCGGTCCGTGCGGGAACGATCATCGGCGCAGCTCAGGTGGGACTGCTCGCAGCCGTCGGTCGTGACAAGGTGCTGGTGCACCCGAGGCCGCGTCTGTCGGTCATCTCTGTGGGCGGCGAGTTGGTCGATACCGATCGGACCCCCGGGCCCGGCCAGGTGTACGACGTCAATTCCTATGCACTCGCCGCAGCAGCGCGCGACGCCGGAGCCGACGTCAACCGCGTAGGGATCGTCAGCACCGACCCCAAGCGCCTGCGTGAGGTGGTCGAGGGTCAGCTGATTCGATCCGAGATCGTGGTCATCGCCGGAGCGGTGGGTGGCGGCGCGTCGGACGGTGTGCGTGAGGCGCTCGGCGAACTCGGTGACATGGAAGTCGAGCGAGTTGCCATGCACCCCGGATCCGTTCAGGGCTTCGGTCAACTCGGACGCGACGAAGTACCCACCTTTCTGTTGCCGGCCAACCCCGTCAGTGCGTTGGTGGTGTTCGAGGTCATGGTGCGTCCGCTGATTCGCATCGCTCTCGGCCGACGGCAGCCGCTGCGCCGGACCGTCACTGCTCGCACCGTCGCGCCGATCACCTCGATCGAGGGCCGCAAGGGATTCCTCCGCGGCCAACTGATGCGCGACGAGGGGACCGGCGAATATCTGGTCCAGGCACTCGGCGGCGCACCCGGATCGTCCTCGCATCTGCTGGCCACGCTCGCCGAGGCGAATTGCCTGGTCGTCATCGATCCCGAGGTCACCGAAATCCGAACCGGCGAAGAAGTGAAGGTCTCGTTCCTCGCGCAGAGAGGCTGACGCCATGTGAGCGGTAGTTCGTAGTGGGGTACGAATTTCCATGCACATGCGCGCAGCGCATACGATCGACGGATGCCGCGAACGTGGTCGAGCCACCCAGGTTGGCCGGCGAAATTGGGTCCAGTGAGAGTGGCCGGCGGAACTGTCACGTTGCGGCCGGTACGGGTGCGCGACGCGGCCGCCTGGAGTCGGATTCGTACTGCGGATCGCGCCCACCTCGAACCCTGGGAGCCCAGTGGCGAGGGCAGCTGGAATTCGCGGCACCACATCTCCTCGTGGCCGACCCTGTGCTCGGGCCTCAAGTCCGAGGCGCGCAAGGGACACATGCTGCCGATGGTCATCGAAGTCGACGGTGAATTCTGCGGGCAGATCACCACCGGAAACATCGTGCGGGGAGCACTGCGTTCGGCCTGGATCGGGTACTGGGTCTCCAAGGACGTCAACGGCAAGGGCGTAGCCACCGCGGCTCTGGCGCTCGGTCTCGATCATTGCTTCGGTCCCGTCGGACTGCATCGCGTCGAAGCGACGGTGCGGCCGGAGAACCTTGCCAGCCAAGCAGTTCTACGTAACGTCGGCTTTCGCGAAGAGGGACTGCTCTACAAGTATCTCGACGTCGACGGCGAATGGCGCGATCACAAGCTCGTCGCGATCACCTCGGGTGAGGTGCAGGGAACCGTCGTCGATCGGTTGGTGCGCGCCGGCCGGGCCGCGTGGGCCTGACGCCCGACCGCGTCTCGAGTCTCATGTTGTCAAAGTGACAGGAGTGTAATTCCGGTCGGCGCGTCTGCGTCGTTCTCACCCGTCCTCCACATAGCCTGATGACGTCTCGACTGTCGCCGTCATCCAAGGGAGGAGAACTTCGCCGATGCCGAACTCGATCATCTGGATCGGTCTCGTAGCCGTCTGGCTCTTCGTTCTTCTGCCCATGCTGATGACCAAGCGCCCCCAGATCATGCAGACGACTGATGCCGCGCTCGCCACGCGTGTGCTGCATCGGGGTGGCACCAAGCGAAAGCAGCGCGGGCCCGCAACCGGGCACCGCAGCGATCCGCACTGGCGACCGGAGGACGACCTTCGGGTTTCCGCGCCGGCTAGCGAGATCTTCGGCCCGAAAGTCGCGACCGTTCGTCCAGACTCACCCGATCTACCCGGTACCGCGGAGGACCCGATGGACACTCACGCAGCAGAGAACGACCTCGACAGCGATGCACCGGTCGAGGGACCTTCGCGCGGGAGGGCACCGTCGCACGAACCGGGCGTGGTCGACGACGATTTCGTCCCTCGCCGACGCGGCCGCGGTGGTTTCGATCCCGAGGCCGACGCGCTCGCCCGAGCTGCCCGGTACGCCTTCCGCCAACGCGCAGTTCTGGGGCTGGTCTTCGCGGCCATCACCACAGCGGCATTGGCGTTCATCATCTCCCCGACGGTCTGGTGGCTGTGCGGGTTGTCCGTCGCCGTCCTCGCCGGTTATCTGTACTACCTGCGACGGCAGGTGCAGATCGAAGAAGAGGTGCGGCAGCGTCGGCTCACCCGAATGGGTCGGTCTCGGCTGGGCGTGGAATCGGAGACCGACGACGAGCTCGCGCTCGTCCCACAGCGTCTGCGTCGCCCCGGTGCGGTGGTGCTCGAGATCGACGACGAGGATCCGGAGTTCGAGCATCTCGACCACTACGAGGAGCCGTTCCAGGCGAACCGTGACGAGGATGGAGACTTCCGCAGAGCGCAGGGCGCGTAGGTACCGCCCGAAGCGGCTTTGCTAGAGTTACGCAGCCGGTCGGCACGACGGCAACGGGGCTGTGGCGCAGTTGGTAGCGCGTCTCGTTCGCATCGAGAAGGTCAGGGGTTCGATTCCCCTCAGCTCCACCGAAAACGGAAACCGCCACTCATCGGGTGGCGGTTTTTTCGTTGTCCGTCACGTTCACTCGCGCGCGGGATGTGGGACTCGACTCGTTCCCACGGCTAAGGTTCGCTCATGCGCTGGTGGCGGGGGTACGTGACCGATGATGTTCGTTGGGCTCTGTTTCAGGTGCGGCAGTCGACGGTCGTGTCGTTGGCCAACTGCCCGGTTCTGCCCGCGATCCTGCGCGGGCACGCATTGCGGGGCGCGCGCGTACGAGTCGGGTCGGCGGCGCTGGTGTACGGCGGACAGATCATCCAGGGGCGGGGCACGCTGCGGCTCGGTGCGGGCTCCTTCGTGAACCACGGCTGCTACTTCGACACCGTGGCGGACATCCGCGTCGGCGACGGGGTCTTTCTCGCAGACCACGTGCGGGTGCTGACCAGCACCCACGAGATCGGTGGACCTACTCGTCGAGCCGGTCGGCTGGTCGGTCGGCCGGTGTCGATCGGAGCCGGAACGTGGGTGGGCTCTGGTGCAGTGATCATGCCGGGCGTTCGGATCGGCCCCGGGTGCATCATCGGTGCGAATGCTCTGGTGACGAAGGATTGTGACCGTGACGGGGTCTACGTCGGCAGCCCGGCGCGGCGAGTGCGGAGCCTGGACGGCTAGTCGGCCCACAGGGCCCAAACGGGAAATGCCCCTGTTTCGGCTCGGCATGGCGGGATCGAAGTTCGTCCGATGGGTTGCTTTCGTAATTCGTATTGTTTAAGGCCGACAATTCGGCAAAGTATTTTCCTCTGGTAATGAGGTAGCATCATCTGCGTCCGCGGCTCGGATATCGAGAATGCGCAATTCACGTAAGCACATCGAGCCACACGATTGCCAAAAACAATTTGTCAGGGGTTGGCACGGGTGAACACACTGTCGGTTGTTGTTCCTGCATTCAACGAATCGGCCCACATGGGTGATTGCCTGGATGCATTGCTCGAACAACGTGAGTACATTCACGAAATCATTGTCGTCGACAACAATTGCACCGATGACACTGCTGCGATCGTGCTCGATCGCCGACGTCGATTCCCGATGGTGACCCTCGTGGCCGAGTCCGAGCGGGGCGTCGTGCACGCACGGAACACCGGTTTCGATCACGCGAGCGGATCGATCATCGGACGCATCGACGCCGATACACACATCGGGCAGGGTTGGGCGAAGTCGGTTCTGGACTTCTTCGATCGGCGGCTGGACTACGCCGCGGTGACCGGCCCGATCAACCTCTACGACTCGCCCTGGGCCGCGCCGTATCGGGCCTACGTCAGCTACACCACCAAGCGCAAGCCGGATGAGCTGCGCGTATCCGCCGCGTCCGGCAACAACTTCGCCATCCGCCGCACCGCTTGGCAGGCGGCCCGCGATCGAGTGAGCCTGCGGACCGATCTGCACGAGGACATCGATCTGTCGCTGTGCCTCTACCGCGTCGGGTTGCAGATAGCTCAGATCAAGTCCATGTGCGTCGAGGTGTCGGGGCGTCGACTGCTCACGCCGCCTCTCGAATACCGCCACTACGTCGCGAGTTCCTATCGGACCTGGTCTTTCCATGGTCTGGCGAACAAGTCGTTGCGTCGATTGTTGGTCGCGGACATGATCCTGCACACTCTGCATTGGCCGCTGACGCGAATGCTGTCCACGTGTGATTCACGAATTCTCCCGGTTTCGCATTCCGATACCAGCGTTACGTCGGACCGGCATTTGTCATCTCTCCCTCGAGGCGAATTCGCGACGGCCGCGTCCGGAAAGTGAATTTTCGGAGAATTCGATCTCGAATGACAGCGATGTGATCAGTTCTCCGTCAGTCACCCCCGACGATCGGGAAGTTCGGGGCGAACGGCATTTCCTTCGCGGCGGAATGCGTCCGCCGCTGACCACGGTCGAGCCGTCCCCCGCCGTCCGTAGGGCGGCTCGTCCACCGGCGGGTGGAGGCCCTCCCGAGGACCGAGTCGCGGAGAGACGGTCGAGAAGTTGCTTAGCAGTTAAAACAGGCTTGAAGTATGGTTGATCGATTGACGATCGATGTACCCGTCGCGCCGGTAGATTGACGGGCGATATTGTGAACGGATCGGTTCCGAGCACTGCATCTGCCCCTGCAACTTCTCTACGGAGTGTGAATGACGTTCGAGATCGTCGACCTCGCTGAAACGTGGGTCGCCGGTCTTCCCGTTCGCAGCCCCAAACGGGCGCTCGGTCGCCTCAACGACCCGGCCCTCGACCAGGCGTGGTCGGCAGTTCTCAACCAAGAGACTTCGGGTCCGCTCGCTTCTATTTATACCGACTTCGCCCCTGGTATCGGCTCGTACAATACGCAGATAGTCGGTTATCTGTGTTCTTCACTAGGTCAAGTTGCACGCGGACATCTGGTTGCCAAAGTGCCGGCGGCGAAATACGCGCGATTTTCTGCGGTGGGGTATTTCCCCGAGGTTCTCACGCGACTGTGGACTCAGATCGATCATGCCGAGGAGCAGGGCGAAATAGTGCGATCGTTCACCGGCGACTACGAGTGCTATCCGCACGCGTACAAGATCGACCTCTATCTGGCGATCACTGCGCCCGGAGGTTCGTGATGAGCTTTCGTGTTACGGCACGCAGCGCCGAGTTGTTCAGTGGGCTGGTGGCACCGCGAGTGCAACCCGGCGCGGAATCGAGCGGCAGTGAGTGGATGCGATTCCTGCGAGATCGTGTGCGCGAGAAGAACATCGACGCGGTCCAGGTCAGCACCGTGTACGTCCCGGATCCGCACGGCACGGTCAATGCCGTCGTCGCCGTTCCGGTGGACTCGCCCGGTGACGTCGCCGTGGGAGATGTGTTCGTCTCGATACCGACCGGTGTGTTTGCCGTTTTCACGCCGAGCGGCGCGTTGGCGGATCCGATCGAGGATGTGTGGGCTCAGGTGGACGAGTGCGTTTTGTCCGGATCTGTATTTCGCGCATACAAAGAGGAAGTCGAAGTCGTTACAAACTCGGGAGAGGTGGAACTTTTCATTTCAATCGTCTTGTGAACGAGGTGCTCTTCATGCAATTGTCACTTTCGAATCACAAAGTCGCCGTCGAACCGGTTACCATTGGCGGGCGCTGGCAGTCCGCAATGGCGATGTGAATTCGATGTTCACCTCGTTCGGTCGATGTATAGGCAGCGCGAACAGAGCGTCGATGTCATGGCAAGGTCGACAGAGCAGGGGTGTTCCAGCATGGTGAGACAACTCAGGGCAGAAGCAACACGCGCGGCCGCATTGCGCGCGGCGGCAGATCTCTTTCTCGAAGTGGGGCACGCGAATGCCACGCTGAGTCAGGTGTCTGCACAATCCGGTGTGACCAAGGGCGCGCTCTACTTCCACTTCGCGTCGAAGGAGGAGCTGGCCCGCGCCATCGTCGACGAAGGTCATGAGCGCGTGTCGACCGCGTGCGCAGGGATGGTCGACAGCCGTAGCCCGGCACTCGAATCCGTCATCGGAATTTCGTACTCGGTACTCGAGCTGGCGGCCTCGGACCCGCTGGTTCGTGTCATGTACCGATTGCAGATGGAGATCGACGGATCCGACACCGCCCGAGGCAGTGTTTTCGGCACGTGGGGAAACATTTTCGAGCATCTCTTCGAGCGCGCCATCGTGCACGGCGATGTCGCAGACCACCTGGACTCGGGCAACGCGGCCTTGCTGGTGTGCGAGATGCTCGCTGGCGTTCTGATGGTGTCCGAGGCGCAGTCGCGTCTGGAGGACGCCCCGTCGCGCATGGAGAAGGTCTGGAACACGGTCCTTCCCTCGCTGGTGCCGACCGACAAACTTCCCTACTTCCGCGAGTTCGCGGCACGCAGTCTGTCCAGTTTCGTGCGTGAGAACGTCTCGTCGGGATCGGTCACCGTCTGAGGGAATTCCGTGATCTCGGGGTGCTTGCCGCGCATCGGGTAGCCGGGCACACTGTGTGATATGGAACACACTGCACAAGATCGAAGAATGTCGGACAACGAGCTCCGTAAAGCGATCGGGACCCTGCAGCAACGCGCGGATGTTGCCCGTAAGCAGGGTGCCGACGATGACGCTGCGCGCATCGAGCGCACCATCGCCGATTACCGAGACGAGATGTCGCAAAGATTGTGACGACTCTCTCGGTCGTCACCGCGTAGGGTCGAAATCGAACTGACACGTGGCGACCGGTGGGGGATGCAGGCTTCGATGGCTACATACGATCTGCGCGGCAAGAAGACGTTGATCACGGGAGCGGGTAGCGGAATCGGCCGGGCAACGGCCATCGCTGCCGCTGGAGTGGGAGCCGAGCTGTTCCTCACCGACATCAACAGCGCCGGGTTGGCGGAGACGGTGGACATGGTCGGTAGCGCGGGCGGCACTGTCAGCCACTCGCTGCCGTTCGATGTGTCCGACTTCGAGGCGGTCAGTGCGTTCGCGGACGACATCCACGCCGAATTCGGCAGCCTGGACGTCGTGATGAATGTCGCCGGTATCTCCGCATGGGGAACTGTCGAAAATCTCGAACACCGGCACTGGAAGTCGATGATCGACGTCAATCTCATGGGGCCCATACACGTCATCGAGAAATTCTTGCCCCCGATGATCGAGGCCGGGCGTGGCGGCCATCTGGTCAACGTGTCGTCCGCTGCGGGGTTGATTCCCCTGCCGTGGCACGCTGCCTACAGCGCCAGCAAGTACGGCTTGCGGGGAGTGTCCGAGGTGCTCAAGTACGACCTCAAGCGCCACGGAATCGGCGTCAGTCTGGTGGTGCCCGGTGGTGTCAAAACCGGTCTGGTGCAGACACTTCAGATCGCCGGCATCGACCGCGACGATCCGCGCGTACAGAAGTTGCAGCATCGATTCGAGAAGCGCGCCGTGGAACCGTCGGTGGTCGCCGACGCAATTCTCGCCGGAATCGCCAAACGCAAATACCTCGTGTACTCCTCCAACGACATTCGCTTCGGATACTGGGTCGCTCGAAAGTTCGCTCCGCCCTACGAGTTCGTGCTGCAGAAGGCGAACGATCAGTTCTCCAAGTTGCTCGAGCCGCGTAGGGACGGGGGATCGTCGAAATCGACGTCCAGCGTGCGCGCGCCCGGGCCCGAATAGGACAGCTCGTCGTGCGGATTGGCCAGTGCACAACCGGCCAGCGACAGGCAACCGCACCCGATGCACCCGGTCAAGTTGTCTCTGAGCCGAATCAATTGCTCTATCCGAGAGTCCAATTCGCGATGCCACCGTGTCGAGAGCCCGGCCCAATCCTCGCGCGTCGGCGTCCGCTCGTCCGGTAGTTCACTCAACGCCTGCCGAATGGTCGCCAATGGAATCCCGACCTTCTGTGAAATGCGGATGAAGGCCACGCGGCGCAACGTCTCACGGGGAAATCTGCGTTGATTGCCCGATGTTCGACGGCTGCTGATCAGACCTTGCTTCTCGTAGAAGTGCAAGGCCGATACCGCAACCCCGCTGCGCTCGGATAACTGGCCGGGAGTCAGTTCTCGAACGTTCCACTCGGGCATCGGCACGACCTCGACAATACTTCAGGTCCTGCTCCCGTCGGGTGCCGACTCGCGTCGTGTTCGGTGTCCCGCGAGAAGTTGCAGCGCTCTACAGGACGGTCCGCACCCTGTCGGCCGGCCGGGCCAGCACGGTGCCCTTGTCGGTCACCACGATCGGGCGTTCGATGAGAATCGGGTGCTGGATCATGGCCGCGATCAACGTGTCGGCGTCCGCGTCGGCGAGTTCCAGTTCCTTGTAGACACTCTCGCGCGTACGGATGGCCTGACGGGGTTCGAGGCCGGCGTCAGTGAGCAGTGTGCGGAGTTCGTCCTCGGTGGGCGGCGACTCGAGGTAACGGATCACTCGCGGAGTGACGCCCGCTTCTTCGATCAATTTCAATGCGGTGCGGGAGGTGTTGCACCGGGGATTGTGATAGATGGTCGCGGACGAAGTCATGTTTGCGATCCTGCCACGCGGGTAGCCAAGCCGACAGATTCACGCCAGGAACGGGAGTAGCTTTCATGACCGATAAGCGCATTGTCATTGCAGGTGGCCACGGACAGATCGCTCAACATCTGACTCAGGTGCTCACGGCGAACGGAGATCGTGCGGTGTCGCTGATTCGCAACAGCGACCACATCGATGCCGTCACCGCTTTGGGCGCGCTGCCGCAGGTGATCGACCTCGAATCGGCATCTGTCGACGACGTTGCCGCAGTACTCGAAGGTGCCGACGCAGTCGTGTTCGCGGCAGGTGCGGGCCCCGACAGCGGTCCCGAGCGCAAGGACACTGTCGACCGCGCGGGCGCTGTGTTGCTGGCCGACGCGGCAGAGAAGGCCGGTGTCAGTCGCTATGTCCTGATCAGCTCGTTCGGTGCAGGTGAGCCGGTCGCGGAGGATCTCGACGCGGGTTGGAAGGCATACATCGAGGCCAAAACGGCTGCGGAAGATAATGTTTCGGCCAGGAGCGGCTTGCACTGGACGATTCTGCGACCAGGCAAGCTGACGGACGAGGATCCGACCGGCTCGGTATCCCTGACCGAGCCGCCGTTGGACCCCGGTGAAGTGACGCGCGCCGACGTGGCAGCGGTGATCGCGCAGTTGCTCGACACCGGATCGGCTGTGCACAAGACGCTGATGCTGACGTCCGGCTCGAAATCGATCGTTTCCGCAGTCGACGCGCTGGGATAAGGCTGCGACCGTGCGCGTACATATCGATTCGTCGAACACGACCCCCGTGTTCGAGCAGCTGCGAATGCAGATTCTCGGGCTGGTGCGATCCGGCGATCTCATCGCAGGCACCAAGATTCCGACGGTTCGCGGCCTGGCCGAGGAGCTGAAGATCGCGCCGAATACGGTCGCGAAGACCTACCGCGAGCTCGAGCAGCAGGGGGTCATCGAAACTCGAGGCCGATCCGGCTCGTTCGTCGCGTCGGGTGGCGATCCCTCGCGAGACATCGCGGCCCGGGCGGCGACGGAGTTCGTCCGAGCCGTCCGGTCCATCGGTCTCGACGACGACCAGGCCCGTTCCTTCTTGGAATCCGCTCTGAAAGGTGCGAGCGGGAGTTAAGTTGACGCTTCAAGTTACTTCTGTCAGGGTAGTCCTGCCCATGCAGCCCTGACAGAAGGATGTGTCATGAATTCCACCGTCGTCCGTGACGTCGTCGCCCTCGTAGCCCGAATCGGATTGGGAGTCGTCTTCATCGCCCACGGTTGGCAGAAGCTGAACACTTTCGGTCTCGACGGTGCCGCAGCGAGCTTCGAGATGATGAACGTTCCGCTGCCCACCGCATCCGCGTACTTCGCCACGTTCGTCGAACTGGTCGGCGGTGGCGCGCTCGTACTGGGAATCTTCACTCCCATCGCAGGTCTGCTGCTGTTCCTGAACATGCTCGGTGCCGCCATCTTCGTCCACTTCGAGAACGGTGTGTTCGCAACGGAGAACGGCTACGAGCTCGTTGTCGCCCTCGGTGTCGGCGCGCTGCTGCTGGCCGCATTCGGTGCCGGACGCATCAGCATCGACGGACTCACCAAAGGCAAGACCGCACTGGGTGCATAACCCGGGCTAACGCCAGCTCGGTAACCACAGCTGTTGCTGCCACATTTCCGGCGTGATCGGCATCGCGGTGAGAATCGGCCACAGCCAGACGAAGTTCGCGATCACCACGGCGAGGTACAGGGCCACCAGCAGTAGTCCGGTACCTCGCCGCTCGGCCGATGCTCTCGCTTTCCCGATGATGTCGCCCAGCACCAACGCGAAACCCATCACCATGAACGGCGCGAGTGCGACCGCGTAGAAGTAATACATCTGTCGATCGAGGGTGGCGAACCACGGCAGCAGTGCTGCGGAGTACCCGACCAGCACTGTGGCGTAACGCCAGTCGCGTCGGACGAACACCGACCAGATCGCCCATGCCAGCATCGGCAGCGCCAGCCACCACATCGCCGGCGTGCCGATGAGCATGATCGCTTTCACGCACGAGGACGCCGAGCAGCCGGACACGTTCTCGCCGTCGGCGAAGTAGTACAGCATCGGTCGCAGGCCCATCGGCCACGTCCACGGCTTCGATTCCCACGGGTGCCGGTTGCCGGCCGAATTGGTCAGTCCCTCATGGAATTGCAGCACACTGCTGCTGTAGAACCACAGTGAACGCAGCGCGTCGGGAACGAACGAGAACGGGCCTCCGACGCCGACACCGTCGCCGACTTCGTGTCGGTAGACGCTGGTCTCCGAGGTGAACCATGCCCACCACGTCATCAGATACACCGCGATCGGCACGACCACCAGTGCGTACAGCGCAGGCCCGATGTCGCGCACTGCCGTTCCCCGCCACGGGCGTCGGACGCCGTACGAGCGCCGTGCAGCTACATCGAATGCCACACTCAACAATCCGAAGAATGCGATGAAGTACAGACCCGACCACTTGGTGCCGCAGGCGAACCCCAACATGACACCGGCCCCGAATCGCCACCACCGCACTCCCATTCGCGGCCCGAGCACGCTGGCGTCCATTCGACCTTCGGCGCGCACTCTCGACAGTCGTTGCCGCATGTCGTCGCGGTCGACCACCAGGCAGCCCAGCGCGGCAGTGACGAAGAGAGCGAGAAAGATGTCCAGCATGCCGATACGGCTGCTGACGAACGTCACTCCGTCCACCGTCAGCAGAATGCCCGCGATCGCCCCGACGAGGGTCGATCGCGCGAGGCGTCGCACGATGCGAATCACCAACAGCACCAACAAGGTTCCGGCCACCGCCGAGGAGAAGCGCCAACCCCAGCCGTTGTAACCGAACAACGCTTCCCCGACGGCGATCAGCTGCTTGCCGACCGGCGGATGCACCACGAGTCCGTACGCCGGATTGTCCTCGATTCCACCGCCGGTGAGAACCTGATAGCCCTGCGGGGCGTAGTGCTTCTCGTCGAACACGGGTGTCCCCGCGTCGGTGGGGTAGCGCAGCATCGTGAATCGCGTGACTGCGCAGATGACGGTGATCACGACGGTGACGATCCAACCGCGTCGGGCATCGGTGTCGTGGAACCAGTCGCGCGCGGCGACGGTCGGCCCGGGACTGACCATCGACCGGTCGCCGGAGCGCTCAGAGGTCAGCAAGGTCACGTACCGATCGTAGGCGTTGATCGGCAGTGCCCGACAAGCCGCTGTACCGCGTGCGGGACACTGGAGCCATGCTCATCCTTGCCGCCACCCCGATGGGCGACGTCGGTGATGCCTCGCAGCGCCTGCGTGATGCCCTCGGCAGTGCCGATGTCGTCGCCGCCGAGGACACCCGGCGCACCAAACAACTCGCGTCGTCGCTCGGCGTGGTGATCACGGGCAGAATCGTCAGTTTCTACGATCAGGTCGAGACGGCCCGCCTCCCGGCACTCGTCGAGGCAGTGGCCGAGGGCAAGTCTGTCCTGCTGGTCACCGATGCCGGGATGCCGTCGGTGAGCGATCCGGGCTACCGCCTCGTGGCGGCATGCGTCGACGCCGATCTGCCGGTGACCTGCCTGCCCGGTCCTTCGGCAGTGACGACGGCGCTCGCGTTGTCCGGTCTGCCCGTCGAACGGTTCTGTTTCGACGGGTTCGTCCCGCGTAAGCAAGGACAGCGACGCACCTATTTCCAGTCGGTGCTCGCCGAACCGCGTGCCATCGCGTTCTTCGAGGCACCGCATCGCCTCGTCGCGTGCCTCGAGGACGCCGTGCACGTCCTCGGTCCCGACCGGCGCGCCGCGGTGTGCCGTGAGCTGACCAAGACCTACGAGGAGGTGCGACGCGGCGGCCTGGGCGAGCTGCTCGAATGGGCGCGGGGCGGCGTGCGCGGCGAGATCACCGTCGTGCTCGAAGGCGCTGTCGCCGTCGCCGAGGAGCCCGAGGATCTCGTTGCCGACGTCGAAACGCTGGTGGCGTCGGGCATGCGGTTGAAGGACGCCTGCGCTCAGGTGGCGGTCGGTGGCGTGTCCAAACGCGAGGTCTACGAGGCCGTCCTCGCCGCGCGCAAAGAGCAGTAGCGGGTCAGCCCAGCACTTTCTTGCGCAGGCCCTCGGTCGCCGCCTCGAGGATGGTCTTGGTTCCCTTCTTCACGAGGAAGCCGGGCAGTGGAGCCTTGGGGTCGACGGTCAGCTCGAACTCGACGTGCGTGCCGTTGCCCTTGGGCGTCAACGTGTATCGACCTTCTTGAGCCTTCTGCTGGTTGCTCTCCACCAGGCTCCACGACACCTCGTTCTCACTCCAGGTGTATTCGACCAACTGCTCGTCGTTGACGCCGATGATCGAGACGTTCATCTTGACGTGGTTCGGTCGGCCGTCCTCGAAGCGATCGACCACCTCGCACTTCTTGTGCACCGGAGACCACGAGGGGAGGCCTTCGACGTCCGCGAGGACGTCGAGAATTGTCGCTGCGTCGGCGTCGATGTCGACGGACTTGTTCACTGTGACTGCCATGGGGAGAAGGTATCTCAGCTTTCTGTACGGGGGCTGACGTTCCGGGCGAACTCGCCGATGGCGCGTAGGGCGCGTTGGGCTTCGGGGACGAAATCGGCTGCCTGGAACACGTGGACCTGATCCTCGTACACCTGGAGTTCGCACTCGACTCCGGCGACCGCCAGGCGTTCGGCCATGAGTTCTGCGTCGGCATAGACCATTTCGGTGGAACCGACCTGAATCAGCACCGGCGGCATGCCGGTGAGATCACCGTCGACGGGCGAGACTCGCGGGCCCCGTTCGCCGTCGACGACGATGCGCGCATCGACGCGATCGGCCAGAGCGGTCAGCGCCGGAACTGCGTTGGACGGAAAGACCGAACACTTCGACGCGTTCTCGTGATCGAGTTTGCCGGAAGGGTCCATATCGGTGAGTGGGGACATGGTGAAGATCCCTGCGGGGGCGGGCAACCCGACGGTGCGCAGGGCCAGGGTGACCATGAACGCCAGGTATCCGCCGGCCGAGTCGCCACCCAGGACGATTTGCTCCGGTCGGTATCCGGAATCGAGCAGGAAGCGATACGCGTCGACGCCGTCCTCGACGGCGTGGCCGATCGGGTTGCGCGGCATCATCCGATAGTTCACCGACAGCACCGAGCCGTCGACGTGCTTCGAAACGCGTGAGGTCATCCGACGATGGGTGCGCAGGCCGCAGCAGACGAATGCGCCGCCGTGCAGGTAGAGCACCACGCGATCTGTTCCGGTGCCCTCGGCGCGGATCCACTCGGCCTCGCACTCGGCGAGCATGACGCGACTACGGGTGGTGCCGCTGATCTGCGGTACGAGCAGTCCGGCGTAGTCGACCAGTCCCATCGGCCACGGAAGTGAGGGGGCCTGTGCCCACACGGTCAGAAACGGACGGACGGTGAACTGCAGGTACTTGGACAGGATCTGCGACTGCAGGCTCGCGCCACGGATGTCGCGTCGGCGCGCGGTGGCTGCCGGGTCGGTCGATTTCACTACGGTGAGCGCCGGATTCATGACCGTCGCCTCCATCCCCGTTGTCGTTGCGCGGTGCGTGTGCGCCGTGCGTTGGAACCCCGCTCTATTTGGAACCCCTGCTAACGGACAATAGCGGGTAGCTTTTCGCGACCCGACGTAAGGTCGTGTTCTGAGTCACATTCGGTGCCGTACCGTGACCGAAAACAAATGGAAAAGGGACAGCTCATGGCACTCATGCCCATCACCGAATCGATGTTTCTGATCGCCGAGTCACGGGAACACCCGATGCACGTGGGCGGTTTGGAGTTGTTCGTGCCGCCCGGCGACCCGCACGACTTCGCCGAGGAGGTGCACAGCAAGTTCACCACCGGTGAGGTGCACGAGCTCTTCCGCAAGCGTCCCGCGCGTCCGGTGCAGATCATGGGCAACCTGGCCTGGGCCTTCGACCCGGACGTCGACTTCGAGTATCACGTTCGCCGCACGGTGCTGCCTGCGCCGGGGAGGATTCGGGAGCTCTTCCAGTTCCTCTCGCTCAATCACAGTGCGCCACTCGATCGATACAAACCGATGTGGGAGCTGCACATCATCGAGGGATTGGCGGACGGCCGAATTGCGTTGTACACCAAAGTGCATCACTCGCTGGTCGACGGTGTGAGCGCCCTGAAGTTGATGCAGCGAACGCTGTCCACCGACCCGGACGATCGAAGTGGGAAAGCAACGTGGGATCCGTCCCTGTTCGGCAGACGCAAGAAGCAGGTCGCTACCGAGCAGCCCGGGCGATTGGCGCAGCTCGGCGGCGGCTTCTCGATGGGACGCAAGATCGTCGGTGACTTGGTCGACTTCGCGCCTGCATCTGCGCGAATCGGGATGCGTGCGTTGAAGAAAGAGGGAGCGCAACTGCCGTTGCAGGCACCGAGGACGATGTTCAACGTGGCCATCGGCGGTGCGCGACGTTTCGCCGCCGAGAGTTGGTCGATCGAGCGAATCCGCACGGTCGGGTCGGCCCTCGATGCGACGCTCAACGACATGGTGCTCGCGATGTGCGCAGGCGCTCTGCGGGCGTACCTCATCGATCAGAACGCGCTGCCCGAGGATCCGTTGATCGCCATGGTGCCGGTGTCGCTACGCAAAGAGGGTGACGACAGGGACGCCGGGAATTCGGTGACGACCATCCTGTGCAACCTGGGCACCGACGAGTCCGATCCGATTCTTCGGCTCGAGCGCATCAAGGATTCGACCGTCAAGGGCAAGCAGATGATGAGCGAACTCAACACCCTCGAAGCGCTCACCGTCGGCGCAATCACCATGGCCCCGTTGCTGTTCGGCCCGGTGCCGGGATTCGTCGACTACACCCCGCCGCCGTTCAACGTCATCATCTCGAACGTGCCCGGATCCAAGGAGGATCTGTACTGGAACGGCGCGAAACTCGACGGCATCTACCCGGCGTCGATCGTCGCCGACGGGCAGGCGCTCAACATCACCGTCGCCAGTAACGGTGACTCGCTGAACTTCGGGCTCATCGGCTGCAGGCGCAGTGTGCCGCACCTGCAGCGCATGCTGACGCACCTGGAGAACACGTTGGAGGAGCTCGAGAAGACGTTGTGAGAGCGGCTTCGCCGCATGTGAACGAAAATTCGTAGTGGGCTACGAATTTCCGCTCACATGCGCGGAGCGCTCTACTCGTACTTGGGGAACACCGGCGTCGGGGTCGGTAGTGCAGTGCCGGGCACCGAACGTGTTGCCACATCGGTGAATTCGCGGTTCGACGCCCCGAGCAGGTCGAGGATGCGCGACGCAGAATCCGGCATGACGGGCTGAGCCAGGATGCTCACGATGCGCAGCACCTCGATCGTCACGTACAGCACGGTGGCCATGCGATCGGGATCGGTCTTGCGTAGCACCCACGGCTGCTGCAGCGAGAAGTAGCGGTTGGTCTCGCCGAGCACCGACCAGATCGCTTCGAGTGCGGAATGGAGTGCCTGCACGTCGAATTCGCGTCGGCAGATCTCGAGCAACGCGTCCGCGCGGGCCAGCATCGCTTCGTCCTCGGCGGTGAACTCGCCCGGGGTCGGGAGCGCGCCGTCGAGGTTCTTGGCGACCATGGTCAGCGACCGCTGCGCGAGGTTGCCGAGTTCGTTGGACAGGTCGGCGTTGACGCGGGCGACGATGGCCTCGTGGCTGTAGCTTCCGTCCTGACCGAACGAGACCTCGCGCAGGAAGAAGAAGCGCACCGGATCGAGACCGTAATTCTCCACCAACGACTTCGGGTCGAGAACGTTGCCGAGGGACTTGGACATCTTCTCGCCCTTGACGTTCAGGAACCCGTGCACGAACACCCGCTTGGGCAGCTCGATCCCCGCGGACATCAGGAACGCAGGCCAATAGACGGTGTGGAAGCGGGTGATGTCCTTGCCGATGATGTGCAGATCTGCGGGCCAGAACTTCCGGTACGCCTCGGAGTCGGTCTCGGGGAACCCGGCACCGGTGAGGTAGTTGGTCAACGCGTCGACCCACACGTACATCACGTGCGCGGGATCGCCGGGTACCGGCACACCCCAGTCGAACGTGGTCCGGGAGATCGACAGGTCGCGCAGGCCGCCCTTGACGAAGTTGACGATCTCGTTGCGACGGGTGTTGGGCGCGATGAAGTCCGGCGACGCGTCGTAGAGCTCGAGCAGTTTGTCCTGGTACTGCGACAGACGGAAGAAGTACGACGGTTCCTCGGTCCATTCGACGGGAGTGTTCGTCTCGGTTGCGACGCGGGAGCCGTCGTCGTTCAGGGTGGTCTCGGCTTCGGTGTAGAACGCTTCGTCTCGCACCGAATACCAGCCGGAGAACGCGTCGAGGTAGATGTCGCCGTTCGCCTCCATCCGCGTCCACAGTTCCTGGCTCGCAGCGTGGTGGTCGGCGTCGGTGGTGCGGATGAAGCGGCCGTAGGAGATCTTCAGCAGGTCCTGCGCCGTCTGGAACGCATCGGAGTTGCGGGCGGCGAGCTGCCGCACGTCGACGCCCTCGGTCTGCGCGGTCTGCTGCATCTTCAGCCCGTGCTCGTCGGTGCCCGTCAGGAATCGCACGTCGTAACCGTCGAGGCGCTTGAAGCGCGCGATGGCGTCGGTGGCGATGTACTCGTAGGCGTGCCCGATGTGCGGAGCGCCGTTGGGGTACGCGATTGCGGTGGTGACGTAGAAGGGTGGCCGTGAGGCATCAGCTGGCGCAGTCATGGTTCGCCTACTCTAACCAGCGTGAGTAGAGACCGTCCCGCACCGCCGTTGCCCGAGCCCGTCGGCACCCTCGTCGACGCACACACCCACCTCGACGCGTGTGGGGCGACCGACGCGGCGAGCGTGGCCGCGATAGTGGACAAGGCGGAGTCCGTCGGAGTCACGCGCGTGGTCACGATCGCCGACGATCTCGACGCTGCGCGGTTCGCCGTCGACGCGGCGTCCTGGGATCCGCGGGTGTGGGCCGCCGTCGCCATTCACCCCACCCGGGCGAACGTGCTCGACGACGCGGCCAAGGTCGAGATCGAGCGCTTGGCGTCCGACCCCCGGGTGGTTGCCGTGGGGGAGACCGGGCTGGACTACTACTGGCCCGGCAAGCTCGACGGGTGCGCCACCGTGGCGGAGCAGCACGACGGATTCCGGTGGCACATCGACCTGGCGAAGCGTCTGGGCAAGCCGTTGATGATTCACAATCGCGAGGCCGACGAGGATCTGCTGGCTGTTCTGACGGCGGAGGGCGCGCCCGAGACCGTGATCTTCCACTGCTTCTCCGGCGGTCCCGCGACTGCGAAGGCGTGCGTCGACGCCGGCTACGTGCTCAGTTTCTCCGGGACGGTCAGTTTCAAGAATGCGCACGCGCTGCGGGAGGCTGCTCTGCTCATTCCCGACGACTTGATGCTGGTGGAGACCGACGCGCCGTTCCTGACTCCGCATCCGTACCGAGGCGCGCCCAACGAGCCGTACTGCTTGCCCTACACCGCGCGAGCGTTGGCCGAGATTCGAGATCAGGATCCGGCCGAGCTGGCCGCGAACGCGACTGCCAATGCGGAGAGGGTGTACGGCCTCTAGCAGCTGAGGTTGCGGCGTGGGTGCTAATTCGTTACCGTACCGTGACCGAACTCGGGCGTTTCGACCCCGAAGTCACGCTTGCAACCGCCAGGAATACGAAACTTGTCGACTATCAGACGCCTCAACTCCGCTCGTTCGACCACGCTCTACCTGGTCATCGCGGCCCTGTTGATGACGCTCGTCGCCGGCGGTGTGATGGCCGTGAGCCGTCACAAGACCGTGACCATCGACGTCGACGGCAACATGATTTCGCTGAGCACGATGAAGACCGACGTCAGCAGTGCGTTGGCCGACGCCGGCTATGCGCCGTCGGACAAGGACCTCGTTGTTCCCGCTCCCGACTCCGGGTTGAGCGACGGCGACACCGTGGTCCTGCGCCGCGCCCGTGAGATCACGCTCAACGTCGACGGGCAGCCCGAGAACATCTGGACCACCGCGCTGACGGTCGAGGAAGCACTCGAGCAGACCGGCCTGGCCGAGGACGTGCACGTGTCCGCCTCGCGCTCGGAGCGACTGCCGCTCGACGGCACGGAGTTGGACGTGGCACTGCCCAAGCAGGTCTCGCTCGTCGATGGAGGAGCCCCCGCCGCGCCGGTCACCCTGGCCGCACCGACCGTGCGTGAATTCCTCGAAGCAGCAGGCGCGCCGCTCGAAGAAGCCGACACCGTCAGCCCCGATCCCGACGCCACCGTCACCGACGGAGCCGAGATCGTCGTCACGCGTGATCGCACCGTCACCAAGACCGAGACCACCGACACCGATGCTCCGGAGCAGCGCATCGAAGATCCCACGATGAACATGAGCCGTACCGTCGTCGAGAACCCGGGTGCGCCGGGCGTCTCCGACATCACGTGGAATATCAACATGGTCAACGGCGTCGAGGTCGGTCGCGAGAAGGTCGACGAGCAGGTTCAGGTGCCCGCCCAGCCGAAGACGGTTCGCGTCGGAGCGAAGCCCGGTACCGAGGTGCCGCCGGTGGAGAACGGCGCGATCTGGGACGCCCTCGCGCAGTGCGAGGCGACGGGCAACTGGGCCATCAACACCGGCAACGGTTTCTACGGTGGCGTGCAGTTCGACCAGAACACCTGGGAACGTCAGGGCGGCCTCAAGTACGCACCGCGCGCCGACCTCGCCACCCGTGAGGAACAGATCGCGATCGCGTCGGTGACGCAGAAGTCGCAGGGCTGGGGCGCATGGCCTGCCTGCACCTCGCGCTTGGGTTACCGCTGACTGTCTTTCTGGGTCATTCCGCAGGCTCCACTCCCGCGTTTCTGGGTCATTCCGCAGGCTCCACTCCCGCGTTTCTGGGTCATTCCGCAGGCTCCACTCCCGCCCCCGTAGAGTTTCGGCCGTGTCCGAACATGTGAGGGGATCCGCGGCCCTGCTCGGTCCCGCCGAGGTCCGCTCTCTGGCCGCCGAGCTCGATGTGCGTCCCACCAAGCAACTCGGGCAGAACTTCGTGCACGACGCCAACACTGTTCGACGCATCGTCGCGTCCGCAGGCGTGGGTCCGCAGGACACGGTCCTCGAGGTCGGTCCCGGCCTCGGTTCGTTGACTCTCGCTCTGCTCGATGTGGCCGACGCGGTCGTCGCGGTCGAGATCGACCCCAAGCTCGCGACCCGGTTGCCCATCACGGTGGCCGACCGCGCCCCCACTCTCGCCGAACGGTTGACGGTCATCGAAGCCGACGCGTTGCGCGTACGGGCCGAGGACATTCCGAGACACCCGACGGCATTGGTGGCGAACCTGCCGTACAACGTCGCGGTGCCTGTGCTCATTCACCTGTTCTCGGAGCTACCCAGCCTGCGGGTGGCCGTGGTGATGGTCCAAGCCGAGGTGGCCGATCGACTCGCGGCAGTGCCCGGAAGCAAGATCTACGGCATCCCCAGCGTCAAGGCCAGGTTCTTCGGCGACGTCAGAAGAGCAGGCGCAGTAGGCCGTTCGGTGTTCTGGCCGGTGCCCAAGGTCGAATCGGGACTGGTCCGCATCGATCGGTACGCCGAGCCGCCGTGGTCCACCGACACCGCGCATCGCAAGGCCGTGTTCGCCGTGATAGACGCCGCATTCGCGCAGCGACGCAAGACATTGCGAGCAGCGCTCGCCGGGTGGGCCGGCTCACCGGTGGCGGCCGAACGCCGGTTGCGTGAGGCCGGAATCGACCCGACGGCACGCGGCGAAACCATCGATGCCGCAGCGTTCGTCCGCTTGGCCGCTACCGAAGCCTGAGGCACCTTCTACAGGTGGATGTCCTTCAGGGCAGTCAGTTCGGTCCACGTCGACGCCCCCTCGCGCGCAGCCGCCACCGGTGCATAGCGGTCGGCGTCGATCAGGGTGCCCAGCTCCAGTCCGGTCAGCGACGCGATGTCGGCCACCGGAACCTGGTACGTCCGGTACGGGCCGAGGGGCGGGGGATCGGTGTCGAGTCGCAGCGGCTTGTCGAGGATCGGGTCGAGAGACGGCGTCTGATCGAGAACGTATCCGGTGCACGCGGGTGACGAATCCTGCGACCAGACTGCGATCTTGAAGAACTGCCGCGGAATGGCGACGCCTCGGTAGATCGGATCGTCGTCGGCGAAGATGCAGCCGCTGAAGACCGAGAGCTGTCGGCCGTACTGCTCGGCGTTGTCCAATACGTAGTCCTCCAGCCCCAGCCACAGTGTCTTCGACTGGTTCAGTGTGGCCGTCTGTGGGGCACACACGGTGTAGTGGAACGTGTCCTCGTTGGCGCGCTCCGCCACTGCACGCTCACCCCACACCGGATCCCGTCGTCGCACCAGATGCCCACGATCGAGGTCGTTGTTCTTGTACAACTCGTTGCCGGCCTGCTGCGCAGCCGGTAGCCGATCGTCGAGTCGCCAGTTGTCGCTCCGCCCGACGTCCTTCAGGCTCGCGCCGTCGATATTGACGCCGGTGACCGCGGCGAGGCGTCGGGCAGGGTCTATCGACACCGAGAAGTGCGTGTACGGAAGTACCACCACGTCGACGCGGTCGGGTAGCGGAACGTCGATGTCGGCCAGGAACTTCGGGTCGAAACCGAGTGGTGTCGTCATCTGCCCATTGACTCACGTACCGGTTACCGGAGAGTGAACCGCCGCGAGGTACCGCTCGGTCAGCCTCGCGTGTCGCTCGGCCACGATGCGGCATTCCTCGCGCAGTTCCGGTGGATCGAGCACCGTGAAATCGGTGTCGAACGCGGCCAGCCACCGCGCGATCGAGGGCAGCGAATCGCCGGACAGCACCAACGCGCACGTGGTCTCGTCGATGGATTCGAGTGCGCCCCATTGTTCGTCGACCATCGGTGCGATGGTTTCGATCGGAGCATGCAACGCGATCCGCGCCCGAACCTGAGCGATCGCCCGATCGATTCCCTTCGAGACGAACGCCGCCGCACCGCCCGGCGGCAGCTCTCGTGGCGTGAACCGCGGACCCGTCGGAATCTTCGGAGTCAGGCGATCCACTCGAAACGACCGCCAATCCTGCCGCAGCACATCCCACCCCAGTAGGTACCAGCGCGCGCCCGCCCGCACCAGGCTGTAGGGCTCCACCTCGCGCCTGGACTCGGAACCGTCGTGCTTGCGGTAGTCGAAGCGCAACCGCTCGTGTCCGTGGCAGACAGCCGCCACCGTGGACAGCACCGATGCATCCACCGCCGAGCGTGGCGTCTTGTCCACCACGTCGATCCGCAACGCGTCGAGCCGATGCTGGATGCGCGACGGCATCACCTGCCGCAACTTCGTCAGCGCCCGCAACGACGCCTCCCCGATGCCCGCGACAGAGCCCCCGGCGGCGGACTGCAACCCGAACGCCACCGCCAGCGCCTCGTCGTCGTCGAGCAACAGCGGAGGCATCTCCGCACCGGGGCCGAGCTGATATCCGCCACCGACACCGGGCGTCGCATTGACCGGATAGCCGATGTCACGCAGCTTGTCGACATCACGCCGCAGCGTGCGAGGAGTGACGGCGAGCCGCTCTGCCAACTCCGCGCCCGCCCAATCGCGACGCGTCTGCAGCAGAGACAACAGTCGCAGCAACCGAGCCGAGGTTTCCTTCATGTCGCCACGATGCCACGCAATGCGGACATATTCGGTCCGCATCGTGCATCTCGAAGTCCACTCGATGTGCCATTGACCGCCCAAAAGGCCACCGAACGATGCTCCTATGTTTGTCAAGTGGTCTGGGGCGGCTTGAGTAGGCCGTAGATTTCGCGGGCGATGGCGCGTTTGAGGCATCGGGTGATCTCGCGTGGGGTCTTGCCTTCTGTCAGTCGCCGGTCCCGATACTGCTGGGTTCG
>NZ_JALGQI010000029.1:0-11427 GCF_022810385.1 Rhodococcus sp. ARC_M12 | reverse complement strand
CCGATGCCTCAAACGCGCCATCGCCCGCGAAATCTACGGCCTACTCAAGCCGCCCCAGACCACTTGACAAACATAGGAGCATCGTTCGGTGGCCTTTTGGGCGGTCAATGGCACATCGAGTGGACTTGGAGGGGCGTCAGGCGATCGATTGGCCGTAGACGTGTGTCACCGCGATGGTCACCAGCACTCGTCGGTCGGCGACCATGACTGCTCGGTATTCGTTCCAATCCGGGTGTTCCCCTGCCGCCGCGCGGAAGTAGTCCACCAGGGCATCGACTTCGGGGCTCTCGGGTGACGATCCCGGGCCGGTGAGAGTGACGGTTCCTTCCGCCGTCGCCCATGCTGTGCCGTCGGCGCTGGTCACTTCGAGCGCGGCGCGAGGATCTCGGCGTAGGTTCGTCGTTTTCGCTCGTCCTTCGGTGACCGAGATCGTGATGGTGCCGGCTGCCCGGTCGTAGAACGGCGTCACCGGGGATAGCTGCGGAAGTCCGCTGGATTTGATGGTGGCCAGCACTCCGATTCGGCTCCGCTCGAGAAGGTCGTGTGGATCGTAGGTACTTCCGGTCATGGAGTCCCCTTCGGTCGTCGAAACAAGCGTGCACGAACTTCAGAAGAGAACGCGGTCGACGACGCGATTGTTCCGTTCCGGCCTCACGACTGTCTGTCGTCGAAAAGCTCCGCCGCGTAGGCCCCGATTGCTCGACGGTATCTCCCCAGCGCCGGGTCTGCGGCATGCAGTGCGTTCCGCAGAGCCTGTGCACCGTCGCTCTTGTCCCAGAGTGCGAGTGCCACGAATGCATCTCGCGCAGAGCAGTATTCGGTGGAGAACTCGAACTCCTCCAGCAGTCGCAGCGCGTCGTCCTGTCGACCGACGTTGCGGAGCGAACTCGCCAGTTGGATCCGAGCCTGGTTCTCCCTGTCGGTATCGAGCCCGTGGGACAACGATGCCTCGTACAGCGGGACGGCCGCGGATTCTTCGCCCAAGAAGTCCTCCAGGGAAGCCCGTTCGAACAATGCACGTGCTTCAGAACATTGTGCAGCGGAAAGCAACTGATCGATCTGAATCCGCATACGAACGGGATCTGCGTCATCCGCATCGCGCCAGAATTCGGCCATTCGATCTTCCCAACTCAGCATGAATCGATCGTCCACGATGCTGCGGTCTGCCGCCACCGCTGTAACTCTCGGCATGTGCAGTGTCTTTGCGACACGAGAGACTTAGTTCGGAGAATCGACGAAGCCGACGTCCCGACGTAGCGATCACACTCGACAGCTATCGAGCTGCTATGAATTCGACTCGATTGCCCACACCGTCGCGGGTATGGAACCGTCGACGACCCGGTATCTCCTGAGGGTCGGCCCAACTCACTGGGTAGCCAGCCGACGTCAACGCTGCAGCGGTTGCATCGATGTCGACAACGAAGGCCGGGTGCGCCTTAGTGCGGGACGAAAGTCGTCCTCGATGCCGACATGCACCTCACCATCGGGACCGTCGACTCCCGGTACGCGAAACCAACAGCCCCCGCGGACGGCCAACGGCGGAGGCTTCGGGATCTCCTCCCAGCCCAAGGCACCCGAATAGAACTCACGCTCGCGGTCGTCGCCGCCCGCCGGACATGCGACCTGCACGTGGTGAATCATCGAACGAACGTACTGCCGACTCGATTGACACGTCGATGAACGGTAGGCAAACGTATGGGTATGCAACTGAGATTTCTGGCCGGCGTCTCGACGGCCTTCGCAGTCAAGCTCCTGGTCATGCGAGCGCTGACACTCAAGCTGCAGCGAGACATCGAGGCACTCAACAACGGCGACTACCGCCCGCTACTGTCGTCCTTCCACCGAAACGCAGTGCTGAAGTTCGCCGATGGAGACAGCCGTTGGTCGGGCACACACCGCGGCCGCGCGGCCATCGAAAACTTCTTCCAGGACTTCGTTGCCGCCGGAATCAAAGGCCAGATCACCGAACTTTACAGTGGCGGTGCACCGTGGCGCATGACCCTGCTCGTCCGCTTCGACGACCAAGCCCACGCAGCCGACGGCACCGAGATCTACAGCAACCGCACCGTGCTGCTGGTCCGCACGAGCTGGGGGAAAATCATCTCGCAGGAAGACTTCTTCGAGGACACCACTCGCATCGACGCATTCGAGAAGAAACTACGTCAACTCTAGATCCGCCTGCGCGGCGTGACACTGCGCGATCCGCCGGTACTCGATGTGACATTTGGTGGCCTTTTCGGGGGTCAATGTCACATCGAGTGGACTCCGGGGTCGGATGGGGCGGGGCGGCGATAGGTCACCTGGGGGTAATTGTCGGCATTCGTCACGCAGGCGTGCACGTTGTATACCGTGCGCACCAGGTGTTCGGTGATTACTTCGCTCGGGGTTCCCGACGCCACGATGGCACCGTTGTTCAGGACGATGATCCGGTCGCAGAACATGGCGGCGAGGTTGAGGTCGTGGAGGGCGATGTAACTGCTCAGCGGTAGGCCTGCGACGAGGGTGAGGATGTCGAGTTGATGCTGGATGTCCAGGTGATTGGTCGGCTCGTCGAGCAGTAGTTCGGTGGGTTGTTGGGCAAGGGCTCGGGCGATCTGGACTCGTTGGCGTTCGCCGCCGGAGAGGGTGTGCCAGCGTCGGGTGGCTTTCGACGCCATGGCGGTGTCGGCGAGCGCCTGCGCGATGGCGGCGTCGTCGTCGGATGCGTCGCCGCCGAGGATCCCGTGATGTGGGATGCGACCGAGGCGAACGACGTCGCGGACGCTGATGTCGACGTCGGTGTCGGAGTGTTGATCGACCATCGCTACACGTCTGGCAACGCGGCGTCGACGCAACGTGCGGAGATTGTCTCCGTCGAGCAGTACGTCGCCGCTGTCGGGGGCGACGATGCCGGCGAGGATGCGCAGTAGCGAGGATTTACCAGACCCGTTGGGTCCGATCAAGCCGATGGTCTCGCCGGGTTCCGGCTCGAAGCTGATTCCGTCGAGAATCGGGTGTCCGCCGCGGGTCCATCGAATGTGGTTGGCGTGCAGTGTCATCGGGACCTCCTGAGCCGGAACAGAATGAGAGCGAAAGCCGGCACTCCGATGAGTGCCGTGACCACTCCGACGGGAATTTCTTGCGGTGCGAACACCGTTCGAGCGATGGTGTCGACCCAGACCATGAAGATCGCGCCGATCATCACCGTGGTGGGAAGCAGTCTTCGATGACGCGCCCCCACGAGAAAGCGGGCGGCATGCGGAAGCACGAGTCCGACGAATCCGATGGCGCCGGCGGCACTGACGAGGGCGGCCGTGATCAATGCGGTGATGACCAGCAACAGGATTCGCACCCACTTCACGGGAACGCCCAGAGATGCGGCCGCGTCGTGACCGAAGGTGAACGCATCGAGAGCCGAGGTGTTGAACAGGCACACCACGATTCCCAGCAGCGCCACCGCGCCGCACAGGGCAACGTCCGTCCAGTCGGCACCGCTCAGGGAGCCGAGCAGCCAGAACAGCACTCCCCTGGTCTGTTCGGCATCCGCCGAGGAGATGACGATGAACGACGTCAGAGCCGAGAACAGTTGCGTACCAGCAACACCAGCGAGTACGACGCGGTCGTTGCCGCCACCCGCACCAGCGGCGAGCAGCATCACCAAGACGAACGACAACAGTGCTCCGGCGAACGCTCCGGTGGACAGCGACAGCGCTCCGCCGCCGACGCCGAGCACGGCGACGACGACGGCACCGGTGGATGCGCCGGACGAGATACCCAATACGAACGGGTCGGCCAACGGATTACGCAACAGCGACTGCATGATGGCTCCGCACAGGGCCAGGCCTGCGCCGCAGATGGCGGCGAGCAGAGTTCGGGGCAGCCGCAGCTGCCAGACGATCCCGTCCTCGATGCGGCTCACTTCGGCCGTGCCGATCCCGATGTGCGCCAGTATCACTCGATACACATCGGACACCGACACGCTGGCCGGGCCGATCGTCACTGCGACGCCGATCGAGAGCACCAACACCACGACGCCGCCGAGCAGGAGCGGGATCAGCAATCCGCGATCGGTTCGGCTCATGGGGTGGTCAGGCCCCAATTCTGCAGAGCGGCAGCAACTTTCTCGACCCCGTCGATCGTCCGGATCGAGGGGTTGAGGTCGGCACCGTTGACGACGATGTACCGCTCGTCCTCGACGGCGGTGAGCCGACTCGTCACGGGATTCGACTCCAGGAAGGCGATCTTGCTGTCGAGAGCATCACCGGCGATGCTCCGTCGGCTCAGATCGGCGAGCACGAGCGCGGTGGGATTGCGATCGAGCACACTCTCCCAATTGACCTGTGGCCATTCGTCGGTGGTGTCGGCGTAGATGTTCTGGGCACCGACGGATCCGGTGATGATGCCCGACGATCCACAGCATCCGGCCATGTACGGGGTGTCGGTATCGGCGAACCAGTACGCCAGTGTCACACCCGATGCGTCGACGGCTCCTGATGCCCTCGCGAAGCGATCCTGCAGCTCGCCGACGAAGCGTTCGCCGCGATCCCGCACGTCGAAGATGGCGGCGAGGTCGCGAATCTCCTGGTAGACGGTCTCGATTTCGAGCGGTGATGTACGCGCGCCGTCGGAGTTGACGCTGTCGTCGGTCTTGCCGTTGCAGTCGGTGGGAGAGAGATAGCTCGGCACACCGAGCTGCTCGAACTGATCCCTGTCAGCGACGCCTCCCGAACCGAGGGTGCCGCCGAACGACGCGGAAACGAAGTCGGGCTCGGCGTCCAACACCACCTCCAGGGAGGGCTTGTTGTCCGCCAACCTGGGGACCTTCGCGTTCTCCGATTCGAGGTTCGCGCGGACGGGATCGGTCCAGGTGGCGGTGCCGACCATCCGGTCGGCGAGGCCGAGTGAGAGAAGGATTTCCGTCGAACCCTGATTCAACGAGACCGCACGTTGCGGTGGGGCGTCGACGACGACGTCGCGGCCGCAATTGGCGATGGTCAGCGGGTAGTTTCCGGTGGTCGGGGTGGCTGCGGCGGTTGTCGCAGTGGACGAGCAACCGGCGAGAACGAGGATCGAGACAGCGCCTAGAACGGCGAGAGTGGTGCGCATGGTCAGAGCTTCCTGCTGAGGGCTCGTGTCGCGGAGCCGCGGATGGAGGTGAATCACGACGTCCGAGCATTCGGACTTCGAGCTCTCGCTCGTCACCGTTGCGCGCCAGCTCCGGAATTGCACCGGATTCCCTCGTTCGTCGCGTGCTGACCTTATCGTGCGGGGTACCTCGGCGGTCAGTGCGGCGCTGTCATCGGCTCCTTTGCATAGCTGCGGGGAAAGGTCCTGCGTGCCAACACGACTACGGCCAGCGCTGCGGCCACCAGTGCCGTTGCAGCAGCGGTGACGGCCACGATGCCGCTGAGGTCGATCACCACACCGCCCACCAGAGCGCCCGTCGCGATCGCCAACTGGAAGGCAACGACGTAGATCGCCGACGCCTTGTCCGCATCGGACGGGGCCGCTCTGACCACTGCCGATTGGATACACACCGGGAGGGTGGTGAATGCCAGCCCCCACAACGCGATGGCACCGACGGCGAACACGGCCCAGCTTCCCGGCACTCCGCTCAGGGTGCACCAGAGAACTGCCACCGCAGCGGTCACTGCGCCCAGAGCGGCGATGGTCGAGTGCCGGGGCCACCGGTCGTAGGTTCGGCCGATCACCCAGATGCCGATCACCCCGAACAATCCGTACAGCATCAACATCAGAGTCAGTGTGGTGCCGGCCGATCCGATGGCACGGTCGACGATCACCGAGAAGTAGGTGTACGCCGCGAAATGACCGAGGACGGCCAGGAACGTCACGCCACACAGAATGGCCAGAGAGCCGTCGAGCACCCGCGGTGTCTTATTCGTCGCCGAATCCGCCCGGCTGAAAGGTAGGGCCGGGAGGACGAAGTACAACGCCACTGCAATGGCTGCGGCCACGATACCGAGAATTGTTGCTGCCGTTCGCCATCCGAGCCACTGGCCCATCGCGGCGGTGAGTGGATTGCCGGCGACCAATGCCAGCGAGGTACCGGCATACACCGTGGCGATGGCCTTGCCCTGCTTGCCGGGTAATGCGAGCGATGCCGCGACGGGCGCGACGACGGCCCAGAAGACTCCGTGCGTTGCCGCGCAGAGCATTCGGGAGATCACCAGCATCGGATAACCGACGGATACTGCGGAGAGAAGTTGCGAGAGTGCCAGTGCGGCAACGGTGATGACGACCACGCGCCGTCGGGGCCACTCGCGGACGAACCGGATCAACGGCATCGTCATCACCGCGACGCCGTACGCGTAGAAGGTCAGCAGGAGACCGACCGCCGATTCGCCCACACCGAGGTCCTGGGAAATTTCGGGGAGCAACCCCACGGGCAGCGTTTCCGCCGTGACGTAGATGAACGCGGCTGCGGCGAGCACCAGCAGCTTCGGAAGCGGCGAAGACATGTTGTGTATCGTTACACACACGTCGTGCGACGCGCTACAGTGGGTCGGTGAACACTCGGGTGACCATGGCCGACGTCGCGGCGTCCGCCGGCGTGTCCACCATGAGCGTCTCCTACACCTACAACCGACCGAGCCGGGTCTCGGCTGCCACTCGGGAACGTGTGCGCGAGGCGGCGGCCACCCTGGGATATGCCGGTCCCAACCGCACCGCGCGCTCGCTGCGCAGTGGCCGGCACAACAGCATCGGCGTCGTCCTCGGCGAGAAACTCACGTACGCCTTCGAGGATCCCCAGGCGCGACGCTTTCTGTCCGGCATCGCCGACGCCTGCCTCGACGCGGACACCGCGCTGGTGATGTTGCCGAACCTGCACCGCGACAAGGACATCGCGCGAATCCGAGACGCACAGGTCGACGGGTATGTCGTGTGGACCACCGAGATCGACGACCCCCTGCTCGACGTCCTCGTCGAGACCGGCCGCCCGACGTGCATCCAAGGTGGACCCGACCACCCCGGGTTGAACTGGATCGCGATCGACGACAGAGCAGCCGCCGGCACCGTCGCCATCGCCGCGTTGAACGGCCGTTCTCGTCCAGCAGTCATCGCTCTCAGACCCGATACCCGACGCGAATCGACCGTCGTGCGTGGCGCGGACGCGTCGGACATATCGATGCCGGTGACCCGATCCCGACTAGAGGGCTACCGAGACGCATGTCTGCAATCCGGGATCGACTGGTCGACGGTCCCTACCCTGTTCACCACCGACAACACCCGAGCCGAAGGTGAACGCGCAGCGCGACTACTGTTGCACGACAACGCTATCGACGCACTGTTGGTGATGAGCGACGAACTTGCACTCGGGACACTCGACGCGGCGGCGGCATCCGGAATCGACGTTCCCGCGCGACTGGCCGTCACCGGGTGGGACGACTCCCCCGCCGCTGCCGCCGCCGGTCTGACCACCGTTGCGCAGTCGCTGTTCGACCAAGGTCGGTCGGCGGCGCGGTGGGTGCTCGGGCTCAGCGACGGCGTGGAGAACGCGATCTGGCGGGTCGAAGAGCGGACATCGACCGCATGCGAAACTGCACCCAAATCGAGGACAGTGTGATGTAATAGATCTTAAAAAAGGGGATGTTCCCTGTTTATAGCGCTGAAGCAAACTCTTCGGCTAGTATCACTCTTGGCTATCCGGCCATGAGGGGGAACAGTGAGTCGAGAGCACGACGCGCCGCCCCATCATGTCGCCGCAGTGTCCGGAACCGCTGCCGTGTCCGGTACAGCGGCTCAACGCGACGCGCTGACCGGCTTGCCGAACCGCGCCGAGATCCTCGCCCTCATCGCCGCCGAGATCGACGGACGCACTCCGGACCGCCAGTTCAGCGTCCTGCTGGTCGACATCGACGGATTCCGAGCATTCAACGACGCCCTCGGACCCGCCCAGGGCGATGAACTGCTGTGCATGATCGCCGACCGGCTCCTCGCCTCCACCCGCCCCGGCGACACCATCGGCCGACTCACCGGCGACGAGTTCGTCGTCATCGCACGGGGATGCCACTCCATTGCCGCACGCGCCCTGGCTGCCGGTTTCGCGAGCGTCTTCGAGCCCCCATTCGAACTCGGTATTCGGCAACTCATCCTCACGGCCAGCGTCGGAGTCGCGTCGAGCACCGACGCCGACATCAACGCCACCCAACTTCTCCACAACGCCGCTGCAGCCATGCATGCCGCCAAAGCCGTCGGGCGCAACGAACACCACGTGTTCACCGACGAGCTGCACCACACCAACCGCACCCGACTCGAACTCATCGAACGATTGCGCGGCACCGCCATGGTCGAGCGCGAACTGACGATGGTCTACCAGCCCATCGTCGAACTCACGACAGGATCGGTCGTCGGGGCCGAAGCACTCATCCGATGGAACCACCCCCAGCTCGGCCTGCTGATGCCCGACACCTTCATCCCTCTCGCCGAGGACGCGGACCTCATCGTGCCGCTGAGCATGTGGATTCTCGCCGAAGTCGCGCACACGATCGCCGACTGGCAGAGCCGAAACATCCACCTCCAAGTCGGCGTCAACATCAGCCCGGCCCACTTCGCCACCGGATCCCTCGCCACCGACGTCATCGGCATCGTCGACACCTACGGCATCGAACGCGGACGGCTCGCACTCGAACTGTCGGAATCACGAACACTCCACGATCTCGACGCAGTCCACTATCAACTCCGCGACGTCCGACGCCGGGGCGTCCTCATCGCCATCGACGACTTCGGCTCCGGTTTCTCCTCCCTCGAACGACTCGCCACCCTCCCCGTCGACACCCTCAAGATCGACAAATCCCTCACCCAACACCTCGACAGCGACAACCTGCACCGACGTCGCGCCATGACGACACTCTGCACCGCCCTCGTCGAGGTCACGACCACGCTCGGCAAGGACACCGTCATCGAGGGAATCGAGACCCCCGAACAACTGCAGATCTGTACCGACATGGGCGTAACCTTCGGCCAAGGACACCTGCTCGGACGCCCTATGCCCGTGGCGGCACTCGAACAGTTCATCACCCGCCACAGCACCCACAGCGAATCCGCATGACCCGAGGAACGAACGTGAAGATCGACAACGAAGTCCAACGCTTCACCGACGCACCCCGAGCCCAACTCTCCACCATCAACCCCGACGGCACACCGCACCTGGTACCTATCGTGTTCGCCGTCGCCCCCACCGGTGACCGCATCTACACCGCCATCGACTGGAAACCCAAGACGACACGAAAACTGCAGCGACTCGACAACATCCGCGCCGACCCCGCCGTCAGCCTCATCGTCGACCACTACACCGACGACTGGTCCCAACTCTGGTGGATCCGCGCCGACGGAAATGCCCGCATCGTCGAAACCTCCAGCGACGAAGGCACATCGGCCACGGAAGCCCTGGTCACGAAATACAGCCAATACAAAAACAACAGACCCGAGGGACCGGTCATCATCATCGACAAACTGTCCTGGCGATCGTGGTCGGCTTCCTGACCCACCTCTCGTTGACCACTCAATGTGACCTTCAGTGACCTTTTCGACCGTCAATGGCACATCGAGTGGACTGCGGGCGGGTGAAAGTGCACTGAAATTCGTTGGCGCATCGAATGCACTGTTGACACACTGCTGACCATGCTCGACGCTCCTCCCGATCGGATTGTCACCGACCGCCTTGTCATTCGTCGCGAATCGGCCGACGATGCCACTGCCATTGCCGATGCGATCGACCGCAATCTCGTTCGCCTTCTGCCGTGGATGGGGTGGGCGACCGAAGAAGCCGCCCGTCCTTCGGCCCAACTGGCTCGCCTCACCGAAGCCGCTGAGCAGTGGGATGCCCGGGAAATGTTCGACTACGGGATTTTCGACCTGGATGACGGCTCGTTTCTGGGCAAGATCGGTATGCATCGCAGAATCGGCCCGCACGGAGTCGAATTGGGCTACTGGCTCGACGCCCAGGCCGAGGGACGTGGTGTGATCAGCGAGGCCGTCGCTGCGCTCATCCGGGAGGCCTTGCAGATGGACGGAATCACCGAAGTCGAAATTCATTGCGACGCAGCAAATCTCAGAAGTCAGGCCGTACCCAGGCGGCTTGGATTCGTTCTGGACAGGATCGAGCATCGACCGATCGCTGCTGCGGCCGAGACCGGCGAACACATGGTGTGGGTGTATCAGCCCGACCGTCGATAGGTCGTGTCCTCCCGCGATCGGGCCGTCACGTTCGGTCGCGGTCTCGCCTTGGCCTGCTCGTAGCGCGCGCGAAGGTCGGACAGGACGCGTTCCGGATCGTCCCGGATATCGCTCGGCAGATGCGTCACAACGATGAGGCCGGCGTTCTGCGCTCGTTCACGACGCTCCACCGTCGCCCTGTGCGCGGCGGGCGAGAGTTGGTATTCCAGCGAGTCGATCTCCCAATCCAATGCAACGTCATCGAGCCAATTGTCAGCGATCAACAGGAACTTTCCCCGCTCGTCGTGGACGACCACGTTGTGTTGCATCGCCGGAAGTCCGCTGCGCGCGTACAGCTTCTGGGCCTGGGCCTCGGCAACGGAATGCGCGCCGGCCGCCAACTCCCGCAGCACCCGTCGCGGCATCGCCGTCCCTCGTGTACTGCCGGCGTCGAGTTCCTTCATGATCGCTTCCACGGTGGCAGCTCCTCGCTGCACGACACTGGCAATCAGCGCCATGCACTGCTCGGTGTTCTTCATTCGCCGAATCGCGTCGCACAGACACCGAACGATCGGAGCGACGCGAAGCCCCGACTTGATCTCCGCCGTCGGCATCCGCCACGTACGCTCTACCACCGCGAAGCTCACGGACTTGCGATGCTGCGACTCCGGAATGAGTGCGAACGTCTCCTCCAACGAGACCGAAGTTCCCAATCCGTGCAGCGCCAACCCTGCCCGACCGCTGATGACCGCATCTTTCCCGCAGTAGATGGACACCGCAACGGCGCGTTCGATCGGCGTCAACGATCGGTTCTTCAAGAACACCAACCCAGGCAGTGCCCGCGACCAGATTCCCTCCGGCAGGGTGCGTCGAACAATGGTCTTCGACGCCACCCCGAGGTCGAGCAGATGCGCCGTCCTGACCAAGCCACGATCCGACGCAGCCGCGATCACCTTCGCATCGATTCGTGCCCCGCCCCGCTTCATGCACATGATGATGCGCTGTGCCACGAACAGAAATCGGACACAACGACGGGAAACAACTTGCCCTGTGGATAACTCACACCCTGTGGATGGATTCAGAACGGCCGACAGAGCCGACACACCAGTCCACTCGATGTGCCATTGACTGCCGAAAAGGCCACTGAACGATGCTCCTATGTTTGTCAAGTGGTCTGGGGCGGCTTGAGTAGGCCGTAGATTTCGCGGGCGATGGCGCGTTTGAGGCATCGGGTGATCTCGCGTGGGGTCTTGCCTTCTGTCAGTCGCCGGT
>NZ_JALGQI010000068.1:0-495 GCF_022810385.1 Rhodococcus sp. ARC_M12 | reverse complement strand
CGGTGGCCTCGTCGAATCAACTCCTTCGCTGTCTGATAGCCGATGCCGCGAGCTCCACCTGTGATCGCCACGGTCCTGGCGGGGGTGTGAGGTGCGTTGTTCATCATGCTGCGCTCCTTGCATAGATGAGAGACATCGGTAGACGCCTGTCGGCCCGCTCTCGCGGTAGCGGCTGCGCACACGGGAGAGGGATATGGGTATCGCGCGTCGTCTCGTGCCCGGGGAGGCGTTCGGATCGGTCGTTCATCGCCCGCAGCCGCAACCCCAGCGGCAGAACGGGTCTCGTCTGTTCGGTGCAACTTCCGGTGTCGGCCTCAACACGGCCGCGGCGACGAGACAGTCATGTGGCACAGCTCTGCCAGCAGGTATCGGCTCACCCGATTCGAAGGTGTCCGAGGCGGTCCGAGTGTTCACGATCGCGATTGTTCGCGGAGAGAGCTCCGACCGATCGGCAGTCGGCCGCGATACGGGGTTCGGCGCGTATGTTCTCACCGC
>NZ_JALGQI010000028.1:0-15610 GCF_022810385.1 Rhodococcus sp. ARC_M12 | reverse complement strand
CACAACGCACGCTCGGAGAAGCTCCGCAAAGCCGTCACCGGGACCCGTCAACCGCTACAGTGATCACCGCTACCGGGTGAGCACTTTCGCTGAGCGAAGTTGAGCACTTTCGATGAGCGCCATCACCTGCGAGTTCATCCACGCTCTTGGTACCGGGCGGCACGCTACGTGACCGCCTTCGAGCAGTGCACCCAAGTCTTCCGCGAATACCAAGTGGACGTGATGACTCCTTCCTCGGCGCGACCGCACCAGCTGATCAGTAGCATCTACGCCGCCGGATCGGTCAGAGCGGAGTTGCCCGACGTGATGACTGCCGAGGAGTAGTACATCCGTCGAGTTGCAGAACTCAGTGTGGAACTGACCACCCAGGCGCTCCACCGCTTCACGGAGCACAGCCCGTGGATATAGCACCCCATCGAGGTATGCCCTGCCAGTCGCAGTCACACCAAGGCCCCTCAGACTCAAGACACCTTCACATTTCATAGGACCCTTCATAATCGCCTTGGCCAACGATATTGCCTGAGGTCCAATGGGACGCGGAGTCTTCTTACCGATGTCGATGGTCGGGCGACAGCAGTATGCCAAGGGGGCCGTCCTCTTAGTGGCCCGATTCCTCAGGGTGGGGGGTCGAGCTGGCGAACAGATGCTCCCACTGCCGGAAGTGAGTTGCTAGCCAGTCGTTCTGCTCGACGGTCGTAGCTACGCGAAGGGGAGCACCGTCAAGGGCGCAGTAGGCCGAATAGGAACCGATTTGGGGGGAGACCTTGATGCAATTGTCTGAACCCACCGCCAGTAGACCTCGGTCGAACAGAGCGTGGATGTCACGGCGCATGAGCAGACCACCATTGTCGCGGTGCTGGCCTTGTGAGGCATAGCTATATAGATGCGCAGCCTCAAGGGCCGGGCCCGGTGCGGGTCCAGTGAAGGCGCACACCAGACCGTGAGCAAGTACCAGGCGGGAGCGGAAGGTCGCCTGCCCTAATCTCGCCCTGACCAACCGTTCGACATGCCCGCCTCGGATCTGGCGAACAGCGGCGTCGACCACTGCCATCGGTGAGCCGAGCGCGACCTCGTCTATCGCATTACGGAACTCCACTGAGCGCAATTCGCGGATGCTGTTCTGCGAATAGTCATGAACACACAGCTTCATCAGGTCCTTCCGACCGAGTGAAGGCATGGGCACCGTCCACGCCTGGCCATGAGTGGACCTGAAGCGGTCCACCATCTTCTCGGTGTAGGCCGGTGTGCCGAAGGTTGCGTTGCATTTTTCGCATCGGTACCGCGGTCTGGCCTTTTTCCGACGAGCGACGTTGATGTTTGCGCAATTGGGGCAGCGTCCCATCCGCTTCCGCCCACGGCTGAGGTCGATGGATTCGATTACAGAGAACCCGACCAACTCGGACTCGTCCCAGATTGCAATTAAGTCCCCAGCCTTGATCTGCTTGGAGTTAGCCACGTTGCTGTCCCAGCTGTAATGAGTCTCAACTACGTCGTCGTACACAGACCCTCCGCCCAGACGTCGATAGTCCAGTTTGGACGCGACGAGCCACGCACGGGCGGAATCGGACACAGATGTGTCACGAACAGTGAAGCCCAAGTTGATGAGTGCAAGCACCCTCGTGGCCCGCTCATCATCCGTCAGTGGTGACGGCAAAGCTCCGCCAGTCGCGAAGTGGTGGGCCTCAAGCACGATGGCCGTTGTGTCGTATTCTTCGCCATCATGAAGAAGCACTGAGGCCGTTGTCGTTGCGAGCCCATGCTTGGCCAATAACGCGTCACGACCGAGGTCGTCGTATGCAGCCACCGCCTGCAGAACTGCATCGCTGGTGAGTTCCGTGAGTGCCATCACGTCACACTATCCGCAGCCCCAGACAGCGACTTGAGGTGAAGGAGAGAGGGTCCTCTTGGTCAGATGTGGTACAGCACTGGCATATTGGTCGTCTGGTCCGATTGCTAGAAGAACCCGCAGGTGGAAGCTGTACCAATTAAGTCTCCCTATGACGGTTCTTTGTCTCTGCTCTTCTTCTGGAAAGTGTTCTAGTGAGCCACCAAGAGCTAACGTGGCCCTCCCGCAACGCGTAACGGTATTTTGTACCCCTGACCGTTCAGCACATCGGTAATAAGTGCGGTCACTGCAAGAGTGGCTGTCGCGGGAACAATCACGGAATCGTGAACCGGATATGGGGCGAACCCGTGGTTGCGCATAATCTCTAAGCGGATTTCGTGCACTAAGTCGCTATCCGTGCGCTGCAAGGTGACCCCGACGTCTTTGAACAGCAGTGGGGTGATGCTGGGGTAGCGCTCGACCAGCGAACCGATCAGCATCTCGACGAACGGGTAAAGGCTGGAGGCACCTCCCTTCGCGCCTCCAGCACCAACTGGTGGAGCAACGGGTAGTTCGCAGAACTGTTCAGCCAACGAGTGGACGACTTGTTCTCGGTTATCTCCGGAAAGCGCGGCGGAGCACACCACCTTCATCAAACTTCGGTCACAAGTTCCGACTCCGCCCAACCGGGGGATGTCGTCATAGAGATCCAACTCGTAGGGTGCGACAGCACCACTCAGAGCCAGCGCCAGACGCAGGTGAAGGTTGCACATGTCGATCTCAACCGTCGGTTCACCGTCGACATAGAGACGACGCCGATCACAAGATGCGAGCGTCTGCCATGTGCCTGGGCCGACAGAATAGGCCCGACCCCCCCGATGGAAGTCGGTGTTGAACTTTCGAATCAGACGGCTGTGCGGGAGTATTGCTCCATCCAAAGTCAACGTCTGTCCACGTTGGACGTCGTCCAGAGAGCGCATCTCCATCTCAACCTGCCGCGTCCACGAATTGTGATTGAAGTCGAGAAACCTTCCGCTCCCCCGATCCCGTAATTCTATGTGCGGAGCCAGATTCGTGAGCTGTGGAGACTCCCCGGCATCGACGCGGCAGTCGAGAAGCTCAAGCGCCAGAGCACTCAACGCGATTTGCGTCTGGACTCCGTCGCGAATACGAGGGCTAGGGGGCCGCCGGATCCCCCGCTGTTCAACCAGCAGCCCTATTCGCACGCCCTGGTCGATAGCAGTAACAATCGCCGCACTCGTGTAGGTCGGATCCCAGCGCTGCGCCGCAGGCAAGCCCTCATAGTGCGCATGGCTCCTTGATACGTGAACACCCTTGCCCGTAGCTTTCTCGGCCGCGAAGCAGGATCGCAGCAAGGATGCGAGAGCCAACGGCCACTTGGCATCCGACCGAGGTTGGATGACGTCGCTGATCGTCATCTGACTTTGAACAACTTCTAGGACCTTGTCGAGTTGATGCGGAGCCCATCCGTGTTCGTACGCAATAGAGTGACCGCGCATACGAACTTCAAGTGCTTCAAGACCACGTATCGGCCTGGTGTTCGCATCCCGAATACGTGCGGCTCCAAGAGAACTCGAGTCGTTGCACTGCGTCGTGATGACGGCTACGCTCACTGATGTCTCCTACGACATGCGGGCGCTACGGCCGGTTCTCGACCGTCGAACTACCCGAAAAGAAATCCTCACCGGGCCAGGTGAGGATTTTTTATTGCCAGGTCACGTAGGGCCTGGCCAGCTACCGCTAACCCACCCTGCTACCCGCCATGAGCCTGCGTCTCCAACCAGGCGTTCAAGTCTTCGACGCGGTACCGAATCTGCTTGCCAGCCTTGATGTAACGAGGACCTACCGCCTTCATCCTCCACACGGCGAGCGTTTGGACTGACACACCCGCAAACTGTGCGACGTCCGATGGACTCATCAACGCTTGAACGCGGCCCAGATCCGTTGTGCTGCCAGTCATTGAAGGCCTCTCGTGCTTGGATGATCTATTGCCAACAGCGTATCGCATTATGTGTTTGACGCCAAGTACATTACGTGAAATAGTCATGGCTTGGTCGCGTCTCACGCGCAGTAGCGTGGACAAGGAGGTCCGAATTGCCAAGCCCGGACGACGACGAAATCCGGTTCGCTCAGAGGATGCAAGAGCTGCGAGAGCGTCTTGGGATTAGCCAGAGCTCATTGGTAGCCCGATTACGGGAGGACGGCTGGCCGAAGGTTCACCAGACGACCATCAGTCGTATAGAGAAGGGCGAGCGCCCCGTGCGCCTTGGCGAGGCCCGAGCCATCGCTGCCGCCCTCCGTGTGCCTTTGAGCCGACTGGTCGAACCCGAGCCGGCTGCCATCGTCAGCGCTGAGCTGAGTCGCCATAGCGCTTCGATATACAACGCATTCTTCGAGCTCACCGAGCAGGCTCACGAGGTCCTCCGACTCCAAGAACAGCTCAGGGCGGCTTTAACTCGGTTCCACGAGGGTTCCTACCGAGTCGGGCACGCGCCTGGTCAGCCCATGTCGACATCGTTCACGCGGGAGGCCTTAGGTCCCAGCGATCCCCTAACGCTCACGCTAGAGGACGCCATAGCGGACGCTCGAGCGGGCTTCGAGCTAAACCCGTCCTCCCAGGCCAAGATCCGATTTGAAATGGCAGAGGACCAACCATCGGCGGTCACTTTCAGTGACGGGCCTGAGCGATTCGAGGGCTGAAATGCCGCGTCACCCATTACCCATAGGCACCTACGGCAACATCAGCGCCAAGCGGCAGCCCAACGGTTCTTGGCGTGCCTCTGCCCGGTATCGAGACCAGGACGGAAGGACTCGAACGGTTCAGGCATTCGCCAACTCCGCCAACGCGGCAACTCTCCGTTTGAGACGGTCGATGCAGGATCGAGTGGAGGCTACCGGTCAAGAGATCAACCGGCAGATGCGTCTAGATTCGGTTGCCACACTATGGCTGGACGAGATCGTTTCGACTGGCAAGCTGTCACCTCAAACAGTGGCGCAGTACACCACCGACGTCCGTGTCTCCATATCCCCTCAGCTGGGTGGTCTGCGCCTCCACGAATGCACGACGTCCCGACTCGATACATTCTTGAAAGCTGTTGCCCGCGAACATCCAGCGAAGGCTCGACGACTCAAGGTGATCCTGTCTGCCGTACTCGGTCTCGCAGTGCGCCACGATGCAATGCCCACTAACCCCATCAGGGAGGTCGCGGGCATCCGTGGATCGAAGAAGGTGGTCCGGGCCCTAGATCTGGACGAGCTGAAAGCCCTGCGTGAGCACGTTCGTCTCTGGGAGGCGGGCGGCGCGGGGCCGGTAGTCGGTCGGCAACGAACAGGCCGCCCACGTGTGAGTGGGCTACTGGACGTGGTGGACGTCCTCTTGGCCACAGGCGCACGCATTGGTGAAGTGCTAGCTATTCGGTGGTCAGACATCGACCTGTCCGCCACGCCTCCCCGCTTGACCATCTCCGGAACTGTTGTGCGCCTCCCTGGACGGCAGGCAGAGGGAGGTGGCCTTGTCAGACAGGCACACACGAAAAGCGCCTCCGGATTTAGGACGGTCCTGATACCGAAGTTCGCTGTAGAAACGATCATGCGCCTTCAGATCGACGCCGCCTCCAATCCCTGGGACGTGATCTTCCCGTCATCGATAGGGACCCTCCGTGATCCGCACAACCTCCGCCGGCAATGGAGAGATGCCCGGGGTGACGCGTTCGCATGGGTGACACCTCATGCGTTCCGTAAGACGGTTGCCACGCTGATCGACCGGGAGCGTAGCGAGCACGACGCGGCGGCTCAGCTAGGGCACTCCGGGTCGGCCGTTACGAGAAAGCACTACATCCAGAAAGCCTCGTCCGCGCCAGATCTCACCCATGTGCTCGAACTTCTGTCGGATGCTTCTACCTCTCATCAGGATCTCGGCCCTGGGTGAGTGCGAGGATCATCCAGTGACGGACGAGACCTTTGGCACCAAGCACCTATACACCGCAGTACAGCTTTCGCTTGAGCACTTTCATCGGGAGTCGAATCTTAAGAGGAGCGGAGTCGGTACCGGCTTTATCCTAGTGTCGGCAAAGTCGGGATCGGCCTACCTTGTCACCAACCGCCACCTCACCGACCTCCCTTATGCCGACCATAAGGGGTATGGGTACCAACTGGGCGGCATCGCAATCTCGGGCTACTCGCAGCACACGCGTTGCCTGGATGCCGATGTCGTCCATCAAACTCATCTCGTCGACCAACCAGTCTGTGCGTACCCAGCCGACGACTCCGTCGATGTCTGTGTAGTCAGCCTGGGCGAAGCGTCTCTACTTCCAGGCTTTAACACCATGGGCGTGCACGCCCTTGCTTCGGGTGACGCGTTCCGCAATGGGACCGTCCACGTAGGATCGCAGGTCCTTACGCCTGGCTACCCCTCCTTCAACAAGGAACTCGCTGATCGTCCAATCCTCGTAATTGGAACGGTGTCCAGCGATCCCCGTTACGACGCTGTCATGGGTTCTCACGTCTATAGCAACCGAGTTCTGTGCCAGTCATTCAGTAGAGCGGGGATGTCCGGCTCACCCGTGATGGCCATCGCGCCAGCCGCGACTAGCTTCTGGGGTGAGCAGTCGATTCAGGTCGTCGGACTGAACACCGGTCACGTTTCGTTTGACGACCCGACGATCATCAACGGGCCGCCAAGTGTTCTGACGCTCTTCACGCCAGCGACTGAGATCGCAGCCGTTATCCACAGCTTCGAAGGCGAAGGTGACCCGATCTCTACCGACGACATCACAAGTCCCATCTCGGCCTCACCACCAACCAGCTCCGCCCGCGAAACAGGGCTTTGACGCAGTCGACGCCGAACCGCAAGGGCAGACATCTCGTGGTCTGTTTTTCGGGGGGCGGGTCGCACGGCCTTATCTGCGGTTACGCATCGCCGCGGCCGCAAAAAAGTGTCGATTCCGTGTCAAAAAGCCGTTCTGGCTAGGCAACAAAACATCCCCCTACCGGCATCGCTGCTGGTAAGGGGATGTTTTTCCTGTGCGCCCGAAGGGATTCGAACCCCTAACCTCTTGATCCGTAGTCAAGTGCTCTATCCGTTGAGCTACGGGCGCATGTTCAGTTGTGCCGGTTCCGAAGAACCGACGTGCCGATCCTTGCGGATCAGCGTGGCGGAGGCGAGAGGATTTGAACCTCCGGACCCGGTGAAGGGTCAAGTCATTAGCAGTGACTCCCATTCGGCCGCTCTGGCACGCCTCCTAGGCTGCCGGCCCTCTCGGACCGCCGAGGAAAGAGATTACACACGGCTGAGGCCAGAAGGCAAAACGGCTGGTCGACGCCTTCGGTTCGCACGGCGTTCGCGTAAAAGATGCTTGTTGCTCGTCACCGCATGAAGCTGTCGAACCAATCGAAGATGCGGGTCTGCGCATCGACCAGAGCGGCCTCGGCGGGATCTGTGTGGTCGCTGCTGCCCGGTTGTTCCTTCGGATGGTCGGCTCGATGCTTCACACCGGAATAGCTGACGACGTTGGTGGCCACTGAGGCGCGCGTGGCGGCGTCGCGGAGGGCTTCGATGTGATCGGGTGGGGTGTGCGGGTCGTCCTCGCCGTAGAGACCGAGCCAGGGCGCCTGCAGTCGGGGTACGGCCTCGACCAACGCAACCGCGTCGGAATTGAGCGGTTCCACGATGCCCGCTGCAGCGACACTGACCGCCGCGCCGACCGGTCGACTGGTGGCCACGATGAGCGCTGCCGTTCCTGCGTCGTCGAATCCGATGACCCCGACACAATCGGGGTAGACGCCGCGTTTGACGAGCCAGTCGGCGGTGGCGTCGAAGTCCGCGAAAAGGTCGTCTCCGAAGACCTCCTTGTCGTCCCCGTGGCCTCGATGGAACAGGTTGGGCGCGACGGCCAGCCAACCTTCGAGAGCGAGTGCGCGCAGCAGGTCGAGCAGAGACTCGGGCACCTCACGCGCCTCGTGCAGCACGACGATTCCGCCGCGAGGTGGACCATCGGGTTCGACGGCCGTCAACGGAACCTTCTCCTGTGGTGGTGACTCGTGCGCGGACGTATCCACCACGTCGTCTGCGCCGAATGTGGGCGCGGGGGCGGAACGAAGGACTGCGGCGTCGCTGAAGATTCCCGACATACTTACCGAAGATAGGACGATCGGTCCGGTCATGCACAGCAATATCACGGACGCGTAGAAGTCAACCCCGAACCTGGGCGCATAATGGCAGCCGTGAACGCGCACATCCGCCCCGACCTCGACGCAATCCCCGCTTACATTCCCGGCCGTAGCTTTCCGGGGGCAATCAAGCTGGCGAGCAACGAAACGACGCAGGGCCCGCTCCCCAGCGTGCATGCAGCGATCGCCGAGGCCGTCGGGGGCGTCAACCGCTACCCGGACATCCGGGCGACGGCACTCGTCGAATCCTTGGCGAAGAAGCTCGGAGTTGCGACGGAAAATGTAGCCGCCGGTAACGGTTCGGTTGCACTGTGCCAGGAGGTCGTTCAGATTACCTGTGGCCCCGGCGACGAGGTGCTGTTCGCGTGGCGTTCGTTCGAGGCCTACCCGATCATCACGCGCGTTGCGGGCGCGACGCCCGTGCAGGTTCCGCTGACCGCAGACCACGTGCACGATCTCGACGCGATGCTCGCCGCCATCACCGACCGCACTCGCCTGATCTTCGTGTGCAACCCCAACAACCCGACCGGCACCGTCGTCCAACGCGACAGGCTCGAGGCGTTCCTCGACGCGGTGCCGTCGAACATCCTCGTCGTATTGGACGAGGCCTACTTCGAGTACACCCGTCCCGCTGCCGACGGCGATCACGTCGACGGCGTGGAACTCGCCCGTGGACGACGCAACGTGATCGTGTTGCGGACGTTCTCGAAGGCCTACGGACTCGCGGGCCTGCGGGTGGGCTACGCGGTAGCCGATCCCGAGGTGATCACGGCACTGTCCAAGGTGCGGATTGCGTTTGCCGTCAGCACGATTGCCCAGCAGGCGGCAGTGGCGTCGTTGGAAGCATCCGCGGAGCTGCTTGCCCGCACCGATGCGCTCATCGCAGAACGCGATCGCGTCCGCGACGCGCTGGTCGGCGGCGGGTTCGACGTCGGCGCGTCGCAGTCCAACTTCGTCTGGCTGCCGCTGGCCGAGCGCTCCGGTGACTTCGCTGCTGCGGCGGCGGAACAGGGTGTACTGCTGCGCGCCTACGGAAACGACGGCGTGCGGGTCACCATCGGCGACCCGCACGAGAACGACGCATTTCTGAAGTGTGCTCTACAGGCCTAGCGCACGTTCGAGCGTCGGCCAGGATTCACGCAGATCGTCCTGCCAATACGGCCAGCCGTGAATTCCGTAGGGGCGATAGACGGTTGTCGCAGGGATGTCCAACGCGCGCAGTCTCGTATCGAACACTGTCGTGCAATACAGCGCGGCGGCCTCGAGCGGACCGCCCATGAGCGCACTCTCGACTCCGCTGCCTCCGGGGCCGAGTTCGTAGGGGCCGGGCAAACCTGTACCGACGGAGATGTAGACGTCTTTGCCGCGGAGGGCCTCGGCGTTGCGTGACGGGTCGTGCTCGACCCACTTGGGATCGGTGTTCTCGCCCCACATGTTGGAGGCGTTTCCGCCGTTGGTTGCGACGGTAGCGCGCACCGCGTCCTTGAAGTTGGTCTGCGAATTGTCGTAGCAACCGCTCAGGCCGGCGACGCCGGTGTAGAGATCGGGATGTCGTGTGATCAGGTCCATCGCGGCCTGGGCACCCATCGACACACCGGAGATCGCGTTGGTGCCGTTACCCGAGAAGCGCGCATCGATCAGCGGCGGCAACTCCGACGTCAGGAACGTCTCCCACTTGTTGACGCCGAGGACCGGATCCGGCACGTTCCAGTCCGTGTAGTAACTGCTCGATCCACCGACCGGGAGAACCACGTTGACCTGCTTGTCCGCGAAGAAGTCGACGATGTCGGTCTTCTGCGTCCAGGTGCTCTCCTGGTAGTCGGATTCCTTGCCTGCGCTGACACCGTCGAGCATGTACAGCGTGGGACGAGACATCGCCTGCGCGGCCGGCAGAAGAACTTGAACCTGAATGGTGCGGCCCATCGCGGGCGACTCGACCCACACCGCTGCACGACGATCGGTCAACATATCGACTCGATCGATGCGCGCCGACGCCATCGGCTGAGACTGGGCTTGCATGCCGGGCACCGCACCGCCACCGTCGGAACTGCCGGTACCGGGAAGCGGCTGCGCCCCGGCGAGACCCGACCCCAGCAGCGACACTGCCAAAGCAGTCCCCGCTACTGCCAACACTCGACGGTGCATCAGATTGCCCATCCTCCCCCAGCGCACCCTCACGGGTCGCAACACGAACCACATCCGTTACTCAACGTACCCACCGATATGCGCGCACGCCAAAGCTGTGGGTTCGCTCACAATAGCCGCGAGAAGGCGGGTACAAAAGTCCGCGTGATCCTTTGTTACATGTACTGAAGAAAGAACGGTCTACCTGGTCGGATGTCCTCGGTGCCACGCACGCTCGGAGGGCACTCGATGTGACATTCGGTGGCCTTTTCGGGGGTCGATGTCACATCGAGTGGACCTCTGGGTTGAGAGTCAGCCGCGTCCGGTCTCGCCCTGCAACTTGTCGATCATTTCCGACGCCTGTGCCTTGTTCAGACCCTCGGGAACTTCCTCGCCCGCTTCCTGCGCAAGTGTGCTCAGGTAGCTCTTCTGTGGGCCGGTCATCGGCTCGTCGCCGGTGACCCAATCGTCGGGATCCTTCTCGGGGTTCTGGTTGACCTGCTCGCTCTCGCTCATACGTTCGTAAATACGCCGAATGGGCGGGTTCCAAACACACTCGCCCTTCAGGTGGCGCGGACGTCGGTCGTACGAATGACTTGATTGACAGTTCAATAATCTCCCGGCAATGATCCAGATCACACTCCCCTCGATTGGAACCCAATGAAGACGAAGAACCTGCTGTTCAAGATCGGCATCTCGAGCGTAATTGCGGCGGCAGCCGTGGTCGCCGCCCCGGCCGTCGCCTCAGCCGATCCGATCACCGATTTCCTGTGCGGAGCTGGCTCGGCTCAGTTCTGCATCCTGCCGCCGCCGCCCGCCTTTGCACCCCCGCCTGCGCCGCAGGGTGCACCCGCGCCGCAGCAGCAGGGCGCGCCCGCCCCCGCACCTCGGCCCAGCGGATTCCAGTACAAGAACTGCGATGCTGCGCGTGACGCCGGGGCGGCTCCTGTCTACCGAGACGAGTACGGCTACGGCCCCCACCTCGACCGCGACGACGACGGCATCGGCTGCGAGTAGCGAACTCGCACTTATGTGGGCAGATCCCTCGGAATTGTCCGCATAAGTGCGATCTCGACGGGCGATACGCTCACTCGGTGAGACGTCGCCAGCAACCGCCCCTGGCGAAGCGGCACGGTCTCGATCCCGCTCGAATCCGGATGCCCGAGGACGGCACGTGGCGCACTGTTCGTGACTTCCTCGCCGCGTCAGAGTCACGAATTCCTCCGCAGAGGATCGACGCAATGCTGGACGCCGGCGAAGTCGTCGACATGGCGGGCCCCATCGCACCGGACGCACCGTATGTTCCCGGCGAGGCAGTCTGGTTCCACCGCGATCTGCCATCGGAAACCGTTGTGCCGTTCGATATCTCGATCGTGCACCGCGACGAAGCACTGCTGGTTATCGACAAGCCGCACTTCCTGCCGACCATCCCCCGCGGCGGGCACATCCTGCAGACCGCATTGGTACGACTGCGTCTCGAACTGGATCTTCCCCAACTGGTGCCCGCTCACCGCCTCGATCGCGTCACCGCAGGGCTGGTTCTGCTCGTCGTCGACCCGACACTGCGCGGCGCGTATCAAACGCTCTTCCAGGATCGACAGGTCCGCAAGGAGTACGAGGCAATCGCGCCCTACGACCCGTCACTCGCACTGCCGACCGTCGTTCGCAGTCGAATCGTCTCGGAGAAGGGGCAATTCACCGCCCGCGAGGTGGACGGAGAAGCCAACGCGCACACGACCGTCGAACTTCTCGACCATCGGCACGGACTCGGTCGCTATTGTCTGACCCCGTTGACCGGCCGCACTCACCAACTGCGCTTGCACATGAGCTCGTTGGGCGTTCCAATCCTGGGTGATGACCTCTATCCGACGGCAAGCGGACGAGCCGTCGACGATTTCACGAATCCACTCCAATTACTCGCCAGTGCAATCGAATTCACTGACCCGATCTCGAAGTCGATGCGACGCTTCCAGACCGGACTGAGCCTGGGTAGTTGGGCATCGGATGGCACGTCGTAAGACCCGACTCCGCTCGACTACTCGGGATTTCGATGACGCTCGGACTTCACCAGCTCCTTCGTGCGCACCAGGCGCAGCGCGGTGACCAACACGACGCCCCCGATGATGTTGAACAGCACCGTATATCCGAACCACTCGATCCAGGCGACATAGCTCACGTCCGCTCCTGCGTGGATGGCACCGAAAATCAGCAGGGAGTCGAGAATAGAGTGGAACAACTGCAATCCGGCCAGCAGGAACCCTGCCGCCATGGCGGCGATGATCCGCGCGACGTCGGAGGTTGTTCCCTGCTGCATGCGAGTCAGCAATGTCATCGTGCTGCCGCCCAGAACAGCCAGGCAGATCGACTGAAGATTCAGCGGTGCGTCGACGAAATGATGCGCCGCCTCGGACAACACCTCGAGCCACTGCGGAAACGCGTGCGCGATCAACCACATCACCACCCAACCGCCCAGCAAATTCGCCAGCAGCGTCCCGATCCACAGCCTTGCCAGCTGCAGAGGTGTGCCGTCGCGGGCCACCACCGCTGCGATCGGCATCAGAAAATCCTCGGTGAACAACTCACCATGGGCGAGATAGATGGCCACCAGGCCGATACCGAACGCCAGGCCGGCCAACAGATGACTGTCGGTCTCGTCCAACACCGCGAGATAGGCCATCACACCAAGAGCAACTTCGAGTCCGCCGAAGAATCCGGTGATCAGGACTGTGCGTACGGTGCGGTGCAATCGCTCGGCACCTTCGGAGACGACAGCGTCGAAACTTTCCTCGAGTTCCTCTTCCAGAGGTCCATCGTTGTCGCCGTCCCTGCGCCGCGCTTCTTCGCTCATTCGCAGGTAGTACCCAATGAACCGAGATCGATACCAGTCAGTCCGGAATCCTGTGTTCGAGTCCTACCGGCCCGACGAGTGCTTGTGGACGATCGGCGCTGACGAAGACCGCGCCGGCCAGATGTCGATCGAGTAGGACTCGACGGGTTCGTCGCCGTCCATCACCAAGTCGTAGTTCGAGCTTCTTCCGCTGGCACTGACACGAACCCGATGAAGCTCTGGACCAAGGGGAGTGAGGCCATCCCGTCCTCCGGGTATCCAATTCTCGAACGCCATACCCGCTGACAGGCGAATGCTTCCGGCCTCGGTCCGCAGGTCTCCCTCGTCGATGTCTTCCCATGAGTCGAGATCCAGATCAGGTTCATCTCGCACCATCCTCAGCTCGACTCTCACGAAACCACCTGAGATCCCTGTGCTGATCAGCGCTCCTCCGTCACCGAAGTACACAAAGCCCGGGACACCCTCAGGAGGCCAGATCAAGTCCAGGGATACTTGCTGAGCCAATCGCATCTGGCCGTCCGAGACTCGAACAGTCTCAATATGTCTCACCGATCGATTGTTCCATCCATCGGCTGCATGCGAAGGTTGTGGCGCATCCCTGGGAAAGCGACATGGATGCCACTCGGCCACCAGGGCAAACAAAACCGGCCCACCCTTGCGGGTGGACCGGGTTCGAACAACGAACATGTGGCGGAAGCGGAGGGATTTGAACCCCCGGACGCTTTTACACGTCTCTCGCTTTCAAGGCGAGTGCATTGGGCCGCTCTGCCACGCTTCCGTGTGCGATCTTAAACGGCCCGGCGGCCAGAGACCCAATCGCCCTCAGAGCCCGCCCCTCATCGTCGCGGTGTCGAGCCGGACGCGTCCATCGCGGCGTCGACCTTCTCGAAGATGTCACCCAGCACCTCGAGTTCGTGGGGCGAGAGGATGTCCAAGAGGTGCCGACGTACGCCGCGGACGTGGGTTGGTGCCGCCTCCGCAAGTCGCCGACGGCCTTCGTCGGTGATCACCGCGAGCACGCCCCTGCCGTCGTTGACGCAGGTGCTACGAGTCACCATGTCCTGCAGTTCCATGCGCCTGATCTGATGCGTCAGGCGACTTCTCGAGGACAGGACACCGTCGGCCAGCTCGCTCATTCTGACGGAGCCGTCGTCCGATTCCGACAGCATCACCAGAATGCGGTATTCCGCCATCGACAGATCGTGGCCGTCGTGCAGCTCCCTGTTCAACACCCCCATCAATCGTTGCCCGCCGTCCATGTAGGCGCGCCATGCTGTCATTTCCGCAGTATCGAGCCACTGCGGGTCCCCCCCGGAACCAACGGCTAGTTCGGCTGTCACCCGTGACATCCTAGGCAAGAAATCTACCGACGAGTAGCTTGCGATGGTTGAATGTTCGATTCGAGTCCGGGACCTAGGGTCGAGTTATGACAGATCCCAACATCGACCCACCTTTCGTTGCCGCAGCCGACAGATACGAGTCCATGGTCTTCCGGCAAGTGGGCTCCCGCGGGCCGAAGCTACCGGCGATCTCGTTGGGGCTGTGGCACAACTTCGGTGACGACGTACCGCTGATGAACCAGCGCGCGATCCTGCGTCGCGCATTCGATCTCGGGATCACGCACTTCGACCTGGCCAACAACTACGGCCCGCCGTACGGCAGTGCGGAGAAGAACTTCGGCCGCATCTTCTCGGAGGACTTCGCCGGATACCGCGACGAGCTGATCATCTCGAGCAAGGCAGGCTGGGACATGTGGCCCGGCCCCTACGGTTTCGGCGGTTCCCGCAAGTACCTGCTGTCCTCGCTCGACCAATCGTTGACGCGCATGCGACTCGACCACGTGGACATCTTCTACAGCCACCGACCCGACCACGACACCCCTATCGAAGAGACTGCAGGCGCGCTGATCAGCGCGGTTCAGCAGGGCAAGGCCCTGTACGCGGGCATCAGCTCCTACAAACCCGAGGGGACGCAGAAGATGGCGGACCTGCTGGCCGACGCGGGTGTTCCCCTCCTGATTCACCAGCCCAGCTATTCGATGGTCAATCGCTGGATCGAGCCCGAACTACTCGGCACCCTCGACGCGGTGGGCGCGGGCGTCATCGCGTTCTCACCTCTGGCCCAGGGCATGCTCACCGACAGGTACCTCGACGGTATTCCTGCGGATTCGCGAGCAGCACAGGGTAAGTCGTTGAACCCGGACTGGCTCACCGACGACCACATCGGGCACCTTCGGGCGTTGAACGACATCGCCTCGACTCGCGGCCAATCCCTTGCCCAACTCGCCCTGAGCTGGGCCCTGCGCGACCCGCGGGTGACCTCGGTACTGATCGGCGCATCGAGCGTCGAACAGCTGGAGAACAACGTGGCGGCGCTGGACAATCTCGACTTCACCGACGCCGAGCTCACGCAGATCGACCAGCACGCCGAGGACTTCGGAATCAACCTCTGGGACCTGTAAGAGTGCCTGCGGCAGTGGTGCGGTTAAGTGCCCCCTGGGGGCTGTCGCATTTTGATGGTGGGGCGTCTCGAGTGTCGAGGCGCCCCATTGTCGGTGGTGCGGGACAATGTGTTGGTGGCGAAGGGCTATCGACCGGTCGATCGTGATCAACAGTTTCTGATTC
>NZ_JALGQI010000067.1:0-498 GCF_022810385.1 Rhodococcus sp. ARC_M12 | reverse complement strand
CGAGTGAGGCGATGACCGAACGTGCATCTCGGCTCTGGAGGGCGTCGTTGGTAGCGGCGGCCGTGAGGGTTCCAAGCGCAGGGACGACGACCACGTCGAACTCTCCGGACTCCGACAGCGGGTGGTCCACCGACAGGGTCATCGATGCCGTCGTGGTCACTCGCCGTTTCGGTCCGAGGATGGCGAGTTCGATCGGGTCGATCCGCGGGTCGACATCGCCGCGGGCTCCGTCGGCCACCCGCACGATGTCGATGACCGACGCGACAGCCGAACCGAAGCAGCCGTCGATCGCGATCAGTCCGATACGCATGGCGCGAACAATAGCAATACTGTCGTATACGCCACTCCCCACCGGCCCTCGCTCGTCATACGCTGAACTCGCCCCACGAAGAACCCCGACTTCAAGGAGAACCCCTCATGTCCACACCCGCATCACTTCCGTATGCCTTCGTCGCCAAGATCGTCGCGGCCGATGGACAGCACGACGCGCTCGCCGAT
>NZ_JALGQI010000027.1:0-24571 GCF_022810385.1 Rhodococcus sp. ARC_M12 | reverse complement strand
TGCAATACGTCGCGTCGAGGAAGACGTACGGAAACGTGGTGTGGGTCAACGTTCGCTCACGAAACCGCGCGATCTCCGTATCGAGCCCTTGGCAAATTCTCGACACAGTCGACTTCGAGACGCCCGAGTCAACACCCAACGCTGCGACGAGGTCGTCGACGTTGCGGGTCGACACTCCGTGCACGTAGGCCTCCATGATCACCGCGTACAACGCCTGATCGATGCGTCGGCGACGCTCGAGCAGGCTGGGGAAGAACGACCCTGTGCGCAGCTTCGGGATCTGGATCTCGACGTCTCCGCTGGTCGTCGACACCGTCTTCGAGCGGGTGCCGTTCCGGTAGTTCGTGCGCTCGGCCGTCCGCTCGTAGCGGCCGGCACCGAGGACCTCGGTCGCTTCGGCGTCGATCAGCGCCTGCAGGCCGGCGCGGATCAGCTCGGCGAACACCGACGCCGGGTCTGCACCCTTGAGTGCATCGAGCTGGGTGATCAGGGCAGAATGGTCGTGGGTCATCGCGTGGTCCTTTGGTCGAGTCACTGTGAGAGGTAACTCGTTCATCACTACGCGATGGCCCACCCACAACACGGGTACGACACGCCCGAGCTGCGGCTACGCCGCCTCACCGAATGTCCACCACCCCACGGGACTTACCCGTGGAAGATCGCTCCCGGCTCGATCCGGGTCAAGGCTCTAAATCGAGATGGCTCCGTTCACTTGGGGACACGCCAACCTCTCAGGTGATTAATCCGACGGGGATTACCCGAAACCATGTACCAGGTACTGCACGTACCTGATACTGTGCGAACACCTTATCGCGACGAGCTGCGCAGACAGAAGAGGAGAGACCGGTATCTATACAGAAATTGCTGGTCGAGCGACAGCCAGTCTTGTGACCTTTGGAAATTCGATTGCCCTCGCCGGCCAGGCATTGCGGTGGGCCGTGCGCGATATTGTCACCGGACGGTTTCCGTTTCGGGAGTTTGTCACACAGACGTGGTTCGTCATCACCGTAACGACGTTGCCAGCGATCCTGGTCGCGATCCCGTTCGGCGTTATCGTCTCGGTGCAGGTCGGAAGTCTAACCCAGCAGGTCGGGGCCACATCTATCGCCGGAGCCGCCGGTGGACTCGGGATCATTCAGCAGGGGGCACCGATCGTCACCGCGCTCCTGCTCGGTGGTGCGGCAGGGTCGGCCATCGCCTCTGACCTTGGCGCACGCACCGTCCGTGAAGAAATCGATGCCATGGAGACGCTCGGACTAAATTCGACACGTCGACTCGTCGCACCTCGATTCGTCGCGGTTCTCATCGTCGCTCCGATGTTATGCATGCTCATCGTGTTTACCGGTCTCGTGGCCGGCTACATCCTTAGCGTCAACGTCCAGGGCATCACGCCGGGGAGCTACGTCGCATCGTTCGCATCGTTCGCATCATCGGCGGACATCCTTGTAGCGCTGATCAAGTCAGTGGTGTTCGGTCTCGTGGTCGTGACAATCGCGTGTCATCGGGGCCTGTCCACGAAAGGTGGCCCCAAAGGTGTGGCCACATCTGTCAACGCCACCGTGGTCCTAGGGGTAGTGGCGTGCTTCGTCATCAACGTGTTCATCACCCAACTGACCATCATGTTCGTCCCGCAGACCATCGGATGACGGAGAACACGTGACCGCAGTACCATCCACCCGTTATAGTTTTGTTACTCGTCCGATCGTGCGTGCTGTGACACCCCTCGCTGAGGTCCCCGCGCAGCTCGGGCACATTACAACATTCACCATCGACACCGTCGCCGGAATTCGGCACGTCGCAACCACCTATCGACGACAGACGTTTTTATTCATACAGGAGTTTGCCTGGGGACGAGGCGCTGTACTGGTCGGCGGGGGTACCGCGATCGTGCTTGTGATTCTCGGAATGGCTGTCGGGGCGTCCATCGGCATCCAGGGCTACGCCTCGCTAGACCTGGTCGGGATGGGGTCTCTTACGGGATTCATTTCGTCATACGCCAACACTCGAGAGTTGGCACCGATGATCGCCGCGATCGGTTTCGCAGCCCAGGCCGGCTGTCGCCTCACTGCGGAAATAGGTTCGATGCGTATCGCCGAAGAGATCGATGCGCTCGAGTCGATGGCGGTGCGGCCGATTCCGTACATCGTCAGCACGCGTGTGGTCGCGGCGATCACTACCATCATCCCCCTCTACATCGTAACGCTGATACTCAGTTTCGGCGCGGCCAAGCTGGTCGTCATCCTTTTACACGGCCAGTCGGGTGGCACCTATGACTTCTATTTCGATGCGTTCCTCAAACCGCAGGATTTGGCGTTCTCAGTAATCAAGGTCCTCGTTTTCGTGGTGTCGGTCGTCATCATCCACAGCTACCAGGGTTACTACGCCAGCGGCGGAGCAGAAGGCGTCGGCCGCGCGTCTGGTCGAGCGATCCGCAGCAGTCTCATCATCATCGTCGTGGAGGACATGATCTTAACCCTGTTGATGTGGGGTTTCGATTCGGGCGTCAAGATTTCGGGCTAGGAGTTCAAGTGGCTGTATTTCAAGATCCATCAGGACGCGCGCCCTCACTGGCGAACTTGACCCTGCGCGGGATCGGGGTTCTCGTCGTAGTGACGGTTGCCGGCTATCTTCTGGCGGGCAACGCGACCGGAAAATATGAAGACAACACGACAGTGACGATCACCACCGACGCGGTTGGTGACGGGTTGAAGGGCGGATCGGAGGTGAAGTATCGGGGCTTCACGGTGGGCAAGGTGTCCTCGGTGTCGGGGCGCGACCAAAGTGTAAATGTGAAAATCGAGCTCACCGGAGTGAACGACGACATCCGGTTGCGTCAGGGCATGGCCGTGAATTACACGTCCGCCAGCGCGCTGGGGCCGACGGCACTGGAGATTGTCGACCCCGGGCGGGGAGTCCTCATCCGTGATGGCGGCAGCGTCTATGTGAGCAAGCTGCAGTCCGAACACACTTCGGTATCGACCCTGATTCGAAAACTCTCGAAGCTGGTCGATGCTCTCGATCAGCCGGCGTTCAATTCTGTGGTGAAGTTTGTCGTCGATGATTCCCAAACGTTTGCCGATGCCGGCCAGCTCATGTTCCAGATCGCGCAGCTCACTCGGGACGTTCAACAGCGGCCAGTGGGCCAGGATTTGGCGATCGCGGCAGACCTGTCCCAGGGCGTTGCCGACTTCATGACGCCGTTCGTTCCGGGCATCCTCATAAACGTCGACGTCGCTGACTTCTTCGCCACCGACGAGGCCATCAATCAGGCCACAGGCAACCTCAACAGCACCGGCGCGGTTCTGTTCGGGGGACTGGGAGGACTGTTGAGCGAAAACTACCCGGCGTTGAGTTCGGTACTGGACGTCGGCCTCGATCTGGCGAGGCCGGTCGCCAGATCGGCATCGGGACTCGCGCAGACCATTTACACCATCCCGCAGATCCTGGACAGCATCGACAACGCCACGCCGCAAGTCGGCGAGCGAGTACAACTTCAGGTCGCCCTGGTAGTGCAGACGTCACCTGCGCTGCAGAGCGCGCTTGCAGCAGGAGGACCAAGAAGATGAAGCTCAAGTCGTTAATTCCCACCATCGTCAAGATCGTCGCGTTCGCCGCAGTCATCGGCGTTCTCACCTACGTGATCATCGCCATCCTCGAACCCAGCTCGGACGGAGCGAGTTCTGAACGGTCTGCGGTCTTCTCCGATGCATCTGGGCTCAAGCCTCGCGACGGTGTGCGTTTGGCGGGAGTAAAGGTCGGTTATGTGACGGCGATCGGCCTGAAAGGGCCCACCGCGGTCGTTCATTTCCAACTGAACAACGACGTCGCGATCACGTCGAGCACCACCGCCGCCGTGCGTTATCAGAATCTTCTCGGACAGCGATATGTCGAATTGATCGGTGCGGCACAGGGAAAGACACAGGGGGCGGCGCTCACACAGGTGGCACTCGACAAGACCGTTCCCTCATTTGATGTGTCCACCTTGTTCAACGGGTTCAAGCCGGTGTTCGACACGCTTAACGCCGACGAGATCAATGAACTGCAGTCCAACTTGTTGCGCGTTGCTCAAGGTGATGGGAGGGGTATATCGCCTGTTCTGGAGCAGGTCGCCAACATCACCGCCTACGGGGACCAGCGGTCTGAGATCATCACGAATATCGTGACGAGTCTCGGCCAGGTCTCCGACCAACTCGAAGGCCGCTCGGCGCAGCTGGTCGAACTCGTCGACCAGCTGGGATCGATCGTCGACGCCTTCAGCCGCGTGAGTGACCGGTTGCGGGAGTCGCTGGGCGAGGTCAACCGGTCCATGGAGAAAACTGTCATCGCCGGGGAGCAACTTGACTCAACGTACGACCAGAGTTTCGCGACGATCTATCAGCGTCTGGCGCGAGAACCCGGGGAGTTGGAGGGGCTGCTGAATGGCGCGATACTGCTCAAGCCCCTTATGGACTCGCTGAACGCTTCGACGAATTCCACGCCGAGTGAGGCACGATGTTCGAAAGGCCTTCTGCCCCTGCCGGATACAGCCACGATTGCGCTTATGGGGCAACGATTGGTGGTGTGTAAGTGAGGTTGTTCAGTCGAAATCGACCGCATCACCAGTCCGAACGCAGACGCGACCTCATCGTCGCCGCTGTGGTGGTGGTGACCGTGGTGGTCGGTCTGGTAATCGCCGGGACCGTGTATATCGCACCGCCCGGCCAAAAGGTGTACTCGGCTCAACTGGTCAACACCGGAGGGCTGGAGTCGGGTGATCAGGTGCGTATAGCGGGGATAAGACAGGGAACGGTGTCGTCGGTGGACCTCGCGGGAACGTTTATCACAGTCGAATTTCGACTCGACGACTCAGTGCCAGTCCGTTCGGATGCCACCGCAGCGGTTCGCCTGATCACGCCGATCGGCGGGCGAGTTCTCGATCTGGACCCAGGGTCAGGACCGACCTCGCTGTCGGGGGCGATCCCCCTTGTTCAGACATCGAGTACTTACGACATTTCGGACACGCTCGAGACGACGACGCCGGTGTTCCGCGATGTAAAGGGCGTCGATCTCCGTCAGACTGCGTCGCTGCTGCAGAATGCGTTCTCCGACGGCAACACAAACATTCCCGACGCACTGAGGAACACCAGCAGTTTGATGGAACTCTTAGAGCGACAGTACGGTCAGCTCGACAAAGCGGTCGCTCTATCCGATGAATACGTCAACGCTTTCGCCGATCAAAAACAGGTGCTGGTCGACTTTCTCCGTCAACTCAGCTTCCTTGCCAGTACGCTGGGACCTGATATCGATAACGTCCGCGGCGGGTTCGACCTTCTCAGTCGTCTGTTCAAACTTCTCACGAGGCCGCTCGTGGCTTACAGCGATGGAATCGAACCGTCTGTCCAACAATACAAGACGCTCCTCGACAAGGTGTCGTCAGAGCTGCCAGGCTACTCCGATGCCCTGGCCCAGGTTGATCAGATCACTCAGCGCCTCGGCGTCCTCCTCCAGGCGCCGGTCGGTGCGTCGACTACCACAGAACCAGAGGTTCGTGTGTGCATTCCGAGTGGTGACGACAAATGTTGACTACATGGATCCGAAGACTGTTGCTCCTGATCGCCGTGGTGGTTGTGGTGGTCGCTAGTGTGGAAATAGGGGGGAGGGTGTCCGACGACACGCGCTCCCTGTGTGCCGAGTTCACCGACGCATCGGGCCTCTTCGAAGGCAACACAGTAGCCATGCTCGGCAAGAAGATAGGCAGCGTCGTCGGGGTGCACCAGAATAGTGATCAGTCCGGTGTAAGGATCGACATGCGGATCGACAAGAGCGTTCCGCTGCCCGCCGACGTCGGCGCGACTCTGGTGTCGACATCCATCGTGACCGAACGTCAAATCGAGTTCACCAAGCCGTACTCTGATGGAGCCCGATACGAGACGGATCAGTGCATTCCGTTGAGTAAGACGAGAACCCCGCTGGGAATCAGTCAGACGCTCGACTCGATCAGCAACTTGTCCGAGGACCTGGTCAAGGACAACGGCAGGAACACCGACGCGATCTTGCAGTCCCTCGAGCTCGTCTCCCGCAATCTAGAAGGAACGCAGGGTGACGTGGCCGGGATCATCAAGGACTCAGCCACGCTCATCGACGACCCGGCAAAGCGGGATATGCAGATTCGCAGCATCGTCGGGAACCTCGCCGCACTGACGGGGGTGGCAACCGAGAACGACAAAGAGGTGACCGCCCTCTTCGACAACTTCGTAGGTGCCATCGAGGTCATCATCGCGTTCGGCCAGACCTTCGGCTCGGCAGTCGAGTACGCGGGGACGTTCGTTCCGATCCTCTCGAGGTTCGCAACAGATTTCGGTCCCCCGATATTCGCGATCGGTGATGCTGCCGTTCCGCTCATCGCCGACATGGGAGAGCAGCCGGACATGGTGGTAGCGATCGCAGCCCGCACGGCAGACCTCATCGTGAAACACCCCGATGCCAAGTCAATTGTGCAGGCGTTCGCAGTGTCGCTGCCTTTGCGAAGCCTGGTCGGTGGCTGCGCCGCGCCGGTGGCAAACGGAGTCTGCGGGTCCAGCGATGTATCGAGGACGATCGCAGGGATGATGGGGGGAGGGGCCTGATGATCTCGGTCAATCGCGCATGCCTCGGACCCATGGTGGTCGCACTGATGGCAACGATAGTTTTCGTGACATCGTGTGGGATCAACGCCGACAATCCGCCGACGATAGCGACCTCCGACGCGGACGGTTACGACATCCAGATGGAGTTCACCAGCGCACTCAACTTGCCTGCCCTCGCAAAAGTTCTCTCGGGGGGAATCAGCGTCGGGTTCGTCGAAGATGTCACGTACGAGAACGGGCATGCGGTCGTGAAAGCTCGCATCGACAACACGACTCAGCTGCCGGGGGAATCGCGGGCTGAGCTGCGTCAGGACACTCTCCTTGGTGAGATCTACGTTGCCATCCTTCCCCCAGCCGAGCCGTCGACGGGTGCCTTGCTGCGGTCGGGTTCGGTGATCCCGTTGGCACGGACCGAGCCGGCAGCAAATGTCGAGGACGTCATGCGCGGGATGTCGAATGTCCTCGGGGGCGGTGAGCTCGACAAGATCCACACCGCGATCTCGACATTGAACACCACGTTCCCCAAGGACTTGCAGCAATTCGACGCCCTATACCAGACAACGCTGGAGACCGTCTCGGAGGTCTCCTCGAATACCGACAAACTCGACGTAGTGTTGAGGTCGGCGGATCAGACTCTGAAAGTGATCTTGGACGATCCGTCGGGAATCGACCGGATGCTGACCAAGGGCGGACGCAACTTTTCTGGCCTCGGCTACTCCCTGATCGAGGTCGCGTTACTCATCGCCAACTTGCGTGATTTCGCAGTGTCCGCGGGCAGGATCGTGGATCCGGAGTACTTACGGATAAAGGAGTCAGTGGCCGGGATCGCCCCGGTGATCGATTCGATCGCCAACTCCGACATCTACTCGAAGTCCGTCACGGAGCAGGCAACGAGCGTCATCCGCGACAAACTCATTCCATTCGTGCGGTCGCCCGACATTAACCTCTCGGACATCTCCATCGATGGTCGGGACCTAGCGCGGCGTGACGCCGAATCCTTCATAACCGTGTTGAGATCAATCGGAATGATGCCGTGAACCGCAGCAGCACGCTCATATCGATACTGGCTCTCGCCGTCGTGTTCGTCGTAGGGCTCGGCTACCTCGTCGTCGGCGTGGCACACATCAACCCCACCCGCTCCGAGTACTCCTTAACCGCCATCATCGACAGCTCAGGCGGTCTGCTGGACACATCGCCGGTGATGGTGCGGGGGGTACCCGTCGGAAAGGTGTCCTCGATCAACGTCGCGGATTCGGCAATTAAGGTCGAGATGACGATTGATTCCGACCACAAGATCCCCCAGGACAGCGAGATGTCTATCCAGAATCTGTCGCTCGCGGGGGAACAGTACATCAACTTCGTGCCCGCGGGCACGGCAACCGGTGGGTACTTCGATAACGGAGACGTGGTGCCCGCGGACGCGGTGCACGTGTCGCAATCGGTTCCCCAGGTGTTGCCAAAGTTGGCTGCAGTGGCAGATGGGCTCGACCCGGAATCGATCGAGTCCATCAACAAGACCGTCGCCGAGGCCGTCGCCGGACGGCAGGACGACCTCGACACGATCGGCGACATGATGCACCGTGTAGTCGATTTCGTCGGCAAAGATGGGTCCGTCCGGGTGACCGCAGACAACGCCGAGTTCCTGCTCGGCCTCTTGGCCGATGCCGGGGACGTCCTCAGTACGGCATCTGTACGCACCCCTGACGCCGTGAACGGGCTGGCGCGGATTCAACGGGCGTTCATCAGGTTCACAACCACCTCGTACGACAAGTGGCCTCCCGTGTTGAAGCTTGTGGAAAAGCTCAACGGCTATATTCAGATCCTGCAGCCGGATCTGCTGACGATCACCCGGGCGGTGAAACCGGCGACCGAGAAAGTTGCCGACACATACGTCGACTTCGGGTCGATCGGCGACCTCCTCGGCCGGACTTTCCCGGCGTCGCGACCAGGTCGCGCCGAGGTCCCCGTCACCGTGTCGCCGCCACTACGGTGACGCCCCGTCCGCAAGCGACTGTCACCGTTATTACACAGAAGGTCCCACATGACAAATGACGACCGAACGAAACCGCACCCCGAGCCCACTGAAGTCGAGGACAGCGCGGCCGCAGCGACGCCGGATGGCGATCTACTGATGGACGAAAACGCCCCAGCCGCGTCCGCCGTAGCCACGGCTGGGGCTGGAGACAGCGACGTCGACCCCCCCTCGCCAGGTGGGCACCGCTGGTCAGCATCGCCGCGATCACGTGCCGTGGTGGTTTCGGCCGTGATCGTGGTGCTCGCTGTGCTGGCCGGCGTGTTCGCCTACCTCTACCTCGAGGCCGACGAAGCGAAGTCGGTATTGGAAAACGACGCCGCGCAACGGGCCGCCGCGGCGAAGGCCGCCTCGGATTACACGACCAGATCCCTGACCTACAGCTACCAGAACACCGACGCCTTTTTCGCGGCAGTCAAAGAGGACGCGGGTGAGGCTCTAGTCAAGCGGTACGACGAGGTTCGGCCGACGCTGACCCAGATTATCCAGCAGGCCCAGGTGCAGGCGTCGGGACGCGTTCTGGCCACCAGCGTCACCGGTGAAACCGGTGACGCCGACGGAGAATACACGGTGATGGTCTTCGCGAGCCAGAAGACGCAGAACGTGCAGAATCCACAACCGAGTGAACTGCCGACATTGTTGAAGGTGGTCGTGACGAAAACCGCCCAGGGCTGGCAGATTCAGGACTATGGCCCAGCTGAATGAGACGGCTGCTCCGCAGAAGGAGTTCCACGAAGAGCAAGATGCAGGACGGTACTCATTCTTCGACGCGGTCGCAGATGTCGGCGGGGTCGACGCCGGTGAGGAGTTGGGTGATCTCTTCGGGTGGCGGGTGCCCCCTCGATCGGGTCAGTGATCCGTCCCGGTGTTTCCGGAGGGTTCGTCTCAGGGAAAGATGAAACCTCATGGCAGCAGGATCGAAGCGGTACTCGGCGGAGTTGAAGAAGGATGCCGTCGACATGGTGGCTCGGTTGGTGGCGCAGGGCGATACCGAGTGGGCGGCGATGCGCAAGACCGCGGATTTGCTCGGTGTGGGCGCCGCTGAGACCGTTCGTCAGTGGGTTCGGAAGGTACCCGTCGACGGCCCGGGCAGCACTGTCGAGTTACGTGCCGACGCCGAGGTCATCAGGAAGTTGCGTCAGGAGAACGCCGAACTCAAACGGGCCAACGGGATACTCAAGGCGGCGTCAGCTTTTTTCGCGGCCGAAATCGACCGGCCACACCGATAATTGTGGACTTCATCGGCACTCACCAGGGAAACCGGGTGGGTGCCGATGGTCTTGTCTGGGGTGTCGACTCGATGTGCACGGTGCTCTCCGAGCACGGTATGCACATCGCCCCGTCCACGTACTACGACCATGTCACTCGGGTGCCGTGTGCCCGAATACTGTCCGATGCACATGTCATCGATGCCATTCACATGCTCCGGACGCGGCAACCGCTCGCACGGGTTCTCGGTTCGCGGAAGACCTGGATTATGTTGCGCAGCAGCGGTATCGAGGTAGCTCGATGTACCGTCGAACGACTGATGCGGGAAATGAGGTGGCACGGTGCGCTCAAAAAGAAAGCGGGTCCGCACCACCGTCGCCGATCCGACCCACCCGCGGGCCGAGGATCTGGTGAAGCGCCGGTTCACCGCGGTGGCACCGAACCGGCTGTGGGTCGCCGATTTCACCTAATGCCGCACGATGTCGGGGTGGGCGTTCACGGCGTTCGTCGTCGATGTGTTCGCCCGGAAGATCGTCGGGTGGAAGGTCGCATCGGAGATGACCACCAGCCTCGTCGATACCGCCATCACTAACGCGATTGATTCCCGAAAACGTTCTGGTGTAACTGCTTTGAGTAATCTGATCCACCACAGTGGCGCTGGATCCCAGTACACGGCGATCGCATTCGGGCAGCGTTTGGCGCAGGAGGGCATCGCGGCGTCGATCGGAACGGTCGGCGACAGTTACGACAATGCCCTTGCCGAATCGGTGAACGCCGACTACAAGAATGAGCTCGTCGACAACGGCCCTCGCTTCCCCGGTGCCGCGGAATTGTCGTTGGCCACCGCACAGTGGGTCGCGTTCTACAACCGCGAACGCCCCCACAGCTACTGCCACGACCTCACGCCCGACCACGCCGAGCAACTCCACTACGATCGCACGCGCACCCTCAATCCGGAGGAGGCACTCACGCAGTGAGCCCTCCGGAAATGCCGGGACGGATCACAGTTTGCGAGTGGTCGAACACCGACAGAATCGGGAATGTCGGGATTTTGCAGGCCTCCTCGCCGTGCCGACGGTCGAAGACACAGCGATGGTCACCACGGCGCTGAAGACGGCGTTGCGGCGACGAGATCACGGTGGACACCGCGTCGGCTCAGGGCTCATCCATCACAGCGATGCCGGCAGTCAGGGCGGATTTAACCTGTCGTCGCAACACAGTGCCGTGAAGCCGAGTTCATCTGCTCTGCAAGCACTTCCGCTGGGGTTCGCCACCCAAGTGTTTTGCGCGGGCGGTTGTTGAGTGCATCCGTCACGGCCTGAACGTCACTTCGACGGTATCGAGCGAGATCGGTTCCCTTCGGAAAGTATTGTCGCAACAATCCATTGGTGTTTTCGTTCGTTCCCTGCTGCCAGGGGCTGTACGGGTCGCAGAAGTACACACGGATCCCGGTTTCTGCGGTCAACTCCGCATGACGTGCAAGCTCCGCCGCGGTCCCAGGTCACCGATCTGCGCAGGTGCTCCGGCAGCGGTGTCATCGCAGCCTGGAGTGCATCGCAGACCGACTGACATGTATGGGCCCAGGACATCTTTGACCGATTGTCATCGACACATCGTTACCCGCTTCTGGGGCGGTGGGCGTTGAAGTTCCGAATGGCTTTGGTTGAGGTTCGCGCGTAGACGCCGAGCTCGGTGGTTCCGTCGAGGACCCGAAAGTAGTTGTCTTCGACCACGACAGTCACGATGGTTCCGGCATGGGTACGGCCGACCTTGAGCAGCTGACCGGTCACCATGACCCGGCCGTCTTTCGGGACGCGTCGCTGTACGGTCTGCGGTCCGGCCGGCGGCGGCGCGGGCAACGTTCCCGTAGCTTCCCGTGCGCCGGTCAGACCCGCGAGCTGGCTGGCATCGAGCGGGTTCGGCAGTGTCGCGAGCAGGACGTTGTCGACACTGGCGTGGATCAGCCCTGAGGCGATTCGCAGCGTCACTCGTGTTCCCGCTCTGTCGGCTCCGAGGTGAAGTCGGTGACCGGCGAGGATGACGGTTCCGTCTCGTCCTGCGGTTCGGTCGACCTCGATCGGTCTCGGTTTGGTGGGCAGGACTGCGGTGTCTACTGCCGCTGTTGCCGGAGATGGTCGGCCCTGGCGTGTGCCGCGCATGGCGAGGCGTTCGAGGTCGGTGTGGGTCAGTCGCGAGCGCACTGTCTTGATCACGGTGTCGTCGAGGATGACATGAATGCTGACCAGGTCGATCCACAGGGTGACGGTCCGTCCGGCGTGGTTGCTTCCGATCCACAATTGTTGCGCTCCAGCGACATTGGTCACGCCGCTCGGTGGTACCTGGGTGTCGAGCTCGATTGCACTGCTGCTTCTTTCACGGCCCACCGTTGTCAGGCTGGAGCTTGCAGCGGTGAGAGTTGATGACGAATCGGACTGGCCGTTGTCGGTTGTTCCGTCGTGATGCTCGTGGTGGGCTCGCGCACGGAACAAACTCGCGGGTGTTGCCATGTCCAGACTCTGGTGGGGCCGCAGGGTGTTGTAGGCGTGCACCCATTCGTCGAGGGCGGCTTGGGCAGCAGCGATGTCGGCGAATGCGCCTGCCTCATCGAGGAATTCACGACGAAGGGTTCTGTGGAATCGTTCGATCTTGCCAGTTGTGGTGGGTGAATGGCGTCGGGTCAGTCGTGCGGTGATCCCGAATTCTCGGCATGTTCGCTCGAACAGCACTTCGGCCGGCAGCGGCCGAGTGTGTTTACCGGTGAATTGCTTCCCGTTGTCGGTGAGTACCTCGAACGGCGAACCCCACTTGTGGATGGCAGCGATGAATGCTTCACATACTGCGTTCCCGGAGGGGTGCTCGAGGACGGTTGCGGTCACGATGAATCGTGAGTGGTCGTCGATTCCGGTCAGCATTTTGCACTCGCGTCCGCCGACGAGGAACATTCCGCCGACGAGGTCGAGCTGCCATAGGTGCATCGGCGCTTCGCGCTGCCAACGTTTGTAGACTCGTTTATGTTGTTGCTCTTGATGATTGACCAAGCCGTTGCGGACGAGCGTTCGGTGGACGGTCGCGCGAGATGGGGTTCGGTCTCCGATTTCTTTGCTTAGCTCGAAGCAGATGCGGCGTGCGCCCCACCGCCGGTGATGTCGTCGCATCTCGCAGATGAGGGCTTCGATGTCGGGCTGGATACGGTTCGGGCTCGCATGTGGTCGTCTCGACGAGTCGACAAGTCCGTCGATACCCGAGTTTTCGTATCGCTTGCGCCACGCTGTGACGGTCTGTCTGGAGACGCCGAATCGCTCGGCGACGTCGCTGACCGGTGAGCCGTCGTTGACCTCGGTAATTGCTCGGAAAGCGGACCTGGACAGTGAGTCGTTCGGCGATGTTGGCATCGGATTCGAGGGGCTGAGGGGAAGGCACACCCAACGATCACCAAAGCTGGTGAAGCGTCAGATATGTGCCGATGACGTTCCGTCAAAGATGTGTTGAACCTTTACACGTCACCGACTCCGATCCGTAACCGGACAACGCCGGCCCGTTCTTCACCGGGGGCGCATCCCCGTACCCATCCTTACGTGGCAGATGCAGCAACGTGGTGAATCTGCTGGTGCGTTCGACAAGCGTACCCACTGTGGACCTGCCCAGCCCGATGATCAGACCTCCTTCCCAATGCCCTGGCGTTTTGCGATCAGCGACTTCGTCTGGCCGCGAGCCGATGGTGACGTCATCGGTGATGAATCCGGTGCGGAGCTTCTTCGCTCGCGCCCTCGGCTCGCGCAATGCTCGTCCGGTGCGCAGGCACGCCACCAACTCTCTATCCTGCGCTCCACGTCCTTCGATGCAGAGGGATTGGTAGATCGCTTCGTGGGAAATGCGCATCGACTCGTCGTCCGGGAAGTCGATCGGCAGGCGGTTGGCGACCTGTGCCGGGCTCATGCGCTGGCCCATCGTCGGTCCGCTCTCCGTGCCTTGTTGCGTCCCTTCCACGATGCGAACGGGCCGACAACCTCACCGTTTTCGTCGCGGATCACGCCCGAGAGCACTTCCTGTACGTACTCTCGAAGAGGTTCGTGTTCAACGAGTTTGGCTACCTTGGGTCGCCTTGCCGCAAGATCGGCTTCCATTGCGCCACTGATGTGCGGTACTCGACCTTGCCGCCGCGGGTGGCAGCGTTGCGGCGGAGTTCTCGCGAGATCGTCGACGGTGATCGCCCCGATCTGGTCTGCGATATCTCGCATGCTCATACCGTTCGCGCGAAGCAGGGCAATCTCCTCACGTTCGTGAAGGTCAGATACCTCCCCGTGGGCGGGGCCAAGTCAATCGGCGGCATACCTCCAGCGTGACGGAACCACCGTGAACCCACCGGCCCCGACACGCCGCAAGCGGTGCCGCGTCTTCACTGGTCAACCCCAACGCGATCTGCGCCCAGAACTCGCGTTCGAGATCTCGGCGTACCGGCGGACGACCCGGAGATTTCATCACCGCCCGCCCAGTCAACGTCGCCGCCCATTCTGGTGGTCGTCCCATCGAAACACCCTCCATCCCTTGAGGTGTTGCGTCGACCGGTTGAACCTGGTCAGTACACGTCGATCGCGTTCGCGGAAACGCTTGCGCTCGAGGGGATTGCGGCACCGATCGGCAGCGTCGGGGATGTGTAAGACAATGCGTTGGCCGAGAGCACAATTGGGTTGTTCAAGACCGAGGGAGTATCGAAGAGAGGCCCGTTCCTGAACGGCCCGCTAAAGACCATCGACGATGTCGAGTTCGCCACGATGGGATGGGTCGACTGGTTCAACCAACGCCGCCTCCCACAGCACCCTCGACTACCTCACACCAGACGAATTCGAGAAGGCCTACCACAGTCAAGAATCGGCTCTCCGCCCGGAGATGTTGCAAGCGTAGGAGCGGCAAGAAACCCGGGACGGTTCACTGACACGGCGCGCCGTCTGGTGGCGTTGCTTCACCCGCCTGGGCGCTATCGGACTGGATGCTGGGGAACGCCCCAGGGCGCAAAGCGGGTCGGTCAACCCTGATGTTCACTCTCTGCTATCGACTCAACTTCCTCGAGCGTGGTGGGGATGTGGTACGGCGGTCTGCTCGTGCCCGAGATGCGATAGCGGTCCCAGAAATCAGGGTCGCCCACGACGCACTCGGCGCGTCCCTCTGGTGTCGCAAAGACGGCAACCGTGCGCCTTCCCGAGAGGGCGGCGTGGAGCGCATCATTCTTGTCGATCCTTCCGTACCAGGTGTATAAGCCGTTGAGGGGCTGGAAATAGCCTTTGATCTTCACCCCGACAGCAATCTCCTTGCCACGGCACACCAAGGTGCCCTCGCCGGAGTAGTCGAGATCGTGGTCGTCAGACACGCAAGGCTCACTTTCTTCACATCAAACATTGACAAAAGAACGCATTGGCGCAGACACTATCAGTATCTGGTACCCGGAGTACGGGTATGAAGTCGAGACTCAGCTCGGCCCGGAACGCAACGGAGGTGTCACATGACCGTTCAAAATGTGGAGACCAAGCCCGACGTCTCAACGGAAGGCGCTGCGCGTGTCAGCGCCCGCAAGCCCGTCGACATGCAGAGATCTGCCGGCCGACTGCTGCGGGCGGCGGCCGAAAAATTCTATGACGCGGAGATCGACATCGATTGGGACTCACCCTGGGAGGAAGGAAAGTACTACCTGCCAGAGCATCGGGTCTCGCTCTACGGCACCAAGCTGTGGGAGAGAATGAGCGACGAGCAAAAGGCGGAACTCGGGCGCCACGAAATCGTCAGCATCCTCAGCTTCGGTATCTACGCGGAGAATCTGCTCAGCTCGGCGCTGCTCCGAACATCCGCCAAAGGCGCCCTGACAGATCAAAGGTCCCTCTACGCCCTTAACGAGATCGGCGACGAGGCACGTCACTCGACGATGTTCGCCCGACTGATCAACAAGACGGGCCTGGCACCGTACAAGTTGCCGAAGGGGTTCTTGAGCATCGCGAAGATCTTGCACTTTGTGCCTCTCGGCCCGTCCGTGTCCGGCGCGACTCTGCTCATCGAGGAGATCCTCGACCGCGCTCAGCGCGAGGCGATGAATGACCCGAAAATGCAGCCGCAGCTGCGCCAGCTCATGAAGATCCACGTTCTCGAAGAGGCCCGTCACATCACGTTCGCGCGGCTGGAAATGGTGGAAGGGATGCAGCGTCGCGGACGCATCTCGCGCGCCTGGCATAGAGGCACGTTGGCGGCCATTGCGAACTTTGCATACCCGTTGCTCATCAATCCGAAGGTATATCCCGATGTCGGAATCAGCCGTCTGCGCGGCCTGTGGGCGCAGCAGACGAGCCCGAACTATCGCGTCAACTTGCAGTTCATGTCCGAGCCGATGATCCGATTCTTCCACGAGGCCGGAATGATGGAGGGGAAGTTCACGATGGCGATGTGGCGCGCAACGCGCAGCCTGCCCGACGATCTGCGCTAACACGCCCGGCCCGGTCCGCGCGTCCCACAGCCCATTCCTCGACCCCACGACCGGATTCCTCGGTTCGTGGGCTTGGGCGGATGACATTCCCACACCTGCCACGCGTCACGGCGCGCCGTGCGGGTCCGTTTTCTGCATTCGATCAGGAGATTTTCACAATGCCGTCCTCCAACGCCAAGTCCGCCGCCACGGCGACAGACCCGGGAATAACCGAGCCCATCACTACCAAAGTTCTCATCATCGGCAGCGGCTTCTCTGGCCTCGGTATGGCCGTCCAGCTCCGCCGACGCGGGTACAGTGATTTCATCGTTCTAGAAAAGGCCGACTCCGTCGGTGGGACGTGGCGCGACAACACCTATCCGGGATGCGCGTGCGACGTACCGTCACTGATGTACTCCTACTCGTTCGAGAGTCGCGGTAGCTGGTCGAAGGTGTGGTCCTCGCAGCCCGAAATCGAGCAGTACCTGAAAGATATCTCCAACAAGCGTGGTGTCACTCAGAAGATCCACTTCGGGCAGAAGTTGGTCTCCGGATACTGGAGCGAGTCCGAATCTCGGTGGCACCTGCGTACCGAGTCGGGCCGGGAGTACGTCGCGCAGTACATCGTGTCCGGTGTCGGCGCTCTGCACATCCCGAATTTTCCGAATATCCCCGGAATCGACGAGTTCGCCGGTCAGGCGTTCCATTCGGCACAGTGGGACCACACGGTGGATCTCCAGGGCAAGCGGGTGGCCGTCATTGGCACCGGTGCCAGCGCGATTCAGTTCGTGCCGTTCGTGCAGAAGGACGCCGGCACACTCACGGTCTTCCAGCGAACCCCGGCTTGGGTACTTCCACGCAAGAACTTCGCGGTGCCGCCGGTACTTCGGACGCTGCTCAGCAAGATCCCCATTACTCGCCGCCTCGCTCGGTGGTCGGTCTACTGGGGCGCAGAGAGCCTGGCCTTCGGGCTCAACGGCCACTCCAACCTTATGCGACCAATCGAAAAGGTGGCGAAATGGAACATCGAGCGTTCTATCACCGACCCCGAGCTACGCCGGAAGCTGATGCCGTCCTACCGCATCGGATGCAAGCGCATCCTGGGATCGAACGACTACTACCCTGCGCTCGCCGCCCCCAACACGACAGTGATCAGCGATCGGATCGAAAAGATCACTGCCGATTCGATCGTCACCCCTGACGGCGTGTCACACCCTGTGGATGTGATCATTTACGCCACAGGGTTCCATGTCACGGACGGGTTCGATCAACTCGCGCTCAAGGGCGCTCGGGGCGAGGACTTGCCGTCGCACTGGCACCGGACGGGCATCAATACCCACCTCGGCATCACCACCGAGGGCTTCCCGAACCTGTTCTTCCTGCTCGGACCTAACACGGGTCTTGGGCACAACTCTGTCGTGTTCATGATCGAGCAGCAGATCAAGTACATCATGAAGGCCATCGACGCCGTCGACAGTCGAGGTGCGGAGCGTGTTGATGTGCGGGCCGAGGTTCAAGAACACTTCAACAAGAGCATCCAACACAAGCTCGCCAAGGGCGTGTGGACCAACGGCGGATGTACGAGTTGGTATCTGGACTCGCAAGGTGTCAACCGTACGGTGTGGCCCGGGTTCACCTGGCAGTACTGGCGAGCGACGAAAGACTTCGAGCCCGCCGAGTACGAGATCGCCTGACAATCCAACCGTAGGTCATCGAGAAGTGAGTATCCGACAGTGAGTAGTTCGACAGCAGGCAATTACGCGACCCAGGTCGCAGTCGTCACGGGAGCCGCCTCAGGGATCGGTCGGTCCCTTGCCCTCCAACTGGCCGAACGCGGGGCCAGCCTTGCCTTGTCCGACGTCGACGAAGTGCATCTCGAGGAGACGGCGGACATGTGCCGTACCGCGCATCGTGCGACCGTGGAGACCGCGGTGTTGGACGTGGCAGATCGTGCTGCGTTCCAGGTTTACGCAGAGAGCGTGCAGTCGTCTTTCGGGCGCGTCAACATGGTGTTCAACAATGCCGGCGTCGCCCTCGGCGCCGACGTTGTCGACATGTCCTGGGAGGATTTCGACTGGCTGATGGGCATCAACTTCGGTGGTGTCGTCAACGGGACCAAGGCGTTCCTGCCTTATCTGATCGCCTCTGGTGATGGTCATCTGGTAAACACCTCCAGCGTCTTCGGTCTGGTCGGGATCCCCAGTCAAAGCGCTTACAACGCCGCGAAGTTCGGTGTGCGTGGCTTCACCGAAGCGCTTCGGCAAGAGATGAAAATCAGTCGGCATCCGGTCACGGTGACATGCGTTCACCCCGGCGGCGTCAAGACTAATATCGTCAACAACGCTCGTGGTGTATCCGATATGGGGGCAGATACCGCCACCATTGCCTCGATGTTCAACAACATCGCCAGGACCACTCCGGAGAAAGCTGCGTGCGCCATCCTCAAGGGAATGGACAAGAAGAAGCCCCGAGTGCTGATCGGCGCAGACGCACGTGGCTTCGACTTTGTCGCACGCGTTGTCGGTCCGCGCTACCAGGACATCTCTGCGCCTGTCACACGCGCGGGCTACGCCTTGGCTCGTAAGCGGGGGATCATCAAATGACCCTCGAACAGGAGAATCGGCCGGGCACCACCGCGCGATCGCGAACGCTGACCGTGTCGGAGGTCGTGCAGGAGACCAAGGACTCCGTGAGCATCGCCTTCGAAGTGCCTGACGAGATCGTCGACGATTTCAAGCATCTACCCGGGCAGTTCATTACGTTGAAGATCCCGTCCGACCAGACGGGCCACGTCGCACGATGCTACTCGCTGAGCAGTTCGCCTCATGTCGATGACTTCCGCCTCGAGATCGGGGTGAAGCGCACCGCTGGGGGGTATGCGTCGAACTGGTTGTGTGACAACGTTTCCATCGGCATGGAGGTGACCGTCCTCACGCCATCGGGAAAGTTTACCGCTAAGAGCCTCGACGTCGACTTGCTCTTCTTCGCTGGCGGAAGCGGCATCACTCCGGTTCTGTCGCTGGTGCAGTCGGCTCTGGTGTCGGGCAGTGGGGAAGTTGTCCTGTTCTACGCAAACCGTGACTCCGATTCGATCATGTACAAGTGCCGGCTTGAGCAGATTAGATCTGAATTCGCCGAGCGGTTCACTTTGGTTGACTGGCTTGAGTCGGAGAACGGGATTCCCACATCAGAGGCTGTAGAAAAGATTATTCGTGAACACAAGGGATCGGCAATTTTCACCTGCGGGCCTTCCCCTTTCATGGATCTTGTGGAAAGCTCTGCCGCCGCATGCGGAGTGGATCATTCGGATGTACATCGAGAGGTATTCCAGTCGCTGACGGGTGACCCGTTCGACACCGCAACACTGCGTCGACTCAGTGACGACGAGGGTGTAGCTACGGCCACGGTTTACCTGAACGGAGAGTGCATCACCACGGAGTGGCCACGTAACACGCCTCTGCTCGATGTGCTGCTCTCGCGAGGGCACAATGCACCGTACTCGTGCCGAGAGGGCGCATGCAGCGCGTGTGTGTGCAAGCTCATCGATGGCGATGTCGAGATGGTGCAGAACAACATCCTCGTAGACGACGACATTGAAGACGGCGAGCGACTCGCGTGCCAGGCACTTCCGCTCACCGACGCTGTGACGGTGAGTTTCGATGACCTCTGACTCCTCGAAAGCTGGCCTATTGTCGCGGCGGTCGCGGGAGGTTCTCTCCAGTGACGGCACGAGGCTGTTTGTCGAGGAGTACGGGCTCGGTGATGATGCGCCGCTGTTGGTGTTCAGCCACGGGTGGGCTTGCCAAGGTCGGTTCTGGAGACCTCAGATCGAGCACTTCGCCACCACACACCGTGTGGTGGTGTATGACCAACGAGGGCATGGCTGGAGCGACCGGGGTCGCGCGCCCTTCTCTTCGTCGGTGCTCGGCGACGATCTCGAGGCTGTCTTGCGCGCTGTCGTCACGTCTAATCGTAAGGCATTGGTGACCGGTCATAGTATGGGCGGGATGTCCATCATGGGTTGGGCTGCCGAGCACCCGGAGTCGGTGCCCGTCTTATCCCGTGGTGCCGTCTTGGCGAGTACCGGCCCCTCGCAGTTGGTGAGTAAATCGACGCTAATTGGGTCGCCACGTCGATTCCGCGCCTCACTGGAGCGGGCATTCGCAGCCGGGCTCGCCACCGCGGGACCGGAGATGCTTGACACTCGCTTCAACCGACGGTTGGTGAAATACGGGACGATGGGTCCACACGCGCCAGCAGACGTTGTGGCTGAGTGTTCCGACATAGTACTGCGGTGCCCCCCTGCGGTTCGGGGAATGTGGGGCAGGGTCCTGGCCACCATCGATGTGAGCAAAGGAATCGACTCACTTACGGTTCCGACGACCGTGATCGTGGGCTCGGCCGACAAGTTGACACCCGCGGTTCATTCCATTGATCTCGCCGACCGACTGCAGCAGCGCCGCCGGTTGCATGAGTTCGTGGCGTTGCCACAGATCGGTCACATGATCAACATGGAGGCACCAAACTATTTCAACGAAGCAGCGGCCCGATTGGACGCAGCCACGGTAGGCGATGGCTTTTGAACCGTCGACCGGACACACATGAGCTCGTGAGACGGCCACGATCGTCGACAGGCCGCGCGTGTCCGAGTTGGGAGGGGTCCATCGAGGCGTACAGCATCGATGGCATCGCCACGGTGATCTTTTTTGCGTCGATGGTGCGCAGCACCTCGGCGGATAAAACTTCGGCAGCACCATCATCGGGCCGCCTTTCGTCAGGGTCGGCACGAAGAACGCGGCCCCAGCATGCGACAGCGGGGTGCACATCGAGAATTTGGGGAACCCGGCCATTCTCACTCCGGAGAGTTGAATCTGCGTCATCGTGAACATTGCCGAAGCCTCCGATGGCTCCCTTCGGCTTTCCGGTCGTGCCGCCGGTGTATGTGATCGACACGGTGCGATCCGGCGGACGATCGGCTGCTTGAGGGAGGGTGCCGAACCGCTGCGAGCGAACCGAGAGGTTTCAGCGAACGGCTCTCCAGCCCGACTCGCTTGAGAGGACCCTTCAGGGTATTGTTAACCCCATAATGTCATTCGTCCGCCGCGTTTCATTTACTCCATCTCAGGTGCAGCGTCGAGTGGCCGATGCCCGTAGCACCCGCTGGGATGAGCATAGAGTCGAGGTACGCGCGCAGCTGGTCGACGCGACCATACGGATCATCGAACGGTATGGTGCAGGCGTCAGCATGGACGACATCGCTGCGGAGGCCCGTGTATCTAAACCAAAGCTGTATCGCTACTTTGGCGACAAAGCGGGCTTGAACGCGGCGGTGGCGGCGAAACTCGGTGCGTTGATGTGGGATTCGGCGAAAGTCACTATTCTCGCCGACCAAGATTATCTTTCGGTTGACGACATGGTTCGCTCGTCCGTCCAGAGCTACGTCGCGCTCGTCGGGCAGTATCCCACTGTCGTCAGATTCCTTATGGCGAATCACTTGTTTCAGTACTCCGGATCGGGAAATGGCGGAGTTGCTGACGAACTGAGGTCGGTGATGGAGGTCGTCGCCGATCGGTTCACTGAAAGTCTTCAGCGTGTTCACGCAGATACTTCGGTCATTCCCTTGGCCGTGGCGTCCATTCTGGGTTCTGGTCTATCTGCGACTCAGTGGTGGATCGACAACGGTCGTGAGCAAGGGGTGGATGATACGTTCTTCGCCGCACACCTATCAGAGACGACGTGGGGAATCATCGACGGCGCGGCCGCAACCGTAGGCGTGGCCTTCTCACGCAGTCTGCCATTCAGCCATCCCGGTTTCGCGTCCCGCCACAAAATGGACTGAATCACCCTAGATATCCAATAATTGTAACTTGTCAAGCTGCGTCGGGTTGTTGCGCGGTGCGGTGTGCCCAAGCGGTGTGTTCGTCGTATTCGGTGCAGTGGCGTACGCACCCGTGCAGGAGCCCGACAAGTCTGTTGGCGAGTGCGCGGAGCGCTTGGTGGTGGAGGTCTCCGGTAGCACGGTGTTGTTCGTAGAACGCGCGAGCGGCCGGACTCTGGCTGAGGGCGCAGAACGCCCACCGGTCGATGGCATCGTAGAGCCGCCGGTTGCGGATATGTCGAGCCAGTACGGCCCGCTTCTTGCCCGACGCAACTGTCAGGGGTGACGTACCGGCGTAATTCTTGCGAGACTTGACGTTGGTGTAGCGGTCGACGTCGTCGCTGAATTCACCGAGCCCCGGGCGGCGAGGATGACACCGATTCCTGGCAGGGAGAGGTAGATGGCGGCGTTGTGTGTCAGCGTCCGGGTGTGTTTCAAAATGGCGGGTCAGATCGGCTTCGAGGTCGCCGATCTGACGGTTCAACTCCGCGATCAACGCCAAGAGTGCGCCCGGCATCGCGCTCGACCTGCGCTGCGAACGCCTGCAACCACGAAAGGCGAACGCTACCGATCCCGTTTCTGCGCCCGCTGCGCACTCCGCGACGACCTCCATGCAATCTTGATATTCGATAACGAGGACATCGCGCTGGACGCGCTCCTTCAAGCGTTGGGCGCAACAAATCGACCTCAGAGCGCGGTCATCTTGATGCGAGGCGCGCGGGCCTCGCCTGCCGCCGCGGAGCGGCAGAGATTGGGGTCGTCGCAGCATTCGGCCGAGGCAGGTCGGGTGTGAGATAGTTGCATTCGCGAGATGCCCTTCGTGGTGGCTGGAATGTTCCCTAGACAAGAACTCAGTTACGGGCAGTCCGCAAACGCGGCCTCAGAATAGTCATCTCCAGGTCCGAAATCCTCGCGGCAGATCACTTCTCTCTTTAAAGCTATGTCGGCTTGGTCGATCCTTTAGTGCGGTTCACTTCTGACATAGTGCAGTTTATCTTTCGAAACTAACAGCGGTGCAGGCCGAGCGCACGAAGACGCGACAGACTCGGCACAATGTTTTCACGACAGAGAGGTCCGACCATGAAAAGAATTCCAGACGAGGTCAGCGGGTCGGCCGGCCCCGCTATCGAGAACTGGGCGCGCTCGTTCTGGAGCACGAGTTTCGATTCGCCTGATCTACCGCCCCACCACCCCGACTGTCTTGGTTGTGGGCCGCAGAACCCGCACGGCCATGCCCTGTCGGTCCAGCGTGACGAGAACGGCGTGGTGGCTCACCATGTGTTCGATCAACGTCATGTCGGGGCACCCGGGATAGCACACGGCGGCGCGGTGGCGACCGTTCTCGACGATCTGTTCGGCTTCCTGCTCTACACAGTGGGTGAGCTCGCCGTGACGCGGCGTCTCGAGCTCGACTACCTAGCGCCGGTTCTGCTCGGCACTCCATACGTATTGCGTGCTGCCGTTCGGTCTCGTGATGGGCGCAAACTGGATCTCACGGCCACGATGGACGATGCGCAGGGCCGCTCGGTAGCCACCGCTACTGCCCTGTTCGTGGTGGTCGAGGTCGAACACTTCATGCAGTCCCAAGCCCGAGCCCAACTCCGGGCCACAGACACGAATCACACCGAAGAATAGACACCCTGGCCGACCTTCACCGACGTCCGTCACCCGCGGTGGCTGTCGTACGGCTGCGTCTACCTGGCGCAAAGACGGCGAGGACGAGTGCCCCAGCGGCGGTCAGCGCCGCCAACGACAGCGTCGCCTGACCACTTCCGTGTACGAATGCGGCTCTGGCGAACTCGGCCAGCGGCTGACCAGCTGGTCCTGCGCGGTCGGCGACCTGCAACGCGGCGGCCAGAGAATCGGCCACCGGACCACGGGCAGGCTCGGGTAGCTGGGGCAGAGCCGGCTGAATGTGCTGAACGTAACCGGCCGCGAGCACGCTACCGGCTACCGCAATCCCAATCGCGGCACCGATTTCGCGAGCTGCGTCGTTGACCGCGGCAGCCACCCCGTGCTTGGCCTCAGGAGTGTCCGAGACGATGGCGAAAGTCGCAGGGGCGGTACACAACCCCAAACCCGCACTCATGATGAGCAAGGGCCACAGCAGGTCAGGGTAAGTTGCCGCGACGGTCAATCTGCTCACCATCACCAGTCCCGCCGCGATGGTGAGCAGACCTACAGTGGTCATCACCCGCAGGCCAACAATGTTCGACAGCCAGGGTGCAATCACCGAGATCACGATGAGCGGCACGACCATAGGGGTCAACGCCAACGCGGCGGTGAGCGGTCCATAACCGAGAATCAACTGCAGATACTGCACCAACAGCAAGAACACCCCGAAGGTCACCAGAAATTGGATACAGACCGACAGTGCGCCGGCACCGAAGCCACGGCGGGCG
>NZ_JALGQI010000026.1:0-38279 GCF_022810385.1 Rhodococcus sp. ARC_M12 | reverse complement strand
CCCGAATCGGAGGCGGTCGTGCAGTCCGCCCCCGGTTTGGTCCTGTGCTCGCCCTGTCGGCTCGCTGCGCCACCGACGGTGAGCAGACCCCAGACCGAGCAGGACCCCGGGCGACACTCCTGATCCGCCGCCGTATACGGGCAGCAGCCCGCCGAAGGCGGTTCGGGGCTGAGCGACGAGCAACTGACCGATATCGCTGTCGCAGCGGGAGTTCCCGACACCGCCGGCGACTGCATCACCGGCGGCCACTACACCGACTGGGTGGCCGACTCCACCCAGTCGGTGCTCAAGACCATCAACGCCACTCCCACAGTCCTGCTCAACGGCGAACCGATCGCCCTGAGCACACCCGGTGCTCTCGACGCCGCGGTACGTGCCATCCCGTGAACGGCATGACCGACATCTCCTACACAACGGTATAGACCAGCATCTTTCGGGGCGGGATGGGGGAATGCGCATTGCAGGAAGCATAGGGCTGCGCGCATCACTGATCCTGGTGATCGAACGTTACGAGTTGCTCGTGGATCCCAGCTGCGTTCCTTCGTGCGGCCTGAACCCGGTGCAGTCCGGGGTCGATGCCGATGATGACCCAGTAGTAGAGGTACCCGGTGACGATGAAGTGGATATTCATCACCTCGTGTCCCCAGTGGTAGCGGACCAGCTCGTCGAACAGCGGGCTGAAATACACTGCATAGATGGAGAGGACGAACAACCCGACCGCGACGGCGGGGTTCGACAGCACTCGCATCAGTGGTGAATGGACCACCCACACGATCCATTCCCGCGGTCCCGGCATCCTGTCCTCCCGAGCTGGGGGCAGCGCCCGCAACGCGAGCGTGACCGGCCCGCCGAGCACGAGCAGGACCGGAACGAACATGTTGAGCGTCATGTGCGCACCCATATTGACGCTGAACATCGCCGAACCGTATGCAGCGAGACCTGAACTCGTCGCCACCAGCAACGCCAGGCACCCGGTCATCCAGGCGATGGTACGCCCGAGGGGCCACTGATCTCCGCGCCGTCGCAACCGCAGAACTGCCCACCCGTACAGCGCGATCAGGACGACTGCCGCGCCGCCGGTGACGAAGTCAAACCGCCAGAAGGTCGCGAACTGCTCGAGCGAGGGAGCGTCAGACGGTTCTCAGGCTCGATCGGCCAGCAGTGAGCAGGGTCGCGTATCCGTCGGGACCGACCCGGCCCACACGGCAGAAACGGGTACAGACTATCCCGTATACCAATGAGCCCATCGTGATCGCGGCGGCGAGTGAGACGGTGAAACGGAGCAGGACGTACAGAAGCGATGTGAAGGTGCCAGGGAACGAGTCACCGCTGGCTGCGTGTCGGGTGTCCCCCGAGCGGACGGTGACGACAACGACCAACGCGGCCGCGCATACGAGCGCGATCGCAAGGACGTAACGCACACACAGCGACTGGCGTGTGCGCGAAATATGGTGCGGTGAATCGGTTGTCACATAGCCTCGTTCGATGTCGCTGTACTGCAGTGGCGTCGGTCGATCATCGGTGTTACACGACGCCCATCATGATCGCCATTCCGGCTGCCATCGCCACCTCGCACGCCGCAGCGACACTCTGCGGCCGCGACGCCGGTAGCGCATCGACGGCGATATTACCTGCCTGCGATCCAGGCGAAGGATGTACAGGTGCGAGAGCAGTGCTCTGTTCGGCGACGAACAGACGGTAGAGCCACACGATCGCTGCGACAGCGAAGACGACTGTGAGCGTGAGTGATACCGCGGAGATCCATCCCGGTCCGCTCATCGCGGCCGTATGGTCAGGACTGCTCATGTCCATGTCGGGGGTGTGTGCGTGCGCGCCCATTCCGGACATGTCACCGTCGGCGGCGTCGGCGGTGTGATCGTGCGCGGCGGTGCCGGGAAGCCACCCGGCCATCACCGCGACCATCCACACCATCGCAGCCATCATGAACACGTGATAGCTGCCCATCGCAGGTCCGTGGGGGTGCTCGTCGACACCGGTCGTGCCCGGTGCCGTGCGTGCTGCGGAGATCGCGAACCACACCGTCGCCGCGGCAAAGAACACTCCCTGCGGTAACAGCGGGACGCCGAGCCCCCACGGCCACGCCATCGCAATCATGGCCGCGCACATCACGAGGTGGAACCCGTGGTCGATCCGTACGTTCCACTGCGCGGCGCGGATGATGCGGTACACGCAGTATCCGGCCGCGAACACGAACAGTGCTGTGGTGATCCACCGCAGCGAACTATCAGCGATCACGACGCGTCCTGCCGATTGTGTGCATCGATACCCGGTGCTCGATCCGCGTCGGCTCGTTCTTCCCGCGACGGCAGCGACGCGGATTCGAGTGTGGTTCCGCGCGATCGACGGTGGTGACGTAGTCCCAGAGCGACGTCGACGGCGACGAACACTGCCAGTGTTATTCCGAACAACGGCATGTACCAGCCCAGGATCACTGCGATCACTACCGCGGTTACCGCGGCCCACGGCGGCATCCGGCGCAGCGCCCCGCGTTTGGCAGGTGGTCCGAACCTGATTCCTCGTGCCCGGGTCGGGCACCGCAGCCACCACATCCGGTAGCCGCGAAGGATGACGGCGATCAGACCGATAGCGGTGAGCGCCAACAGGATCTGGTTGACGAGTCCGAACAGGATGCCCATGTGGGCGTCGATGGTCCAGTTGGTCATCTTGGCCATGAGCGGCCAGTTCGCGAACTCGACCTTGTCGATCACCTGGCCCGACGCGGCATCGACGGCTACCGAATCGTAGCGTGTGGGCCAATCACGTTTGGCCTCTTGCACTTTCCATGCCTGTCCCTCTTCGGCGGGAGGAACGAGCTTCATCGGTGCCTGCAGGCCCGCGCCCTGGGCGGCGGCCTCGACACCGTCGATTCCGCGCCTTCACCGATCACGGTGTCGGTGACCGGCGCACCGTCTCCCCCGTGGTGATCACCGCCTGCATTCTCGCCCGTTCCGGCAGGATGAGTCTCGACCGACGGTGTCGTTCACGACAGCGCCGTACGTACGTCCCCGATGGTCTCTCCGGCATACCGTGACCACGTCAAACCGGTGACCGAGAGAAGCAGGAGAGCGGCGATGATCCACACCCCGACCGTGCCGTGCCACGACAACGCGCGGGCGCGGCCCCTCTTCCTCGGCTCCGGCACCAGAGCAGCTCTGGCGGCTTCGGAGGCACTGGACGAGCGTTGGCGGACCCGGGCGTCCACAACACGAGCCCGCCGAGTGCGACCACCCACAGCCAACTGGCGGCCAACTCACTGTAGTTACGGCCCAGATCGCCGAGGTGGAGGTTGCGGTGCAGTTCGTCGATCCACGCGCGCACCGGGAGCCACTCACCGAACGTGGTCAGTTCTCCGCGGACCTGCGCGGTGTAAGGGTCGACGAACACGGTCCGCCCGTACCCCTCGGGAACGTCGTCGACCGCCAGCACGACACGGGTGGGTGCTCTCGGCGTCGATGGGGGGCCGGACCTCGGTGATCGAGCCTTCTGGGTGGGCGGCCCGGGCCGCGGCGACCTGCTCACTGAGCGGCAGCTGCTGATCGCCGACCTGATCGACTGTCAGTTCGTGGCGATGAACGTAGTCCGACAACTGCGGGCTGATGGTGTACAGCAGGCCGGTCACGGCCGCGATCAGCAGAAACGGTCCGACCAGGATGCCGGCATAAAAGTGCAACCGCAGCACGAACGGCCTGATCTGTGGCCACAACGGGATCTTCGTCACCGAAGGCGGGGTGTCACCGGGCGCAGGCGGTCGATCGATTTCACTGGTGGACATCTGCGTGTTTCGGTTCCTTCTCCTCGGGCTGCACTGGGCGCTCAGCCGGTCCTACTCGTGCAGTAGTCGGGCCAGCGGTCCCGGAAGTTCCCGATAATTCCGAGCCGCGTACTCGAGAACTATTCGGGTGTCACGCCCCGACTAGGTCCTCGTAGGGCTGCGACCCCGCCACGAGCTGCCGGTGTAGGTGTCAAAGTGAAGGAGATTCGACGGGTTTCCCGTCCAAAGAGCTACTGCTCAGTGGAACGACCTGATCTCGTGGCCGGACAAGTCCTCGACGGCTACGCTTGCGACCCGTCCCAGGGATACTCAACTGTCGAGCAATTCGAACAGACCGGTGCGGCCGTGTACGGAGCAAACTTCTGCTCCTCAACCGACGCTCAGAGCACCGAGAAGTGGTACTGCAGGCCGTCGTACGCCCATTTTCCCGCACCATCCCCGGCGAAACACCAGGTGAGCGTGTTTTGAAATCAAAAAGCCTGTCGGAGGTGCGCACTACAGTTCTTGCCATGGCAGAACGGCAGCTCGGTGAGGTCCTGGACGCAGATTCAGTTGCCCTGGTGAGTGGTGCGGTGGTGTTTCCGGACCTGTCGGCCGAGGTGGCTGCGCGTATCGAACGGTCGATGGCGTCGGCGCGGTCTGCCGCAACCCGCCGCGCCTACGATTCGGCGTGGCGGCGATTCGAGACCTGGTGCACTGCCGCCGGGCACATCTCGTTGCCGGCGCACCCTGCGACCGTGGCTGCGTATCTCGTTGACGCGGCGGACTCGCTGACCGTCGACGGAGTCCGGGCGTATGCACCGTCGACCTTCGGCAAATGGGTCGCTGCGATCACCGACCGTCACCGCGGGCTCGGCCACGACACCCCGTGTGGCCACGAGATGGTGCGCGCCACCCTCGCCGGTATCCGCCGAGACTACGCCGCCGCGGGGGAGCGCCCCCGCAATCCCCGCGCCCCACTCCTGACGTCCGATATCACTGCCATCGTTGACGTAGCACGTGCCGGTGTCACCGGCTGGGCCAGTGAAGTGCTCGAACGCCGCGACACCGCACTACTGCTGATGGGGTACTCCGGGGCATTTCGGCGCAGCGAACTCGTGGACCTCGAATGTCGTGATGTGCGCCGCGATCGCCTCGACGGTGCGCATGTCCGCCTGCGGCACTCGAAGACCGACCAGGACGGAACCGGAACGGTGAAGGCGCTGCCGTTCACCGACCGGCACGAATCATGCCCGGTCTGCGCGTGGGTTCGCTGGCTGCAGATCGTTGCTGCATTCGATACCGGTGGCAGAACCGCGATCATTCGTTTGCTTTCCCGCGCAGCGAAGTTCGACTCCCATCTCTGCCACAGCACCCTGCCCACCGCTGACACGCGGTCGGCGCTGTTCCGGTCGATCCGCAAGAACGGCAACCTATCCCAGACCGCACTGTCGGGTGCGGCAGTGCACGCCGCGATCCGCCGCCGCGCCGGCCGCGCCGGCTACGACGCAGACCTTCTCGCCCAGCTGGGCGGACATTCACTGCGTGCCGGATTCGTCACTCAAGCGTTCCGTAACGGTGCCGACGCACACGCGATCATGCGACAGACCGGACACAGAAGCCCGGGAATGGTCGAAATCTATGCCCGCGAGAACGCGCCTCTGGTCGGCAACGCCGTGAACGATCTCGGCTTGTGACCCTCATGCACGGCACCGACACCTCGACGAGCGGCGACAACACCGACCTTGTCCGAACAACTCCAGTATCGAACGACACTGTCCCGGAACGGGGTCGACACACGTGGTCGCTGTTCGCGGACTGGTGCACCGCTCATGATCAGTCGGCGTTGCCGGTCTCACCGGAGTTGTTCGTTCGGTTCCTCCGAGCCAACCCTGCCGCGCCGGCAACGCAACGTCGTCGCATCGCCGTCATCGACGCTGTTCATCGAGACCGCGCCCTGCCCCCGCCGGGTCGCGGTCAGAGCGTGCGAGCGGCTCTGGACGCGCTGCGTGCAGCGCGTTTGCGCGACACCGCAACTCGGATCGGCGGCATCGTCACGCGCCTCCCCGGAACAGGGTGGCCGGCGGCGTTGTTCGCTCGCCGAGATGCACTGGTCCTCACTCTTGCCGCGGCCGGGCTGCCATACACCGAGATCGCGGCACTGCGAATAAGAGATGTCGCCGTCGAACCCGAATTCGATGCCCTCACAATCGAAACGGGCACCGGTGTACATGCCGTCACTTCGTTGGAGCTCGTGAGGGCGGGCGCATCACCGAGAAAGGTGTACAGGCGCTGGTACGAGGTCCTGGCCCACGGCGAGCGGCACCCCAGCACACGCATGCTCGCCGACGCCATCGAGCACGTCGACGGAACCGAACTCGCCGACTCCGTTACTCATCTCGACCCAGGCAGCGAACGGCCGTTGTTGACCACGATCGACCGGTGGGGCCATACCCCGCTGGTCGCAACCCCTCTCACCTCCCGGGGAATAGCCGATATCGTTCGAGCACACCTCGGGGGACGCGCTCCCACGCACATACCGCCCCCCGTCCGAGAGACGAACCCAAAGCGTGTCTTTACGCTCGAGCCTGCATCGGCGGTCTCGCTCGACCCTGGTTACTACGAACGCGGCACACTCGCACGAAGGCACTCCCACGCGCTCCTCGACGACGTCGATTCGGTTCTTGCCGATGTCGAAAACCGCGCAGACCGACTGCTCAGGGAACTTCTCGAGTTCTTAGATGCGGAAATGCCGGAGTGCGAGCAATAGTCTTCAGCGCGCGACGATCCCAGGTGTCACCCCGCAGGAGCGACCCCTGTTGTGAGTGAGTCAGCGAACATTGCACCGAACGACGACCGGGTCTGTGTCGAAAGTTCGCACGCGGGCTTCACGGTCTCTTGGTACGGGGTGGTCGTGTCGCTGGACCTCGTCTCGCGGTGCGCTTCCGATCCACTGCATCGATGTCTGCGTTGATGGTTCGGCGACGTTTCCTGAGGGTCAGTGCCGACAGCGGCAAGCGCGGTGAGAAGTACCAACACGAAGGGGATGTCGAGACTGGTCAGTGCGTCGATGGTCACGATCGCTCCTGCAGCGACACACACGAAAAGCAGGCGTGCACCGTCCACGCAAGCGCATCCCGATCGTGTGCGGCGGCTGGTTCCGGCACTGGCGATCCTCGCCGCTGGGGTTGACCCCAGTCGCGCTCTCGTCGTCTCGCAGGTCGTGTTGTCCTTCGGTATTCCGATCGCGCTGATTCCGTTGGTGCGGTTCACCTCTGACCGCATGTTGATGGGCAGCGATGTCAAATTACCGGATCACTCGATATGCAGCCCGGTTCATCGCGGGAATCGTCGTCGCACTCAGCATTGCACTGATCCATCTAACCGTCGTCTGATTGTGCGCGGGTGAACGTCTCCTGCTTGCCTCTGTGTTCCAGGACCGATTACCGCTCGCGATGGTGGTGGTGTGCGTGGGAAATCGGAATCAGTGGGTTCTTCCGCCGCTCAGGGGGAGTCCGTCCTCGAAAGAAAGAAGACTTAGTGCGGGCCACCAGATTTGCAAGCAACGCAATCGATGCCCCCAGTTTGGATGACGACGAAGCCGCCCACCACCTTCAAGACATCAACCCGCGTGCGGATCGTAGACGGCGGTGACAGTCGATGCCGGCCGGCCCGTTCCATGCTTGGGGTCGAGACGTGATTGCCTCCGGGGCGTTGCCTCAGTCTGGATGGTGCAAGTCTGCCCACTAACTACGCACATTGTTCGGCATCGATCGCATGATCGAGCAGGACGCGAGAGGCTGCCTCACACTGAGTAGCTCTCTCACAGGTCGTACACTACGGCGTCGCCGATGACGCGGATGGCGACCCTGTCGCCGGGCGTCAGAGCCGTGGCGCCGAAGCGGCGCACGGTGACCCGCTGGGCCATAGCGGTGTCCGCGGTGTCGAGGCGGATCCCGAGCAGCATCTCCGACCCGAAGTACTCCACGTCGACGACGGCCCCCGATGCACCCGCGCCGTCGGTGGTCACCTCGATTTGCTCCGGCCGCAACATGATTCGGGCTGCACCTTCGATGGCGTTCGGGGAAGGGGCGACGGCGACGTCGCCGAGGGCGCAGCGGGCACGGCCGTTCTCGATGTGGGCCGTCAAGATCACGGCGTCACCGATGAATTCCGCGGTGGTGACGTCCACAGGGCGGGAATAGATTTCACGAGGTGTACCGATCTGTGCGAGCCTGCCCGAGCTCATCACCGCAACCCGGTCGGCGAACGACAGGGCCTCGGGTTGATCGTGGGTGACGAGGATGGTGGTGATCCCAGCCTTGGCGAGGACGTCGGCGACGATCCGTCGAGTGTTCGCCCGCAAGCCGGCATCGAGTGCCGAGAACGGTTCGTCGAGCAGCATCAATTCAGGTTCACGCGCCAGCGCCCGCGCGAGCGCGACCCGTTGCTGCTGGCCGCCGGAGAGCTGGTCGGGTCGACGTGAGGCGTAGGACGAATCCAGCGACACCATCTCGAGCAGTTCGGTGATCTTCGAGACGGTGCGGGCACGGCGTGGCAGGCCGAACCCGATGTTCGCGCCGACCGTGGCGTGTGGGAACAGTGCCCCGTCCTGGGCGACGTACCCCACCGACCTTCGGTGCGCAGGCGTCCAGCCGGATCCCGCGACGACCTTCCCGGTCAGTGCGACAGTGCCTGCGTCGGGTTTGTCGAAACCCGCGATCAGACGCAGCAGCGTCGTCTTACCGCAACCGGACGGTCCGACGATGGCTGTGGTCGACCCGGCATCGACAGCGAACTCAACACGACGTAGCACCGTCACAGGACCGAACGACTTGTCCAGCCCATCCACCTCCACCGCGTATGTCATAGTCCTGCCGCCTTTTTCGACTGGGAGAAGAGAACGTAGGTCATGGGCAGAGACAGCACGATCATGATCAACGCGTACGGAGCAGCCCCCGAGTAGTCGATCTCGCTGCTCAGCGACCAGAACTGCATCGACAGAGTGCGGGTTCCGGTCGGTGCCAGCAGCAATGTCGCGGTCAACTCGTTCACGATCCCCAAGAACACCAACGCACCGCCCGCTGCGGTGGCCGGCGCAGCCAATCTGAGAGTCACCCGAAAGAAACTCGACAGCGGTGACAGACCCAGCGACCGAGCCGCCTCGTCCAACCCGACGGGCGCCTGCGCGAGCCCCGCCCGCAGGTTGACCAATGCGCGTGGCAGGAAGAGCAATGCGTAGGCCGCGATCACGACGACAACTGTTTGATACAGCGGATTTGCGTACCGAATGGCGACGGTGACGAACGCCAACGCAACCACGATGCCGGGCAACGAACTCGAGATGTAGGTACCGCCCTCGAGGACACGGCTGAACCGTCCGCGGTGGCGAATCGAGATCCACGCGACCGGGAACGCGAGTGCACACGTCATGACCGCACCGGCAATTCCGAACCCGAGCGTCTGCAGCAGCGCGGACGAGATTTCGTCCCACTCCCACACCGCGCTGCCGCCGACGACAAGCCACCGCAGAACACTGGCGATCGGGACTCCGAGAGACAGTGCGATCAACATCCCCAGGAAGACGAGCGCGATCGGCGAATACTGCCAACCGAGTTCTGCAGGCACGGCCGGGCGGGCTGCACCCGAGCCGATGCGGGCATACCTGGCACTGCCACGCACAACCGCTTCGATCACCAACAATGTGAGGCACAGCAATACCAGCACCCCGGCGAGCATGGTCGCCGCCGCTCCGTTGAACGTCGATTGATACTGCTCGAAAATCGCTGTAGTGAATGTGTCGAAGCGGATGAAGACGAAGGCACCGTATTCGGCGAGTAGGTGCAACGCGACCAGAAGCGCGCCGCCGGCGATTGCCAGCCGCAGCTGCGGCACCACGACGCGAAAGAACACTGCCCACGGTCCGATTCCGAGTCCTCGCGCCGATTCCTCGACCGCGGGGTCGAGCCTGCGTAGCGTCGCGGCCACGGGAATGTAGACGAGAGGAAAATACGAGAGCGTTGCGATCAGAACGCCGCCGCGCAGCCCGCCGAGGGAAGGGATCGCCGTCACCCACGAGTAGCCGTTCACGAACGCCGGGACAGCCAGCGGCGCGGCAAGCAATACCGCCCACACCTTCGCTCCGAATACTCGTGTGCGCTCGACCAACCAAGCAGCCGCGACGCCGATTGCGACACAGATGGGCACCGTGATCACTACCAACATCACGGTGTTGGCCAACAATTCGCGGACCCGCGATCGGAACAGCAGCGCCGACGCGGTGGCCCAGCCGGTGTCCACGCTCTCCACGATCACGTACCCGAGCGGGATGAGCGAGATCGCCACGACAATCACTGCGGTGACAGCCAGAGGCAAGGGCATACGCGACCGGCCTGCTGGGCACCGCAGCGTGTGGGCCGGCCCCCGTTGTTCTCGACCGTTCGTCGTTGGAATCAGAGCAAACCGGCTTCGGTCATGAGCTCGGTGACCTTCGGGCTGTTGAGCTTCGCCGGGTCCACCTGCGGGGCCTGCAGTTCGGTCAAGGGGACCAGATCCGCGTTGGCCGCCACTTCGCTGCCCACCGAGTACTCGAACGACATCCCGTCCCGCAGAACTTCCTGACCCTTCGGTCCGGTGACGAACGCCAGGAACTGCTGCGCTGCATCCTGTTTCGCGCTGGACTGCAGGACGCCGCCGCCGGAGACGCTGACAAATGCGCCGGGGTCTTCGTTCTTGAAGTAGTGCAGGGCGACGTTACTGCTGTTCTCTCCGGTCTTGGCCTGATCGCCGAACCAGTAGTAGTGGTAGATCACGCCGCCCGGGATTTCTCCGGCGTTGACGGCTTTCATCACCGTGCCGTTACCGTTGTAGGCGCGGACGTTGTTCTTCATCCCCTCCAACCAGGTGCGTGTAGCGTCCTCGCCTTTCAACTCGAGCAGCGCACTGACGATGGCTTGGAAATCGGCTCCCGACGGCGATGCTGCCCAGCGGTCCTTCCAGGCGGGGTCCTGCAGGTCCAGGAGTGAGGCCGGGAGCTGATCGGGGGTCAGCATGTCCGTGTTGTAGGCGAACACGGTCGAGCGGGCGGCGATACCCGTCCACTTGCCGTTCGACGGGCGGTATTGGCTCGGAACCTGGGCCAGCACGGCCTGGTCGACGTCGGTGAACAGACCCGCGTTCTCGACGAGCGTCATCGCCGGAGAGTTCTCCGTGAGGAACACATCCGCTGGCGATCGGTCACCCTCCGCTACGAGTTGGTTGCCGAGTTCGGTATCGCTCCCTTGGCGCAGGTCGACCTCGATGCCGGTCTCCGAGGTGAACGCGTCGGCCCATTCTTTCGTCAGCGACTCGTGTTGGGCGTTGTAGACGGTGATCCGGTTGTCCCCGCCCGGGTCGGACTCAGCGCTCGAACACCCCGACACCGTCAACAGTGCCGCGGTCGCCAGTGCGAGGCCCGCCATCAGTTCGATCCGCTTGCTCATCGTCCGTCCTTCGCATTTACCGGACCACCTCCGGTCGTCCCCGCCGCCATGGTACTTAGAGGATTGGCAAACCTAATGCCCGGCCCTGTCCCGCTCCACGGTAGACGGGCGAGCACGAAGGTCGCGGCCTGCCAGTAGACAACCCCCACGACGATCGACAGGGCGAATGCTGTCCAGGGATGGTCGTCGCGCAGCGGTAGATAGACCTGAAAATGGGTCAGGTAGATGTAGAGTGACGCGCTTGCCAACACCCCCGCAACCCGGCCCACAACTGCGGGACATGGGACGGATGTGAGCCACACCAGCAGGCAAAGTCCGACAATCACGATGACTTCTCGCTGGATGTCGCCGAAGAAGAACCCGGGAATCGATAGCACGATTGCCGCGGTGACCCCCACTCGATGCCACACGGTCTGCGCCCGGGCGGCGGCCCAGCCGAGGGCGAACAACCAGAAGACAACCGCCGCGGTCAGAATGCGATTGCGGCTGTCGTCGATCTCGATCAATCCGTAACGGGTAACCAGGCCCAATGCCACCAACCCCATAGGAAACCAGAACGGGTGACTGCGTTCGAGACGTGCGACCGCCGGAACATAGAGCACAGCGGCGGCTACGAGGACGATGTACACAATCGCCTCGACGAACCAGTATCGCCATTCGACAGACCAACCGTCCGGGCCGAAGATTCCGTTGAGCAGCAATGCACTGGTGATGCGGTAGTCCCCGGTCAGAGCGATGATGGCCCCGATCCACACCATGCTGGGGATGGCGATCCGAGCGACGCTGCGCACAGCATTGCGTGCGCGGGCGGTGCGATCGACCGCGCCGAGGTGGAAGCGGGCGAAGTTGTAGCCGGCGATTCCGAGAAGCACGTGCGCCCCGCCGAGCACCGAAAACAGGTGTATGTGCGAGCCGGTGATCAGCACGATCGCAAGGGCGCGCAGCACAACGTTGGTCTCCACCCGTCGCCAGCCGCGGCGCAGGTGCGGTGCCTGAACGAAGTCCACGACTCGGGTGTTGTGCCAGTCCGCCGGGAGGTGACCGAGCAGCTCCTCCAGCCGAATGGACATCCGCACATACGACAAAGAGTCACCGCCCAAGCTCACGAACGTGCTGTCGTCGTCGACCCTTGCGTGATGCAGGACCTCGGCATACATCGCTTTGACATCGGTGGTCTCGGGCTTTGTCGTCGTCGAGGTGGGCTGAACAGGGCCGGGCTTGCCTGCGAATTCCGCGACCGCTCGCGCATCGGGTTTGCCGGTGGAGGTGCGCGGCAGCTCATCGACGACACACACCCGAACTGCTGTTGCGGGAAGGCCGCTGAACTGTGCTGTCAAGCGTCGCACGTCGGCGACGTCAGCGTTCTCCGCGACGACGACGAGTTCGTCCGTGCCGTCGGTGCAGCACACGGTCAATCCCAGGTGTGCGAGCGCGGACTCGACGCGGTGCAGATCGATACGTAGACCGAACACTTTCGCGAAACGGCTGCGTCGGCCGACCACTTCGTACAGTCCATCGGCCGTTCGCCGGGCCAGGTCGCCTGTTCGCAGCTCGCCGGCGAGCGTGTCACCCAGGCGCAAGTCGCCGGGGTCGTGTGCGTAGCCGAGCATGACGTTCGGCCCCGAATAGACGAGCTCACCCGTCCCGTCCGGGGCATCCGCGACCGGATCGAGCCGAAAGGACCCGTCGGGAATCGGCCGTCCGATGGAATGCGGATGAGCGGCGGCAAGATCCGGTGGCAGATACGCCATTCGGGCGGTCGCCTCCGTTTGCCCGTACATGACGAACAAGTCCCATCCCTGGCGTCGGCCCAGCTCGGCATACGTGCGGACGCGATCGGGCGACAGCTTTCCGCCGGCCTGCGTGACGTACCGCAGGTCGTGAAGATTCAGCTGTTCGAACCCGATACGGTCGAGCAGATCGAAGGTGTACGGCACACCCGCGAAGGTGGAGGCGCGGTGGGTGCGCGCAAGGTCCCACAGTCGAGTATCTGTGACCGAAGAGTTGGTCAGAATCAAGGCGGCACCGCGCAGGAGGTGGCTGTGGACGACCGAAAGCCCATAGCAGTAGTGCATGGGTAGCGTGGTCACGGCACGGTCGGTGGGGCGGATGCCCAGGTATTCGGCAATCGACTCGGCGTTGGCCTGCACGTTGTCGTGCGAGAGACGGACGAGTTTGGGTGATCCGGTCGAACCCGAGGTGCTCAGCAGCAACGCGAGATCAGGGTGCAGCTCATGTCTGGATTGTCGATCGAGTTCTTCGACGACTGTGTTGCCGTCGAGGGTGCGCACCACCACATCGGGCCGATATGTGTCGATGAGCCCGTCGAGATGGTCGGGATTGACGTCCGAGGCCAGCAGTACGGGGTGTCCTGCACGCAGCGCCGCGAGGTAGGTGACGACGACCTCGACCTTGTTGGTGCCGGCGATCAGTACCAGACGACGGCCACGTCCAAGTCTGGCCGCCTGCCGGTCGATGCGCTCGTCCAGGTCGCGGTAGGTGATCGTCTCGTTCACCGATATCAGACCCGGTGCGTCACCGAATCTGCCCAAATCGTGCGCTAAGCGCACACTGGGGCGTTTCGGGCGGTTGAAGTCTCTGGGCACCGAGCGAGTCTATAAGGGCTGCCGAACCTAACCTTCCGGCGACGAATACGACTCCGCGCCCGCGCGGACGAGCGTGGCTCGTCTGTCCACACACCGCTCGGACACAGATGATCGGGGTCAGCGACGCCTACTCGGCGGTCGATTCGGCAAGTCCGGTCCGATTGTCGCACCGTGGTCGATCTGATGATCGCCGACGGATCGACCGAGTATCGATGCGCCGCCCTTTGCTCACCCTCACGCTTCGATCGATGGCATGGAGGTGACGCCACCGGGCGGTGGCGGGAACCGATCTGAGTCGGGCCGTAGCGGTTCCGCAGGCTGCGCGCGAGCGGGTGTCGGTCATGACGCGGCGGCGATCAGCCGGGCGAGAACTCCGGATTCGAGGAGGATGAAGAGACCCAAGCCGATGAACACCGCTGGGACGAGCCAGTGCTCGACCCGTTCGAGAGTGTCGACGACCTTCCTGCGAGTGCCCAGCAGCCTGCCGGCGTAGCACCAGATCCCGACGCAGATCAGGAACACGGCGATGGTGACTGCGGTCTGTGGTGGACCGAGCGTCCGAAAGACCGGGGTGTAGACGGCGATGTTGTCGGCACCGTTGGCGATGGTGATGGCAGCAACGCCTGCCATTCCGGTGGCAGCGACCGGGGGTTCGTCCTCGTCGTCGCTGCGCAGCCAGCGGATCAGCGTCCAGAGCCCCAGCGACAGGGGCAGCACACCGAGTAGCCCGACCCATTCTTGCGGCACGATCACCAGTCCCAGAGCGGCGACGACGCTGGTCGCGACGAGGGTGATCAGGCCGAGGTACTGGCCGGTGACGATCTGCCACGCCCGCGGCCTACCCTGGCTGGCGGAGGCGACGAACAGCACCGTCAGCACGACGATGTCGTCGATGTTGGTGCCGGCGAACATCGCCACTGCCGCGGCGATGGTGGTGATCACTGCCGCACCGGGCGTCGGTGAGGATGTAACCGGACGCCCCCGGTGCCGCACGCGACCGTCATGGAGGTCGATCGGATTCGAGGTCGGGGAGCAGTCATACGGATCGTTGCTCCGTGCCCGTGGGATCGACGCGGGTTCGGCCCTCCCGGAGCGACGCGAGGACGACCAGGACTACGCCGCATGTGAGGTAGGTGTCGGCGAGGTTGAAGGTGGGCCACCATCCGGTGTGGAAGTAGTCCGTCACGCGGCCGTCGGCAGCGCGGTCGATGACGTTGGCGGCCGCTCCGGCGACGACCGCCGACAGCCCCACCGTCCCGGTCAGTGAGCCGACGGGGACGGTGCGCCACGCGTACACGGCGATGGCGAGAGTGATGATGGCGGTGACCGCGATGATGACCCCTGGCGGCAGCCCGTTCCCGACGCTGAAGGCGACACCGCTGTTGTAGGCAAGCCTGAGTTGCAGCAACCCCAGTTCGATGACGCGGCCGTCGGAGAGTGCGCGGCGGGCGACGGGGTCGGCCGCGAGTGCCGCCGCGACGAGGACGGCGACGACGATCGCCAGGGTCCACCGGGATCGAGTCGCCGAGCGTCCCCCGGTCGAGACACCCGGCATCGGGCCCGAAGTGGGGTCTGGGCTCATGTCCAGGCCTCGGCTGCTGCCGGGGCAGGTGCGGGCACCGCTGCGGCGGACAGGGGGTGGGTGCGGCCGGCGCGGACTCCGTTGGCGATGACCACGATCTCGGCGAGTTCGTGCACCAGCACCACCGCGGCCAGGCCGAGGATTCCGAACAGGGCGAGCGGCATCAGCACGGTGATGATCGCCAGCGACAGCCCGACGTTCTGCAGCATGATGCGTCGGGATCGGCGCGCGTGGGCCAGGGCGTGCGGCAGGTGCCGCAGGTCCTCACCCATCAGGGCGACGTCGGCGGTCTCGATGGCCACGTCGGTGCCCATGGCGCCCATGGCGATACCGAGGTCGGCGGTGGCCAGTGCGGGGGCGTCGTTGACGCCGTCGCCGACCATCGCGGTCGACCGGCGGCCCTTCAGGTCGCCGATGATGCGTGCTTTGTCCTCCGGTCGCAGATCCGCGTGGACCTCCTCGATGCCGACGTCGGCGGCCAGTGCGCGGGCGGTGCGTTCGTTGTCCCCGGTGAGCATCGCGACGTGGTACCCGTCGCGGCGGAGACCGGCGACGACTTCCGCGGCTTCGGGTCGCAGTTCGTCGCGGACCGCTATCGCGCCGAGGGTGCGGCCGTCCTGTTCGACGAGGACGGCGGTGGCTCCGGCGTGCTGCATCCGTTCCACGTCCGCGGCCAGCGGGCCGGGGTCGATCCACCCTGGTCGGCCGAGGCGGACGTCGTCGCCGCAGAGGCGGCCGGTGAGGCCGGCTCCGGTGACTGCGACGACGTCGTCGGCGGGTGTGTGGTCGTCGACGGCGGCGAGGATCGCCGCGGCCAGGGGGTGCTCGCTGCGCACTTCCAGCGCTGCGGCCACGGCGAGGACCTGTTCGCGGGTCGCACCGTCCGCGGTGGCGACGTCGATGACGACCGGCTTGTTGCGGGTCAGGGTGCCGGTCTTGTCGAGCGCGATCACGCGGATGCGGCCCAGCGCCTCAAGAGCTGAGCCTCCCTTGACCAGGACGCCGAGTTTGCTGGCGGCGCCGATCGCCGCGACGACGGTGACCGGGACGGCGATGGCCAGTGCGCACGGTGAGGCGGCGACGAGGACGACCAGTGCGCGTTCGATCCATACCCGTGGTTCGCCGAGCAGGCTGCCCACGGCGGCGATGAGGGCGGCGGCGACCATGATTGCCGGCACCAGGGGCCTGGCGATCGTGTCGGCCAACCGCTGAGCCTCACCCTTGCGGGACTGCTCGGCCTCGACGATCCGGACGATCTTGGCCAGCGAGTTGTCCTCGGCATGTGCGGAGACCTCCACCTCGAGAACGCCGGTTCCGTTGATCGCCCCGGCATACACGTCGTCGCCGGGCCCGGCCTCGACGGGCACCGATTCGCCGGTGATCGCCGAGGTGTCGAGCGCGGTGGTGCCGCGGCGGATGGTGCCGTCGGTGGCGATGCGCTCGCCGGGCTTGACGATCATCATCTCCCCGAGCATCAACTCGGTCGGCGACACCGCCTGCTCGAGGCCGTCTCGTCGGACTGTGGCGGTGTCGGGAACCAGGGACAACAGTGCCCGTAGACCTCGCCGTGTGCGGGCGACCGCGTACTCCTCGAGGCCCTCGCTGATCGCGAACAAGAACGCGAGCATCGCGGCCTCGCCGACCTCACCAAGGATCACGGCACCGACCGCCGCGATGGTCATCAGGGTGCCGACACCGATCTTGCCGCGCGCGAGCCGCCGAAGGGTCGACGGGACGAAGGTGTAGCCGGCGACGATCAACGCGAGTGATTCGAGCACCAGGGTCAGCCGATCAGGGCCGCCGATCCAGTCAATGATCAGCCCTGCCGCCAGCAGTGCACCGGCCACCGCGGCAGCTCGGATCTCGGTGATCTGCCACAGCTTGTCGGGTTCGTGCTCCTCGTCGCCGTCCAGGCGGGGTTCGTCGTGGCCGCAGCCGCATGCGTCGCTCATCCGGTCACCGCCGACCCGGCGGGCGCGGTGCCGTAAACCGGGCAGAGTGCCACCGCGTTCCCCGTGACGGCGAGGAGGGTCTCGGCCGAAGCGAGCAGGTCCAACAGTTCCGGCCGGACGAGGGAGTAGAACACCTGCCGGCCCTGGGGGCGACCGACGACCAATCCGCAGTCCCGCAGGCACGCCATGTGCGCCGATACCGTCGACTGTGCCAGCCCCAGCTCGCTCACCAGGTCCGCTACACGCACCTCCCTGCTGGCGAGACGGCGAACGATAGCCAACCGTGTCGCATCGGAAAGGCTGTGGAACAACGACACTGCCGCATCGAAAGTCGACGTGGAACCGCCGGGCAGGCGGCCATCCTTATTGATCGTCATGCAACGATGATAGCATCTAAGCCCGGTATGATCGCTATGCGTGAATGCTCGGCCCCGGTCTCGTCGGCACGAGTCCGATCCTCGTCGTGCCGTACTGAGACAGGACGACGGCACGACGAAGAACACCTCCGTGGTGTGGGACCCGGTCACCGGACCTGCGGACGCACGCGACAAACCGCAGTTGCTCCGTACGGCGCGGTCGAGATCGCCGACTTCCCGATCGCGGTGGCACCTGCTACGAAGGCGCTTTCGATTCCCTACTCGCCGAATCCGTCCGAGACGGCGAGGAGGCCGAGGTCAACCAGCTGCATTGCGGGTCGAACGGCGCGCCGACGCGTCGGGAGTGTCGTCGAGACGATCGAACGCACCGGTCATTGCGGCATGCAGCTCGGTGAGCTGCGCGATCGACTCCTCCTCCCGGGTGATGTGCTCGCGCAGTGTTGGCCGCAGCCCGGTCTTCACAGCGGCGCAGGAGTCGTTCTCCCATGCGCGCAGCATCGTCTTGATCTGTGGCAGCGTCAGTTTCGAGCTTTTCGCGGCGGTGATGAACGCCAACCGTTGCTGTGCTCGTTTGTCGTAGACGCGGTACCCGTTCGGGGCTCGGTCCGCCGGCAGCAGCCCCTCGCTTTCGTGGAAGCGCAGCGTCGTCGCCGGCACCCCGTCGCCGAGGAGAGTTACGAGATCAGATCAGCAGGGCTTCGGCAAGCCTGGTCTTCGTCCGTACGCAATCGTCAAAGACTGCGCTCGCCCTGTCGATTCGTTCTGTACGACGCCGCGCGAGAGGCTCGCCCGGCAAGCTTCCCCCGACTTTCGGGAAGTCGGGGGAAGTATCCTATCGCAGGTCGTCAGCCGGTCAGCAACACATCATTGCGGCGCACATGTCCCCACACATGCCGGTGGCCATCATGATCTGGCAATCCCACCACGTCTGCAGGTTGGTCATCAGTTCGGTCATCGGAATCTCCCTCAATTCTGGTCCCGAGGAGACGGGACATCACGACCATATACTGAGTACGTACATAGATAGTAGATGTCGTGTTACCGACGACCCTAGGATCAGGAGACGACAGGGCAGGAGGCGATAGGTGCGGGTGAACGGATTCGGTGAACTCGAGGCGGTAGTGATGGATCGCCTGTGGGCCCGCGGTGCGCGAAGCACCGTGCGGGAGTTGTTCGACGAATTGGCCGAGCAGCGGGTGATTGCCTACACCACGGTGATGTCGACGATGGACAACCTGCACCGTAAGGGCTGGTTGGAGCGCACCCGTAGGGGCAAGGCGTTCGACTACTGGCCGACGTTGTCTCGCGAGGAGCACAGTGCCCGGCTGATGCGTCACGCGTTCGCTGCGGGCGGCAAGTCGGACCTGGTGCTCACCCATTTCGTCGAGCAGATGAGCGACGAAGAGTCGGAGCGTGTGCGAAGAGCGTTGCGCAGACTGACCGACCCCGGCCAGTCGCGATGACTCTGACTCTGTGCCTGCTGCTCTACGGGCTCGTGGTCTCGGTAGCCGGTCCGCCTGTGCTCGCGCGACTGACCCGCCGGGGCATCGCTCCGCAGCTCGGGATAGCTGCCTGGAGTGCAGCAATGGCGGTGGTGATCCTGACCTGGACCGGCGCGGCGATCATGCTCGTCACCGAAGCGGTGCATTGGAACAGAGACGCTCACTGGGTGTCAGCGTGCGTCGTCGAGGTGCTCCGGTCGATCGACGGCCGTGCCGCAGCACTGCTTCAGGGAACACTGATAGCAGTCTCCGCGGTCGCTGCGGCGGCGCTTCCGTTGGTGGTGTGGAGGGCTGGGCGGGGCATGCTGCGGATGCGAACGCACACGCTTCGCCACGCCCGGACGGCGAGGGTGATCGGCCAACGCCTGCCCGGTACCGACGCGGTGGTCGTCGACACCGCGGATCGGCTCGCCTACTGCGTTGCTGGCCGTCCGAAGACCATCGTGATCACTACTGGTGCCCTGGATGCACTCGTCCCGGATCAGTTAGGCGCCGTCTTGGCGCACGAACGTGCTCACCTAATCGGTCGCCATCACCTGCTGCTCGCCTCTGTTCGCGGACTCGCCGCGGCAGCTCCATGGATGCGGTTGTTCCGCGACGGGGCGACCGAGATCGCCCTGCTGCTCGAGATGTGCGCGGACGACAGCGCTGCCCGCTCCCATGGTCGGCGGGCGCTACTCGGTGGTCTGCTCGCCCTCACTGGTTCGTCCGTCGCTCCCGCGGGTGCCCTCGGCGCGAGCGGAGGCGACGTGCTCGCTCGTGCTCATCGCCTCACCGTCGCTGTGTCCACCCCCGTGCACGCGCGGGCCCGCACCCAACTGTCCTTGATCGTCCTCTCGATCACCGCGAGTCCGATCGTGTTCGGTGCCCTCGCCGCTGCGGGTGTGATCATGTGTGGTCCGATGGGCTCTTGAGTGGTCCTGCCAAGAGCGGGTCGATCGGTCAGTGGTGACGGCAGTCGCCGCGCCGAGCCAATTTCAATCGTGCGCCCTCGTCCGTCGAGCGACGGGTAGAACTGTCCCTCGGGTGCGGGGGCGTCGTTATGCAAGGCGATCAGGTTGCCGTCGGTGTCGACGGTTGCGAACTGCGTCGATCCCTGGTCCGTCGAGACGGGACGGCCCGCATCTGCGGGATGAAGAACGCCCGCACGGGACATCTCGTCGGATCGACGACCGCCGGATTCAGCGACGTCCGCGACTCCGCACTCAAAAAGGGATGCGGGCCCCCGAGCACGGCTGTATCACCTTCATTGTTCGGTGTCACCGAAGGCATTAACAGCACGCCGAACACCGTCAGTGCTTTCAGCAAACCGGCCTCCGGAGCTGTGCCCCGTCGACCATGCCGATCAGCTGACTGTATGTCACCGACGATACCAATGAGTACCCCCTGGGGTATCCCGATTCGGGTGTCAGCCGAGGATGGCTTCCCGGAGCTGAGCCATGCTCGGCGCACCCGCCGGCCCGTCACCTGTCATGTACACACGGCAGGCCAGACCGACTGCGGCGGATGTGTCGCCCATGACGTCGACGCCGTCGACGAGAACGGTCGGAGAGCCACGAAAACGCACCTGTTCGGCCATGTCCACCGTGTCCACGCGTTGATAGACGAGCACGGCGTCCGAGTGTTCCGCGGCGAGGAGCTGCAACCGTTCAGCAGTGACCGTCCAGTTCGGGCAACCGTCGAAATACTGCAGGGTGATCTCCATCCACCCACGGTATATCCGTGCTGAAGTTGGCAGCGCACAGGTCGTAGAATTCGATTACGCGGAAGGAGACGGAGTGCCGAACTTCTCCCGTCACTCTCGACGGAAAGGGCTTGCTCATGAATCTGTCCAGTGAGAGTGACGGCACCTCGGCCTGTTCCTGCTGTGGTCGCGATTTCCCGACCGTGAAGTTGCACTCCCTGGCAGGGGGAGCTGCCTATATCTGCCGACGTTGCGGACTGTGGGTTGCGATCCGTCGACGCTAGAGAGAACAGCGTGGGTGTACCGCTCTTCAGTAGGCTGCCTGCACCGATACGTCGTCTCGGCCATGGCGTACCGCCGTACGCAACCGGCGCGCGTCGCCCGTGCGGCTCGATCCGGCCCGTACCAAAGCCCGGGTCGGCGGCGTCCACCGCCGCGACCTTTCGCGGCCATGTCGCGCAGATTCTGCGATTGGTTCCCGTCGACCACGTGAAGAGGCTGTTGCTGCGCCTCGTCCAGCGTCACTCGTACACAGATCGGGTTGTCGGACATGTGCAATGCGTTCACCGACTCGTCGATCGACCCACCGAGCGCGATGGCCAACGCGTAGCGATGCGGGCGAACCACCCGCGGTTGTCCACAGCGGGAGACCCAGAATCTGCCGTATCCGTCGTCGGCAATGGCTCCGATCCGGATCGCACACGGGGACCGATGCGGCCGTGCACGACGTAGCTGCGAAACCGAGCTCGCTCGTCGGCGTCGCCGACTATTGACGGTTTCGGCACCGACCTCCCAACCCACCTAGCAACTACCGGCATCGCTGACGCCTTGGCGAAGAGATCAGGGCCAAGCGAGAGATGGTGTGTATCGAACATCCTCTCCACACGCTCAAACCGATTGATTCACGTTGCGACAGTGTTTCTGTTGGTCGAGTCCGCCGGTGGAGCAGAACGATCTCGGGAGCGCGGACCCGTAGGTTTTCGCTGGCCGGGAATAGACCTATCCCCATAGGGATCGTCGCTCGGTGTGAGTGAAGGTGAAGATGCTTGCAAGCAGGCTGATGGCTGCGGTAACCAGGAGTACTTGAGGTCCGGTGATCGCGGCACCGATCAGAGCCCCGGCTGCGCCTCCGGCTGCGAAGGACCCGAGAAGCATTGCATAGCAAAGCCAGTCGAGGTAAGTACCGCCGCCCAGTAGGTGTCTTTCGATCCCTTGGCCCAGTTTGACGACGGTGCCGGTGACGTAGCTCAGGGGGATGTAGGTTTCTTCTCGTTTCGTGAATGCTGTGTTGAGCGCGCCGAGAGCGAACGCAACCAACAGAATGGGATAGAAATTTACGTCGTCGGACGCCCAGCCGGATATCCCGATATCGATGAGCCCTGCCGCGGCGAGGGCGATGGTCGTGACAACTGTTGCTCCGTGTGGGTGATTGGACCAGTATCGGCGGCGGCAGATCGACGCGATCACCACTCCCGCCAGAAAGGCACCCATCAAAGCCAGCGCCGCCCACGGCGATGCGCCGGGTGCAACGGGCTTACCTTCCGGACTGCCGAAATGCCCGATGACGGCGCGTTCGGTGTTGCCGGTCATGAACGTCACGAAATACCCCGCCGAATGCAGAAATGCGACAGCACCCACCATTCCGGCCAGCGCGGACAGTATCCACGACAGTCGCGCCTCCGCGCCGACGGCTGTTTCGCGGCTGAGTGCCACAGAAGATGTCATGCAACCAAGTCTCCCGGCCGTGTACGGAGCCGCAAGTCGATGAGGTGCAGCTCACTCGGCGGTTCTTCGGTGTTCGTATTCCCTTCGGAAGCAATCGAACTCCCACCTGCACCTCGTCTGCCGACCTCGGTGACAAGCCCACCCAGCGGTGTAATTTGCGTGCTCAAGTAGCACGAACTCGCGGCCCATCCGCGCGTGGTCAGTTCCATCCCTGTGGATCGGTGGGCGGCACAGTGTCCGGATATCAGCCGATGAGTCGGAAGGCTTCCGTCCCGCCGAGATGTGGGAACGCTGGCGTACTGTCCTGCGGTTCTATCGCTACCCCTCGACGCTACTACTCACCGAGCACGTACCGGGGGAGACTTTTCCCGGTATGTGCAGGTGGCCGGTGCGTCCAGGCCCCGTCGCCGTTCCGATCGACCGGTGGGGTCGTGCCGTTTCCCGCCGACCCGATGCCCCAGGTAGCGGTCGGGGCGGTCATCGCTGCTCACCGCTCCGGGCGACTGCCCCGGCGCGATCCACGCCCGCCCCTGTCGTGGCGACGCGGTCGTGGCGAGCGGGAAACTGACGTCACCGGCACACCACCGCACCCGGTGTCAGCTGCACCAGGCTCGGACTACTAGCTAATCGGTGTCGATGCCCGCCGCCGTGCCCACGCCGCTCTGGCCGATGTGCCTGACCTCGTCGATGATCTCGAGTATCGGATCGAGACTCTGATGCACCGCACCCTGGAACTACTAGACATCGAGCCGGACGCCGAAGCGTCCGTCGAATGGGTCGGCGAACAGTGACCGACACGGACGATCCGCCAACGCCAACGCCAACGCCAACGCCGAAGTCCGTGCGCCGACGTCACGGTTTGTCGGTGCCGGGTCGTCCCGCCGCGGGGCCTCGCTTCTTGATCGAGCGCGTGCGATCGACTGCTTCGATGTCCGCATTGATGGTTCGGCGGAGCTTCCTCAGGGTCAGTGCCGACAGCGGCAGGCTTGCTGCAAGTGCGCCAAGCAGTACCAACACGAAGGAAATGTCAAGGCTCGTCAGTGCGTCGACGGCCAAAAGCACTCCTGCGGCGACACACACGAAGAGCAGGCGTGCACCGTTGTAGGCCAGCACATGAAGGGCAAGCTGCCCGCGAGCAGTTGAGGGTGCGCGGAACACCGGCATCGGCCGTCCTGTCGTGCGTAGGGGCTTCCTGGGACCTTGATTCAAATACTATGGTGCATAGTATTTGATGGAGGAGCAATATGAACAGCAGCAGAAACCCCGCCCGAGGCCGACGGAGCTCGACTCGGCGATCACGCCCAGCCGGAGTGCCCGGGGGCGTGCGCGCTCCCTGGGCGGTGATAGGCGCGGGTGTCGTCATCGTCGTGCTCGTCGGTGCGATCGGATACAACCTGGCCCCCCGCGTCCTCGAACGCAATCAGGCCGAGCGGTTCGCGCCGACCGCCGACGACCCGGACCCCTCCCGCGGCATCGACGGCGTCGTCGAGGTCGAGTATCCGGCCGCGCGGCACGTCGAACCAGCTCAGAGAGTTGCCTACGATCAGAGTCCGCCGTTCGGCGGCCCTCACGACCAGACCTGGGCGACGTGTACCGGAGTGGTGTACCCCGTCCCGCTACGCAGCGAGAACGCGGTTCATTCGCTCGAACACGGGGCGGTGTGGGTGACGTACGACCCGAACCGGGTCTCCTCCGACGAGGTCGGTTCACTCGCCGGGCGGGTCGAGGGCGAGCCCTACACGATGATGTCGCCCTACCCGGGCCTGACGGCACCGATCACGCTGCAGTCGTGGGGCCATCGACTCGAGCTCGACAATGCCTCCGACCGGCGCATCACTCAGTTCGTCGCTGCTCTGCGACAGAACCCCTCGACCCACCCCGAGAGCGGAGCCAGTTGCTCGACCATTCCCGGCGCGTTCGATCCCGACAACCCGCCGCCGTTCGACGCCAGCGAGCCAGGACCGGACGCGGTGCCCCTCGAGGAAGACCCGGCCCTCGACAGTGCGCCAGCGCCGATGGGGGAGGGGAGTCGATGACCGTGCACGGCCAGGCCGACGATGCCCAGATCGACGATGCACAGAACGACAGTGCACAGAATGACGCCGCGGAAACGGGACCCAGATCCAGGCCCAGGGCACTGCTCATCGGCTTGGCGGTGACAGCTCTCGTCCTGTCCGGCGTCCTCATCGGCGTACTGCTCACACCGGACAGCGCACGAGTGGCCGTACCGGCATCGAATTCGGTGGATGTGGGTTTCGCGCAGGACATGTCGGTCCATCACAACCAGGCGATCGAGATGTCGGCGATGGCGTTGGGACGCTCGACGGATCCGGTCATCCGGACCCTCGCCTTCGACGTGTTGACCTCGCAGCAGAGCCAAGTCGGCACGATGCAAGGCTGGTTGACACTGTGGGACAGGCCATATCTGCCCGACGGCCCGACGATGACGTGGATGACCGGGGCCAGCTCGACAGGGGGTCACCCGATGGACATGAGCGCGTCCGCGAACGACAGCGGACAGGACGCGACGTCGATGCCCGGCATGGCCAGTACCGCCGAGCTGACGGCACTTCGCCGGATGAACGCCGAAGAATTCGACGGCCGGTATCTACAACTGCTCCGCCGCCACCATCGTGGGGGAATCCCGATGGCAGAGCAGGGAGCAGCGAACGCGACAGTTCCCGCTGTCGCCGCGCTCGCGGGCTCGATCGCCTCCGCGCAAACCGCCGAGGTCGGTCAGATCGATGTCCTGCTGAGCGCACACGGGGTCTCACCGTTGCCGGAGAGCTGACGCCGATATCTAAATACTATGTTGCATAGTAATAACGATTGGGATGACCCCCATGACCGGCATCGGCACGCATGAAAAGGCGTCGAATCGTCGAGTTACTGTGCAAAGCACTCACTTTCGACGCCGAATCGATAGGCGAAACAGCGACGAATGCAGTCGAGAGTGTGACAGAAGGGGCTTGTGGTGTCGATGGGATCACGCAACACTGACCCACGGCCGACACGGCATCCACTGCGATCGTGACCGGCATTCAACGAGAAGGGTGGGGTGACCACGTGAACAACGCGGGAAAGACGACGCCGAGCGGCGGGCGACGTCGCGCATGCCGAGGTGCGCGGACATACGTGATCGTCGGTGCCGCACTCGGTGCGGTGTTCCTGCACGCCCCGGTAGCCGAAGCGAATCCGGGTCAACCGGCCGTGGAGTCCGGGGACGAGGTCGAAGGTCAGCAGACCGCCGACGCCGTCAGCCGGTTGATCCGCCTGACCGATCGGGCCGCGACAATCGGTACCGATCCGATCGCGGTGGCAGACCTCGCAGCCTTCGCATCCTCGACGTGGGCCGCCGCCCAGGCCGGCGGCGTCATCGCGGACACCGCCGGCCCGGTGTCCGCGTCGGCAGGATGCATCGTCGACGCCATCGCCCGTGGAGTCTCGAATGCCCCGGCGCAGTCCCTGTCCTGCCTGGCCCCGTTGGCGACTCTCGACCCACTCCTGGCCCTTCGTATCGCCGCATCGCTCCAGGTCGACGCCCTCGACCCCGCAGTCCCGCATGACGGCGACCGAGGTGGGGAACAGGATCCGGTGACGGGCAACACCGGCCGCGATTCGCCCGTGCCCGGCACCACCGACACCCCTCCCGCATCCGAGACGACCGCGCCCGAAGATTCTGTTCCTGATGCAGCACAGCAGCGCGGTTCCACGTCCGGTGGCTCGGCCACCTCCCGAGGTACTGCGTCTGCTGTCGCACCCAGCAGCGGACTGGTCACCTCGAATTTCGGCACCCGAAGCGGGACACAACACGGCGGTGTCGACATCGCCGACTCACTGGGCTCACCGATCGTCGCCGCGGCCGATGGAACGGTCATCAGCGCCGGGCCCGCACAGGGCTTCGGGCTGTGGGTTCGGATCAGACACGACGATGGATCGATCACCACCTACGGGCACAACAACGGAAATTCGGTCACGGTGGGTCAGCGCGTCCGTAAGGGCGATCGGATTGCAGAGGTCGGGAACCGCGGTAACTCGACGGGTCCGCATCTGCATTTCGAGGCGACTTCTCCCGCGGGACAGAAGGTCGATCCGCAAGCCTGGCTCGGTGAGCGTGGAGCCAGAATCGGGGTGGGCACACGTGCGCGATGAATGCGCCCGATCAGGCCCTTGCCAGTAAGCGCGATCAGGCGATGAGCTCGCGGCAGTCCCCGAGCGCGGGACGGCCGCGACAGCTCAGGTCCGTTGACTGGTCTCGCTACCGATCTTTTTCAGAAAGTCGTTGTAGGCGTTGAGTTCGCTGTACCCGTCTTCTTCGGCGTGCCGGTCCGCGGCAGCCGATTCCTCCTTTTCGTCCCGGTTCCACCGAATGCAGAAGATGAGCACCACCAGCAGGGCCACCGGCTCACCGTAGGACCACGCAAGCGCCCCGGCGAGCTTCTGATCGGATACCGGATCGACACCCCACTGCGGGGGAGGGGAGGCGAACGTGGCGAGCATGGGGGTGCTCGACATCATCAGGATGACACCGAAGAACACATGCAACGGCATCTCGACGAACAGGTCGAACAACCGGCCCAGATTGCTCTGCCGAACGGGGAGGGGGCCGACGGCGAGCACAGGGATGATGAACAGCAGCCCGCTGGCGAAGAAGAAGATCTCCATCGATACGTGCCCGATGACTGTGATGGCGAGAACATCGAAGATCGACGACAGATACAGCCCGTAATAGCTGAAGAGGAACAACGGGATCGTCAGACCTGGATGTAGTGCGATGCGCCCGGCGCGGCTACGCAACCCCGTCAGCGCCGCGATCAGTACCCACCGCCCGGCTCCGTGATGAGCGGTGGCACGCAACAGAAGTCGTCCGGGCGAACCCACCACCAACAACGGTGGGATGGTCATCGACAACGTCAGATGCTGGAACATGAAGACGCTGAACAGGCTGTATCCGTAGCGTTCGACCTGCAGTCCGGTCACCAGGACCAGCGCCGCGCAGCCGAGCAGAAAACTCGCACTCCGCCACCGTGACCATGCGATACCCCGGCCGCGGATCCGGTAGAGCCCCCAGCAGTACAGTCCGGCCATGACGATGCCGGCGATCGGCAGGATCGGGAGCGGCGGAAGATCGAAGCTCAGCAACGCTGCCAGGGTCGGCGGGCCTTCCGGGGGAGTTACGGCGGCGATGTTCATCGGGCCCCTGTCATTGCTTGTCCTTGCCTCGGATCACCAACGTCAGGGCGATGGCAGCGAGACCGAGGACAGTCAGGCCCACGATGGAGAGCAGCATCATGGTGTTCTGTTTCGGTGGCCGGTCCTCGCTGGCGGACGGGTTGTTCGGATCGTAGGCCTGCGTCGGCGTGGTCGAGGGAGCCGGCGAGGTCGCACCGCCCTGCGATTGCTGTGCAGCAGCGTCCGGGCGGGTGGCGGTCTCCGCGACGTCGACCGAAAAGCCGTACGACCCGGTGATCGGGTGCCCGTCCGCGGAGGTGACGCGGTAGCCGACGGTGTACTGCCCGTTGGGTAGGCCGTCCTCGAGCAGGACCGATACGTCGGGGCCCTCGACCGTGGCCGTACCCTGCGTCCACTGAGTATCGCCAGGACCTACCACGCTGATGGTCGCGAACGATTCGTTGATGTCCTGATTGAACTTGAGGCCGACGCCGATCGGTGCGAACTCGAGCGTCACATCGGCCGGGGGGTCGGAGCTGACGAGTTCACTGTGCGCCGATGCCGGGGCCGCGGAGAACAGTGCTGTGCCGCACATGAGCACGGCGACCAGCATCCATCGTTTCACGTTCGGTTCTCCTCTGGTCGTACTGATTCTCCTTACTACTATGCGCACTAGTAGTAAGGGGGTGTGAGCCTACGGGGGTCGGTCGACCGTGTTACTTGTCGACGTCCGGCCGTTTCGATACGTCCGGTCCGGCAATCGCTTCGGTGATCACTTCCGAGGGCGCGATCGAATCCGAGTGCGGGCCACCGACGTGCTGCTCGGCGCGGATGCGTTCGACCATGTGCGGATAGTGCAGCTCGAACGCCGGCCGCTCGGAGCGGATCCGGGGCATCTCGATGAAATTGTGCCGCGGGGGTGGGCAACTGGTCGCCCACTCGAGGGAGTTACCGAAGCCCCAGGGGTCGTCGACGGTGACCACTTCGCCGTAGCGGTAGCTCTTGAACACGTTCCAGATGAACGGCAGCGTCGAGGCCCCGAGGACGAACGATCCCACGGTCGAGATCTGGTTGAGGGTGGTGAATCCGTCGGACGGGAGGTAGTCGGCGTAGCGGCGCGGCATTCCTTGGGCGCCGAGCCAGTGCTGGACGAGGAAGGTGGCGTGGAAGCCGAGGAACGTCAGCCAGAAGTGCCACTTGCCCAGTCGTTCGTCGAGCATGCGGCCGGTCATCTTGGGGAACCAGAAGTAGATGCCGGCGTAGGTCGCGAACACGACCGTTCCGAACACGACGTAGTGGAAGTGCGCGACGACGAAGTAGGTGTCGGTGACGTTGAAGTCGATGGGCGGGCTCGCCAGGAGCACTCCGGACAGTCCACCGAAGACGAACGTGATCAGGAATCCGATGGAGAAGAGCATGGGGGATTCGAGGGTGACCTGGCCGCGCCACATGGTGCCGATCCAGTTGAAGATCTTCACCCCGGTCGGCACGGCGATGAGGAAGGTCATGAACGAGAAGAACGGCAGCAGCACGGCACCGGTGGCGTACATGTGGTGCGCCCACACCGCGATGGACAGGGCGGCGATGCCGACGGTGGCGTAGATCAACCCCTTGTACCCGAAGATGGGTTTGCGGGAGAAGACCGGGAAGATCTCCGAGACGATTCCGAAGAACGGTAGCGCGATGATGTAGACCTCGGGGTGTCCGAAGAACCAGAACAGGTGCTGCCAGAGCAACGCTCCGCCGTTGGCGGGATCGAAGATGTGGGTGCCGAGTTTACGGTCGGCGAGCAGGCCCATCAGTGCTGCGGTCAGCAGTGGGAACGCCAGCAGGATCAAGATCGAGGTCACCAGGATGTTCCAGGTGAAGATCGGTAGCCGGAACATCGTCATTCCCGGTGCGCGCAGGCACACCACGGTGGTGACCATGTTGACCCCGCCCAGGATGGTGCCCAGGCCGGCGACGAGCAGGCCCACGATCCACAGGTCGGATCCGATACCGGGGGAGTAGACGGCGCTGCTCAACGGGGTGTACGCGGTCCAGCCGAAGTCTGCGGCACCGCCGGGGCTGATGAAACCTGCGGTGGTGACCAGTGCGCCGAACAGGTACAGCCAGTAGGAGAAGGCATTGAGCCGGGGGAAGGCGACATCGGGTGCGCCGATCTGCAGCGGCAGGATGTAGTTGCCGAAGCCGAAGACGATCGGGGTGGCGTAGAGCAGCAGCATGATCGTGCCGTGCATGGTGAAGAGCTGGTTGTACTGCTCGTTGGAGAGGAACTGCATTCCCGGGACCGCGAGCTCGGAGCGCATGATCAACGCCATCAGGCCACCGACGAGAAAGAACCCGAACGAGGTCACCAAGTACATCAGTCCGATGACCTTCGGATCGGTGGTGGTGACCATCGTGTGCAGGAACGACCCCTTGCGGGCCCCGCGGGGTGGATAGGGGCGAACCGCCGGCGCAGCCGGAGGAGATGTCAGCGCCGTCATGGAACCACCTTCGTGTCGCACGCGAATTACAGGACGCGTCCGCCAGTGTAACCCAAATACTATGCAGCATAGTATTTGGGGTTGTTCAGATCAGCAGGACCGCGCACGCTGCGGCGGAGACCGCGCTGAGCGAGACGACGGCCAACACGGCCGGCACGACGAGGGGCAGCACGGCGGCGGCAGCATAAGCGCCCGCTCGGGTTCGGCTCGGTGTTTGCGCGCTCGTGTCGAGGTGATGCAACCGCTCGGTGGTCGAGTCCCCGATCAGGCCCAGTGCCCACAGTGGCCGCGCAGAATGCGCCTGCGAGACCGTCGACAATGCCGAACGTACAGTGTCGGCGCTGGTGACTGCGGCCGCGGACCGGTCGGCTGCGACCTCGACCAGGACCCGTACCGCCGCGGGTGCCGCGGCGAAGAGGGGAACGCGAGGAAGCGCTTTGGCCAGGATCTCGCAGATGTTGACGATGCGGTGATGGCGCCCGCGCAGGTGGGCACGTTCGTGTGCGATCACTGCTCGCTGTTGTTCGGGATCGAGATGGGCGAGCAGGCCTTCGGTGGCCACGACGTAGCCGGGGCGACCGTCGATGCTGTAGGCCAGCGGGAGTGGGTGGTCGAGCCACATGATCGGTTCGGGTCCGGGGTCCGTGCGCGCCACGACGGCGATGACATCGCGGTGATAGTCGCGGACTTTGGACCGCGCTCGAAGCTGACGGCGAGTCGAGCGCAGGACGCGCGCCGATGCCGACGCCGCGAGGACGACCGATGCCCCGGCGACCGCTTCCCCGATCCACGGCTGGGCCGCGTGTTGCAGCGAGCCCAGGCAGCGGACGGCGAGTTCGACCATGCCCTCGGCCGGCGCATGGCCGGGCCAGAGCAACACCGCCACCGCGGATCCCACGAGAAACAGCACCCCGGCGATGCTGCCGATCCAAGCGGTCAAGGCGAGAGAGGGGCCGACGGTGCGGGTGAGTGAGGTCAGCAGCGGCGGCATGGCAACGGCCACCAGGGTCGCGGCGAGGAGTAATGCCAGTGCGACGATCACCGGTTCGCGTCCGGCAGGTTCCCCCGCAGGGCGTCCAGTTCGTCGTCGGTGACGGTTTTCGCGAAATGCATCAGCACGGCGGCCGAGTCGGTGCTGGTGTCGAGGATTTCGCGCAGCGCTTGCGAGGTGGCCTCGGCCCGAGATTGCACGGGCGAGTAGAGATAGGCGCGTGACTGCTTGGTCCGCTCGACCCACCCCTTCTCGTGGAGATGGGTCACGACGGTCAGGATCGTGGTGTAGGCGGGGTTTCTGTCGGCCATGCGTTCACGCAGGTCGTGGACCGACTGCGGTCGATCACATTGCCAGAGCACGTTCATCACCTCCGCTTCGAGATCACCGAGCCTTTTCATCGCCAGTTCTTCTTTCCTCGTCGTGTCAGGTGATATCGACTCCGCGTGCCGACAGCCACGCCGTCGGGTCGGACTTGGCACCGTCGGGTTGCCACACTTCGTAATGCAGGTGGGGTCCGGTGGATTGGCCTCGGTTGCCTACCGTAGCAATGAGCTCGCCGGCTTTCACGCGTTGACCGGCGGTGACGAGCGCCTGGTCTATGTGGCCGTACACCCCGATCGTGCCGTCGTCCTGACGAATACGCACCCACAGGCCGAACCCTTGCGCCGGCCCTGCTTCGATGACCTCACCGTCGGTCACCGATACGATCGGCGTCCCGATCGTATTGGCGATGTCGAGTCCGTAATGCGTTGTCCCCCAACGCGGCCCAGAACTGGAGGTCAATGTGCCCGACACCGGCACCACCGAGAGCGGGCGCCGCGCCTCGGCATCGCGTGCGGCGCGCTCCGCCGCCCGAACTCCCCCCTCGGCGAGTTGCTCGGTCATGCGCTGCGCGAGCCGGCCGACATCGAGATCGGGCATTTGCAACACCTGCGGGGGTGAGGCGACGACCGGGCTCGGCGGCAGGACGCCGGCGGGAGGGCTATCGATACTCGCAGCGCTGAGCGCCACACTGTCCTGCGACCCGGTGTTCGGAGACGTCGCTGCCGCGGACAGAAAGGCACCGACCGCGACCGACGCAGCGATGGCGCGGCCACCCGGCTTCGGCACCCGGCGGCGATGAAGTCCGCGGCGAGCACGTCGCGACACGGCCTGCACTACATCGCGGCCACCGTCGCCGTGTGTCGTCTCGTCCGGACCGGCCACGTGCACCCACATCGACGCGGCAGTGTCCGCGGCCGCGGTGTCCCAGGCGGCGCTGACCGCGTGAGCGGGTACATCCGGTGCGGGCGTCTGCGCCGAAGGCGTGTGCTCGTCCTGCGACCGATTGTCGGAGTACACGGTCTCGGCGGGCGACTCGGTCACGAAACGCGAGGGTGCGAACCCGGCGTGTCGATGACGGGGGTGATCGATGAGCGCCGTCGGCCTGTTGCCGACGGGCATCGAGACCGCGACGCCGGGTGCCGGCGCTGCGTAGTCGTCGTCGATCGGATCGGGTGTGCGGTGTCGGGCCAAGATCACAATCCTTGGTGGCTACGAGGCCGTGGCCTCGCTCGAGATAACGAAATGGTGACGGTCAGGCCACAGGTTACTACTATCGAGCATAGTTTTTCCATCCCACTCGACCCGGATTCGTCCGTACCGCTGGTCACGGTCCTCGGAGGACATCCCGCCGGGCTACGACATCCCGCCGGGCTACGACATCCCGCCGGGCTACGACATCCGCACCGGAACAGGGCTGGGCGTTTCGGGTATCAGGGGTGATCGCGCCGAGAGGACAGGCCACCGAGCATGGTGTTGTACGCCTCGAGTTCGGTATCACCTTGATCGTCGACTCGGCGGTCTCGTTGCCGTGCCGCGCTCTCGTCGGCCGCCGACCACCGGACCGCGGCGAGAACCGCGGCAGCGAGCAACGGCAACTCCCCGATGCCCCACGCCAGAGTGCCGCCGCGCCGCTGGTCGGCCAGCAGGTCTGCGTTCCAGTCCAGACGCAGTCCGCTGTAGAAGCTCGCTCCGAGCGCGGTCTCGAGATCGATCGTCACGACGAGGAAGAATGCGAACCCGGCCAATGCGGTGATACTCGCGAGCAACTTCGTCAGTCCCGCGATCGGTCTCGGTACCGGGTCTTCGCCGACCGTGCCCCAGAACATCACCATCCCGACGGTCAGGAACCAGCCCTTCATCACCATGTGTGCCACATGCGAGTCGGCGACGGTGTCGAACAGTCCGCCGGGGTAGAGCAGGTAGAAGCTGCTCAGGAACACCGTGGTGCTGACCCACGGGTGTATCGCGATCCGGGCTGCTCGGCTCTGCCATGCAGCCCGGAGCCATTCGCGCGAGCCCGGTGCTTCGGCGGCCGACGCGGTCGGCAGGACCGAGGCGAACAAGGTTGCCGGTCGGCCGAGGACCAACAGCAACGGCACGGCGACGGCGACCGCGGTCAGTCCCGCCATGTGCACGCTGAACATCGCCGGGCTGTAGAACCCGACCCCGGACGAGGTCGCCACGAGCAGCACCGCAGTACCCGCCAACCAGCTCGCTGTCCACCGCCGCCGCCATGACAGGCCTGCCCGCCGACGGCGCCGCACGGCCACCAGATACAGGACGGCCGCGATCACCGCCGCGGAGCCGAACACCAGGTCGAAACGCCACTCGAACGCCAACCGCGCAGCGGTGGGCGGGCCGTCCAACACGTAGCCCAAGGCCTCTTCGTGCGCCTGGGGCAGCGAGGTGTCCTGCGGCGGGGGCGGGGGAGTGCGGCCCAGTGCGACCGCCAGGCCCACGGTGGTGACGAGAACGAGGGTCTCGATCATCGACAACGTGATCAGGGATCTGCGCCTCGCGGGGTCGTGAGCCAGAGCGCGGACCGTTCGTCGTCGCTGTATCCACCCGAGGGTCCCCACGATCGCCAGAGCTGCGATCTTCGCCAGTATCAGAGCGCCGTACGTCGAATCCCACAGCGACGTCACGGGCACTCGCACGGCAGCGTTGACCACTCCGGAGACCGCCATGATCACGAACGCGACCAGAGCGAGCGTCGAGTAGCGGCGGGTCGCGACGGCAAGGTGCCCACCTCCGCGCAGCGCATGAGCGAGAAGTGCGAGGAGTCCGCCCACCCACAGCGCGGCAGCGAGGATGTGCAGGATCAACGAGTTCGTCGCGATGTCGTGATTGCCGCCGGTCGAGGAGTGGCCGGTGACCGCGCGCGGGATCAACGCGAGCATCGACAGGGCGAACAAGGCGGGGGTCCATCGATGCCGCAACACCGCCGCGCATGCTGCGGCGGTGATCGCCGCGACCGCAGAGGTGATGGCCCATGCAGTGGAGGCCTCGACATCGCCGATCGCACCGAGGAACTGCACCGGTTGCGCTGCAACGGATCCGACAGGTTGACCCGAGGCGTCCGAGAGTGTCAGCGGCACCAACGCCGCCGCGCACACCGCCCACACTGCGGAGGCCTTCGCCGCGGTGCGGACGGCTACGTACCCGTCGATGTCGAGCACACCCGACCTCTGAGGCGGAACGAGAAATGCCGCGAGGAGCAGCGACCCCGCCGCCACGACGGCAGCCACCTCGCCGATCGCGGTCAGTGCCGGGATCCCGTACGTGGTGATCGGGCCCGGATCGGGCAGACCCAACAGCACGAGCGCTTGCGACGTCGACATCGCTGCGAGCAGTGCAGCGACCACCGCGGCAATCGCTGCGCACAGCACCATCACCTGCGATCCGGAGCGTCGATCCACTGCGCCGCGGGTCGAATGGGCCGCTTCGGTGGCCATGGTGTGCGCCTCTTCCCGGTGGATCGTGTTTCCGGCATGGGCGCGAGGCAGTCCGACCTGCGCCGACAATGAACTACTACGAATGATAGTTGTACGAGTCCGGGCAGCCACCGCCGGATGATCCTTCAACACTTGCATGTATGCGCATATCGCAATATGTTGTCGTTCTGCGGATCTGACACGACGAAGGAGCAACGATGGGGCACGGACATGGCCACGGGATAGAGCCGGGTTCACCGGCCAGCGCGTCCGGTAAGCACCTCGGGCGACTGTGGATCGCTGTCGGTCTGGGGGCGGTCACCCTGGTGACGCAGGTCGTCGTCGGCCTGTCCACCTCGTCGCTGGCGTTGCTCTCCGATTCCGCACACGTGTTCACCGACGTGTTCGGGGTGCTGATGGCGATCGTGGCGATCACACTCGCACAGCGACGATCGACCAAGGCTGCCCGCACGTTCGGGCTCTACCGAGCCGAGGTGTTCGCCGCATTGTTCAATGCACTTCTGCTGTTCGGTGTGGCCGGTTGGATTCTCTACGAAGCCGCGCAACGCATCACGAATCCGCCCGAGGTCCCCGGCGTCCCGGTGATGGCGGTGGCCACCCTCGGGCTCGTGATGAACCTCATCGCGTTCGTCCTGCTGCGCAGCGGCGCCAAGGACAGCCTCAATGTTCGGGGTGCGTATCTCGAGGTGATGGCGGACATGCTCGGCTCGATCGGCGTACTGGTCAGCGGACTGGTCACCGTCCTGTTCGGGTGGCGGTACGCCGACCCGGTCATCGCGGTCGCCATCGGCGTGTTCGTCCTGCCACGCGCGTTCAACCTGGGCCGTCACGCCGTACGAATTCTGCTGCAACATGCTCCGGCGGGCATTGATGTCGCCGCCGTGGAAAGGGCCCTGACCGATGTCGACGATGTCGAAGAGGTGCACGATCTGCACATATGGACACTGACGTCGGGGATGGAGGTCGCGTCGGCGCATCTGACGGTCGCCCCGGAGGCCGAGACACCGCGGGTGCTCGCTGCAGCGCAGCAGGTTCTCCGCAACGAGTTCGGTCTCGAACACGCCACTGTGCAGGTCGAACCCCGGGAAGGCGAAGGCCGGTGCCGAGAGGTCAATTGGTAGGCAGGTCTCGACCCGGTGCGCGATCGGCACGCTGTGCTGTCGTCGACACGGCAGCGATGTACCGAACCGGCACCCGTCGGGTGGGGGCACAGAGTGGGTCCTCGAGTGCCGCACATCGGCCCGGTCGAGACCGTTCACCCCGAACCCGTCCACCTCGCATGTTCGCGCCCGGTGATGGATCAGTCGACGGTGAGGGTATCGACGGTTCTGGTCACGGCACGGTTCGGCAGTGGCTCGGTGGCGGGGCTGCGCATGACCGCCCCGTCGGTGATCGAGAACGCACTGTTGTGGCAGGGGCACTCGATCGTGCCGTTGCGAACTCGGTTCACTGTGCACCCTCGGTGAGAACAGATAGCCGAGAAGGCCCGGAAGATACCGGGTTCCGGTTGGGTGACGACGACCTGCCGGTCGGCGAGCACGATTCCACCGCCGACAGGAACATCGTTCACCGACAAGGTGACGGGACCGTCGGAAGCGGTGTCCTCACCGGACGGGGCTTCGCCGACGCTGCATCCGGCGGCAGTCAGGCACGCTGTAGCGCAGCTCGTAGCGAGAAAAATACGGCGCGGTAGCGCCGGGATGTCCTCGCTCATACAGCAGGCTCCCCTCGGTACGCCTCGGTGAGCGAGAGGCGACGATCGCGTGTCGGTGGTTGTAGTCGACTATGTTTCGAGCAGTTCCGGTGTCGATCACCCTCACTGTTCGAGCGGATCAGCATGATTGTCCTGTCGCGAATGTATGTGCACTGCAGGGCATTCGATTCGAACGCCGAGATATCTCATGCACGTTCACGATCCGGCGCTGTCGGGCACTGCGGGCAGAGGGGCAACCCTTGTGCCCTCTCGCGTGCCAGTGCCGCCCCGATCATCAGCACCACCCCGCAGGTGATGTAGATGTCGGCGAGGTTGAATGTCGGCCACCAACCGGTGTGAAAGTAGTCCGTGACCGCACCGTCGACAAGCCGGTCCAGAACGTTGGACAGCGCGCCGGCGAGGATCAACGCCAGCGCCACCGTGGTCCACTGCTCCCCGTGCCGAGCGCTGTGCCATCCGTAGGCCGCGACCCCGGCGGTGATCGTCGCCGTGACCGACACGATCACCCATAGGGGCAGCGAATTGCCCAGACTGAAGGCCATTCCGCGGTTGAAGGCGAGCCGCAATTCGAGGATCGGTAGTGGGATCGGAGAGCCGACCAATGCTTCTTGCGCCCAGTAGTCGACGGTCAGCGCGGTAGCGACCAATGTCAGCACGAGAGTCACTGCGTAAGCACGCAGCCGCGTGGGAGACGTGGTGGGCGAGCGGTTCACGGATCCTCGTTCTCGGGTGTGTATCTCGGACAGGTGCTGGGTGTCGACGGAAGGGGATCGGTCACCGCCGCAGAGTTGCCATCACATAAAATACTATGCACCATAGTAGTTGATGAACGGCAGAGGCTCCTCCGGTACCGGCTGCACGCGCGTGCCGTCATGAGATCGGCTCCCGGCATCGAGCCCGGGCCTCGACCTCTCGTCTACGACCCGAGCCGGGCGCGGTGGGTGACCGGCAGCAACGGAGTCCGCGCGTGGATCCGGCTCCTCGCCGCCGCCTCATCCGGGCTGATGTTGTATGCCACATTCCCGCCCATCGATCTGTGGTTTCTCGCTCCGGTAGCACTTGCAATGCTGCTGTTGGCTGTGCGCGGGCGAGGGGCGCGTGCGGGGGCCGGCTACGGCTTCGTCGCCGGCTCGGCGTTCTTCGTGCCTCTGCTGCCGTGGGTGGGGGAGTACGTCGGATCGGTGCCGTGGCTGGCGCTGTCCGTCGTTCAAGCACTCTTCGTGGCACTGTTCGGTGCGGTAGCGGATCGGATGTCCCGACTGCCGTGGGCGCCGGTCTGGGTGGCGAGCGCCTGGGTGGCGATGGAAGCGGCACGATCTCGGGTCCCGTTCGGCGGCTTCCCTTGGGGCCGCATCGCATTCGGTCAATCCGACGGGCCGCTGCTGCCTCTGGCTGCGGTGATCGGCGCGCCGGGGTTGTCGTTCGTCGTGGTGCTGATCGGGTCCGCTCT